>DUOK01000132.1 GCA_012838865.1 Bacteroidales bacterium | reverse complement strand
GTAGAGCCGGCACGTGGCTCGGGTCATGCCTGGGGAGCCGCCATGCGCGGCATGCAGTCCTACCTCCGCACCAGGGTACCCGACAAGGGGATGGACTACAAGGGCTACAACATTGCCATGCATGAGCTGGGTCACAATGTGGAGCAAACGATTTCGCTTTACGACATGGATCACTATCTGCTCAATGGAGTGCCCAATACCGCCTTTACCGAAGCCCTGGCCTTTATCTACCAGAAAAGGGATCTCGATGTACTGGGCATGCCCTCGAGCGATCCGGCCGAGGAAGCCTTCCGTACCATCGACCTGCTGTGGTCGACCTACGAAATAATGGGCGTGTCTCTGCTCGATATGCGGGTGTGGAAGTGGCTCTACGATAATCCTGAAGCCAGCGCTGCAGAGTTGAAGGCCCAGACCATTGCACTGGCCAATGAGATATGGAACGATTATTTTGCACCGGTTTACGGCATTGAAGACCAGCCGGTACTGGCCATCTACTCGCACATGATCAGCTATCCCCTCTACCTGTCGGCCTATGCCTACGGCAACATCATTGAATTTCAGCTCGAAGACCATCTGAAAGGAAAAGACTTTGCCGACGAAACCGACCGCATTTACCAGTTGGGGCGCCTGACGCCCAACCATTGGATGCGAGCGGCGGTGGGTGCCGAAATGGACATCCGGCCTATGCTTAAGGCAGCCGAAGCTGCTTTAAAAGAGGTTCGCGACTAGTGCACTTCAGACGCAAAAAAAGAGCTGCCCCCAAAAGGAGCAGCTCTTTTTTGATGCTAAGAACGAACTACTTCTTCTTAACAAAGTAATAAACGATGGCGGTAATGATGCTGAACAGCAGAGCAAAGATGGTCCACAAAATCTTTGAGCCTGCACCCATTTTTCCTTTGGCCCAAACATCATAAATAACCCAAATGGCGCAAATAAGTGCTACCAGTCCAATAATTTTTTCCATAATAAGTTTGATTGGTTAAACATCTAAACTTAAGCAAAATGCTTAAATAAACAAACCATTTAATCTTTCAAGAATTTAAACTGGTAAGCGCCCTCGCCATCACTGGTCCTTATAACGAAAACAGCGCCCACACCCACCTATAATCCCTTCCGTGCCCTGCGCTCCATGAGCAGCAGCGAATGGTAAATAAAACGATTTACCGGAACGTCCACACCAAGTTTGTCGGCCAAACGAAGCACTGCTCCGTTCTGGTAGTCCAGCTCAGAAGGCTTTCCCTCCCAAATATCTCGGGTGAGCGAAGCGGTGGTTTCCGGAGGAAAAGTATCGATAACAGCCATGGTCCTGGCCACAAAGTCCTCCTCAATGACTACCCCTGAACGCCGGCCCACCATGGCCACTTCTTCAAACAAAGCCTGCATCGTGGCGCGCGTTTCCTTACACGAGCGCAGCTCGCCATAGGTTGACCTGGTCAGCGCCAAATAGGCACTGACACATATCGCAATAAACTTCTTCCACAAATCGGCCTCAATTTGTGCGGAGCAACGGGCTTTTATCCCGGCCTGCTCAAAAAGAGTTATAAGCGGAGCGGCTTTGACATTTAAAGCGGGGTCGCGGAAGCCATAAACAATGCTTGGTTCTACCGCGGTATGACGAATAACTCCGGGGGCCTCCACATAACTGATGATGCGACAAAGCCCGGAAAGCACCTGCTCAGCAGGCAAAGCAGCCGTCAGTTCCTCGGTAGCCAGCACCCCGTTTTGAAGCGGAAGAACGAGCGTGCCAGCTCCCAAAAGTCCCGCGATCTGCGGTGCCAGTTCGGCCACCTGCCAGGCTTTTACTGCTACCAAAATCAAATCGGCGGGCCCCGACTCCGCAAGGGTCGAAACAAAACGCGCCCTACCAATCTGAACGTCGCCCAAAATGCTTTTCAACATTAACCCCCTGGTTTGCATGGCTTCGAGATGGGCCCCGCGCGCTACAAAACAAACATCATTGCCCGCCTGGGCCAGTCGCGCACCAAAATAACCACCCACACCGCCACTGCCTATAATGGTAATCTTCATCCTATTTATTTTTAATGATTAAACCCTTGGTGCGACAAATTAAACAAAAGCACATAAATGCATAAAAAATCTTCAAATATTTTTTTTCTGAAACACATTTCATATATTTGACTCGTGAAATAATTATCGTTAGTACAACAACAGAAAAGCGGTAATCATTCGTCGCAATTTTTATCTTTAACCCAAGTACCCAAATGATGAACACCATTCCCACTTCGCGGACGCCTACCCGCTGTATTGCGCCAAACATCGAACACCCTTCTACATTGGCGCTATAACATTCACAAAATTCTGCTTCAACCTTCCCCTAACCCATATGTCACAAGCAACATGGAATTATTAACATCATACTTATTATGGCCAATACTCGGTCTTATCCTTCTGTTGATTGGCTTCTTTATTCTAAAAAAACTAAGGCTGCCACAATTGAAAAAGACCCTGCTGAGTATGCTCCTGGGCATCCTGCTGCTTTGCCTTCCGGCCCTGGCCGGATTTCTCCAATACCAGTACATGCCACATGGCTACCTTCTGACCCTGATTTTTGCCGGTTCTTTGGGCTGTATTTTTGCCCAGCTGCTCCTCCCGGCCTTGCAGCCGGACAAGAAGTACGGCGTTGAACTTTTGGTTTTAACCCTCACCCTTTTACCGGCTTACGGTTTATTTGTGCTGATTTTTAATTTGTGTAACGAATTGCAGTACGGTTTATGGGCGGGAGGAAGCCTTTTGGCCTTTATCTTCCCCTCGCTTTTTGTTAAAGCCCATCAAAGCTTCATTACCATACCCGCAGAAGTCTATCGTGTTTGGTACTATAACACCAACAGCGAAACTCCGGAAGAACCGGGCAGCATAGATTACAAGGCACTCATTGTATTAGAAGTAGAGTTGATAAAAAGAATGGGAGATGACCATCCCGTAAAAATTAAAGCAAAGGCTCCTCGGGACCTGCCTTTCGGTGTTTGGTTCAAACGACTCATCAACGACTACAACATCAAATCTCCGCTGGCTCCCATTGAGCATTTTTCCAAAGAAAGTGAGATTGGCTGGATGTTCTATACCCGTCCATCCTTCTTCCGCTCAAAAAGGCACATCGATTTCAACAAAAGTTTCAAGGAGAATAAAATAAAAGAGCGAAGAACCATCATCGCCAAACGAGTTAAAATGGAAACCACCCCCAATCCAGCAAAAAAATGAAGAATTTCAGCAACAAATTGGTCAACTGGCAAGACAGCATGAATGTGTCGGCCAAACATTTTCTACAAACAGAGAACTACTTTATTGAAGCCCTGAGGGATGTGAGCACGCAGGGACTCAACAAGCATAATTTTGGGCTGCTCCCGGCCAATGGGCAACAGCGCGATACCGATGGCATTAAAATCAGTGAACACCCCTCCGGCCATATAGAAATAAGGCTTTTGCACTGCAATGCCATTACCCGATCGGGTTTGAGAATTGCCTTTCATCCCGATCCGGAAGCCCCCCTGGTTCGTCGTCACGACCCAACCAAAGACAAAGACCGCCACAAAGACCGGGAGATAAGCCTTTGGGACATCATTGTTGTAGCCAACCCCTTTAAAAGGATCCCAACGGGAGAACCCGATCCGGAAGAAAATCCGCCCCGTCATCCCGATGCAGAGCACAACTACGATTTAATGGTCGTGCCTTCCGGCGAAATTGACACCCTGGAATTTGGCAACCATCACCTCATTATAGGACGTATTCGTAAAAAAGGAGATCAATACGAGGTCGACCACAACTACATACCGCCCTGCACCTCGATGAACGCCCATCCCGAATTGGTGGAGTACCACAATAAGTTTGCGCACCAGCTGATCGATATAGAAAAAAATGCGCGAAACATCATAGCCAAAATATACAGCCGTTCCAACGAGACACAGCTGGCAGGCAATATCATGCATGTATGCCGGGATTTATTAAGCTACCTTTCCGGCATATATTTCAACTACCGAAACAAGGCCCTTTATATGGCGCCGGTAGACACCATCAATTACATCTCCACCCTGGCCCACACGCTTTACATCAGCATTTCCACCATCAGTGGGCCCCACAAAGAAGAATTGCTGAACTACTTTTACGAATGGAGCGATGTTACCCCCGGTTCCTTTGAAGACATGCTGGCCAGATCCATGCAAATACTCTACGAACATGGCAACATTAGAACGACCATGCTCGAAGCCGACATTCTTCTGAGTACCATCGGCGAGCTTTGGAGCAAACTCAGTCAGCTCGAATACATTGGGCAACATAAGGAGAGCATTGTGGTTTCAGAGACTTCCGGGTTCACTGCCCCCAGGCAAAACAAAACAGGCAATTACAGCATCTTTGATTAAGTCCCCCTACTGTTATGCAAGCACAATCTGCAATAGGCAACCCGACCATCCATCAGGGGGCATCCGACTATAAGGCCGAACTCATTGCCGCCCTCCTGCTTGAACAGGGCTTATCCATGGATCAGCTGTTGATCATTCGCGATGGAGCCGCCAAACGTGGAGTAGCCAAGGACATAGCCAGTGTTGAATACGGACGTTACAAGAACACCGACACGTCTTTGGTCATCCATACTCGCCGAAGAGGCCTGTACGATCAGCTCCCGGAGGGACTCTTCCATCGAACGACACCTTCTCCCGGCCAACGTTCAAAGGAAAGGATACTGGCCGATATGAACAGACAACGTGCCGAAGAGTTCTTCATTCGCAACTACTTCCGCCTGTTTGAAACGGAGGCAGACGCCCATCGCGTATTATCCCAACAACTGGAGCTGCATTACGACAAGAAAAATGAATATCCCGAATACGTAAGTGTTTTTAAACAATACTGGCCCATTCTTAAAGAGATGGAAATAAGTAAGGCCGTATTGTTTATGAAACTGATTCCGGTCCTGCCCGAAATCCGCCTGTCCAGGTCCGGTATGGCAAAGGCGATTGAGATCATTCTGGATATTCCGGTGCACATAAGAAAATCATCACACGCCAAAAACAAATCCTTAAGCAGGCTACCGAAAAAGTTGGGCCAGGGCGTATTGGGAAGAGATTTTGTACTGGATGGCACCTCCCCCTTGCTGATTAACGACCTGAATATAGAAATTGGACCCATCCCGCCGGAAAAGCTTCCCTCCTTTCTGCCCGATGCCCCCATTCATAACATCTTAACCCTGTTATTGAACAACTTACTTCCGGCCTCCTCGCAACCCAAGATTCATTTTATTACAAGTCCCCGCCAAAACCCATTTACACTGCACAAAACAGGTGCTGGCAGAAATTTCCTGGGACGCAACACCTGGTTATCTTAAGCCCATTACCATGAAAGCAAAAAACAGAAAACAAGTACTTCTGGCCTGGTTCAAATTCATTAGTATTCTGCTGGCCACCGTAGCAACAGCCCTGGTGCTGTTGATTGGATTTGTTCACACCTCAAAAGTGGAACTGAAAAAAATTGAACAACAAACCATGGCCTTCGACCGCATCTTCAGTCTTCAGATAGAGACCACGGAGAAGGCCGACTCGCTGGTGCTGCTCACCCAGTTACTTAACACCAATGAACGCATCAACGATCTTCACCTGCAGGAAGTCATCAGCGATAAAAAAATGGGATTAATGAGTCACCTCGACAAAATGCCTCCATCAGACGCACGTTTGTACCGAATGCTGACCCAACAGTTCAATGGTTTCTTAGATACCAAAGACAGCATTCGCTATATGCTTCAGGAAGAACAATTGATTCGGGAGGACCTGCTCCGATGTATCAACAACAATAAACTGGCCGCCCGTCGCCTATCGATAGGCTCAGCCACTGCCGGTGTCGAAAATCAAACAGAAAAGCCATGAGTCAGAAAAAATACGTGAATTCAAAAGAAAAAAAACTGGGTTTTTTATACGTCTCCCTTTTGTTTCTATGCCTTTGCAGCCTGTCTGTCCACCTGCTGTTTAAACACCAGCAACATTGGCTGGACATGCCCGACAAAACCCTTGTGATAAAGAAAATGGACCGCATCCTGGAGTTTCGTGAAGAACAACGCAAGCAAAGCTTAGTTTGCGACTCCATCTATCAAAAAATCAGACGATTTCAACCAGGCATTAATGCCAGCTACGAAGAAAACGATATCAAATTCCTTATCAGTGATTTGCGCAAGCAGTACAACAACAACACCTGGGACAACAGGCATAAAGCTTTTGCTCAGGTAGCCGACTTGTACGAAATGTGGTTCATCGACAAAAAGAAGCTTTGGAGTGTGACACAAAACACACTCACGTTTAAGCAGAATCTTCAGGATTGCGAAATCGGCCTGGACCAAAAGCTACAGGAAATCAACAACTTGAAAAAGTAAGCACCCCTTATCCCCTATCCAATGGCAAAATATCTAAAAATCACCCTCCTCCTCCTGGTCTTATACCTGGTTGGATTTCTGGTTTTCCTACGGACCTGCTCCGAGGAAAAAACCTTACAAGCAGCGCTATCGAGCCACGACATCAGCGTGAATGCGCCCCTTCATTTTTGCGACAGCACACGTGGGGCCAAAAGCTGGCTATGGGAATTCGGCAACAACGAACAGACCAGAGAAAGACAAGGCACCTACATCTTTACCGAACCGGGCAAATACCGGGTAAAACTAACAGTTGACCAAAAGTACGAGAAATATTTCCTGGTCAACGTAAGCGACGACTCCCCCTTAAAGGCGCAAAGCCCTTTCATTACCATTCACGGTCCGCAAACAGCCTTGCAGGATGAGTTCCTGGTTTTTAAGTCGGAAGGCGAAGCCAACATCTGGCGCTGGGAGTTTGGGGAAAGTGGTCTCATCGACTCCAGAGAGAAGAATCCCATCTACGCTTTTCGGGAGCCGGGTGTGTATGAGGTACTGTTGACTACCGACAAAAACCACTACCCTGCCCGCCACAAAATTGAAATTCTGCCACGCTACAGCGACAACGACTCTACCGATGTCTTATCTCTGATAGCAATGGATATTAAAAGTAAGCTACAGGCCTTGGCCGATGGCAAAGCCTTCAACAGCAACTACAACTATATGTTGTCGAGATACCTTTGCAACAACCCCGCTACGCTGGTTGTCGTCAACAACACAAAATACAACGATTTTTATTCGTATTGTCAGGGACTTAAAATAACCGGTAAAAGCAACAAAACAGCGATAGAGAGAGTCGTTGTAGATACCCCGGGGGATGGGAGCACCGACTGTCTTTCCGTCATCTACGTTATTCAAAACGACCGTTACAAAGTGAATCAAAAAACCCTAAGTCATGAACGCCCCTAAACTCTACCTCCTGCTTGTTGTTGCTCTGCTGGCCGCTTGTGCCCCGGTAAACCGACTCACCCGTCTGACTGAAATTCCGCGTGAGCATTCTATGAACTATTGTGCCACAGATTTAAAAGCACCTAAATCGGTATTGAATAAAAGTGCCTGGGTGGTTTATTCAGATCGCGACAACAATGTGAGCTACCGCAAACCGGGAAGCCGGCATAAACAAAAGGACCTGAATTTTATGGAAGCCTTTCTGGTGATCGGCCAAAAAGGCGATTTTCTGCAATTGATCAAATACCAACCGGATATAATCAAGGACGACCAACTGACCGATTTCAAAAAAGCAGAATACTACGGCTGGATACACCAGTCCCGCATGCTGCTCAGTGCCAGGTCGGCCACCAACACAAGCAACAACTTGTCCAACAAGTATCTTTTGGCCCTGACCGACACCACCGCCTTTCAAAAGACCGGAAGTTTTTTCATTAAGGATTCGGTTCGACTTTACAAAGATCCCAACCTCAGAATGGAACATCAAGCCCTTCCCTTACATGAGCTGGTATATCTGATGAAATACTCTGACGATGGAAAAAAAGTGCTCCTCTCACGGAAAGAAAGCCTGCTTCCCGAAGAGGCGGAAAGCGACATCCTGGGCTGGGTCAACAAATCCATGGTTCAAAGTCTTGGCCAGCAATTGTTTTGGGATATGCAGCCCATTTTATCCCAGTTGAAAGTCGACGATTTGTCGATGGTACAACCAGACATTCTGCCTTACTACCCGGTTTTCAACCGCCACGGCGAAAAAGATTCGGTCCATATTCAAACCGGCTTCTTTATGCCCGTTGTCGACAAGACCGACAACTATGTTTTCAATGTTAATGGTTCGGCCATCACTTATCGGGAGAGTAAAAAAATCAAAGAGAATCTGCAAAAAATAAACATTGTTTTTGTAATAGAAGCGGGTGCTGAAACCCTCGACAAATTCCCTACCCTGGTCAATGCCATGCAAAATATGCAAACCCTGTTGGAGAGTCAATCCGACGAATTCAACTACCAATTTGCTTCGGTCATTTCCATGGGGGACCAGAATCAAAACCTGGTCGTCGATCACAAGCCCTTCAGTTCCGATTTTGCCAGTGTCTTAGAAGTACTCATTGCACGTTCTGCCAACATTGAGAGCTACCTGCCCTTAAAGAAGAACCAGGCATGGCATGGACTGGAAAAAGGCATTGAACTGTGCAACAACAACTCCGACGCCACCCATGTCATCATTTTACTGGGCGAAACCGGCAACGACCAGGAATGGCCTGAAGAGAAGCTTGGAAATAACCTGGCCAACTACAACTGTCGCTTATTGGGCCTGCAAATGTATGCCGGCCGCGAGAACCATTACAACAATTTTGTCATTCAGACCAGCAACCTCATCAAAGCCTACGCCCCAAGTGTCGCAAAGGCCAAACGGGAGCTCATCCTTTTTCCCTCTTTAATTAAAGAAGAACATGCTTTTAAAGAAAGCCATAAGAATGCCTACATGTTGGATTTCCCGGATAGAAGCATGACCCAGGGAGCCATACTGTTTCCCGAAAAAGAACAAAGTCTGTCGCTCGACCTCATCACCTCGGCCATCGACACCTTTCTGATTCAGGTGAAAAGCGACAACAGCACCCTTGTTCAAAACCTCAATGAGGCCTTTAATACTTTTGGTAGTCACCGCGACAAATATGCCCAATCTCTGACCCGGCACTTTTCTTTTTCAGCAGAAAACAGCAGCATTCACGAGTTCAAAGCCTTCTTTACGCAAAGCCCTGGCTGGTTCCTGAGATCGGCATTTTCAGTAAGCGACTCTACATTTTTTCCGACAAAGCAAAGGCCTGATTACTACCTGCTGCTTTCAGGTGTCGAATACGACAACCTGCTGTCTTTTATGGAGAAGTTAACGGCCTTTGAGCTGGGAAAGAAAGAAAAGCTCCCGCTTTTTAGAAGAAAAAGCAAAAGTGCAGCAGCTCCTGACGCTTGCAACTGCGAAGACCTTCAACGGGCGAACCTGCGACAGGAGGAGGATTACAAGTGGCGCTACCGCTCCACCCGAAAAGTTAGAAAAGACATACAGGACCTGCTGCTGACCGAATTGCAGGAAAATAGTTTTGACCCGCCCAAACAACGCCATTTAAAGAAACAAACGCTAAAGGCAGCACTAAATACCATTACCAATTCTCCGAATGAACTGGACACCAGCAACCCCGTTACCATCAAAAGTCTATCAAATAAACGAAAAGTATCGAATGAACGTCTTGAACTTTTGCTGGAATATTTCAACGTAAAGAAGCTGCAATTGGAGAACGGGGTCTCTGAAAAGAACAAATTCGAATCGCTCGGGCAAGAGTATTTCTGGATAAACAGCAATGATTTACCTTAAACAAAGGCATCGAGCGATGCAAAAAATGGAGTCGGCCCTGCGGGGACCGACTCCTTTTTTCATTGGAAGGCTGTTGCTGCTATAAAGAAAGACCGGAAACCACAGCAAGTTCCGGCTCTTGCTGCTTCCAGCGCAGCGTACCGTCCTCATCCAAATCAGCGACCATCGTACTGCCCTTGCTTAACTGCCCGCTGATAAGGAAACGGGACAGTGGTCTGCGTATATAGTTCCGAATGATACCGGATACTTGTCGGGCACCATATCGAGGTGTAAAACCTTTAAATGCCAGCATCTTTCTGGCGTCTTCCGTTACCACAAGAGTGATCCCCTGTTTCTCGAGTAGTGCATGAACATCTTTCATTTGAATGTCAAAGATTTTCAACAGAACCTCTTCGGTAATCGGATAGAAAGGAACAATCTCTGAAAGTCGCGCCAAAAACTCGGGTCTGAAATGGGTCCCCATCACGTCCATCATTTCGGTGACGCTGGCTTGTTTTCCGGCCTCGCGCTGTTCAAGCAACCACTGGCTGCCCACATTAGAAGTAAACAGAACAATGGCATTGGAAAAATCGCCCTCCTTGCCCAAACGGTCGTGCAACTTTCCCTCATCCATCACCTGCAAAAAGATGTCGTACACCGAAGCGTGTGCCTTCTCTATTTCATCAAAAAGCACAACGGCATAAGGTTGCTGACGTATTTTATTGACCAACATGCCACCTTCTTCGTAGCCCACATAGCCGGGAGGGGCCCCATAAAGCAAAGCGGCAGAATGTTCTTCCTTAAACTCCGACATATCAAAACGAATCATCGCCTTTTCATCGTTGAACAAGGCCTCGGCCAAAGCCTTGGCCAGCTCAGTCTTACCAGTACCTGTCGGGCCCAGTAAAAAGAAGGAACCAATGGGCTGACCCGGCTTATTCATACCACTGCGCGATTCAAGGATGGCATCTACAAGAGATTTCAAAGCGGCATCCTGCCCCACTACCCTTTTGCGCAACAAATCCTCCATTTTCAACAAACGCTCCCGCTCGCCCGACTGAATCTTTCCAATGGGAATGCCGGTTTTATTGGCAACCACCGCCGCAATTTCCTGAGCCTGCAATTCGGTGTGTGCCTCCTTACAAAAGGCCTGCAATTCTTCTATAACCGCTCCCAAAAACGGCAGCCAGTCCTCCACACTGTTCAAGGTCTCCGCATCGGTCTCCTGAGTCAACATCCCCAACAAAACGGGACTTAAACGACTCTGCATGGCCAGGTACAGCTGACGCAAATCCGCAACGCGTTCCTCTTCGCTGCGTTCAAAGGCGCCCTCCACCTCCGCCAAAGCGGCCTGAAATTCCTGTAAGTCGCCTTTAGAGGTCTCATTCATCATCTTCACGGCCGACATACTTCGGTCCAGCAAATCAATTGCGGCATCGGGCAATTTCCGGTCTTTTATGTAGCGCTTCGACAAACGCACACATTCTTTCAAGGCCTCCGGGGCCACCTTTAAACGATGGTAATCGGCATAGCGGGCCGAAACAGTCTGCAGCATCTCCACGGCCACTTTTTCTGCGGGCTCCTGGAGCATCAGCACCTCAAAACGCCGGCCAAAAGCCTGATCGGGTTCAATAATCTTGCGGTATTCATCCACCGAAGTGGCACCAATTACCGTCAAATCGCCCCGTGAGAGTTCCGGCTTTAGGATGCTGCCGGCGCCACTGTTGCCTGATTTGGGATCGAGCAAAGTGTGAATATCGTCGATAAACAAGATGGCACGATGCAGTTTTCTCAGGTCCTTAATGATGCCCTTCAGACGGTCTTCAATCTCTCCTTTATAGGTCGCTCCCGCCACCAGGGCCCCATTGTCCAACTCATACAAGACCACATCTTCCAGAAAGGACGGCACCTTCTTATTGACAATATCCCAGGCCAGACCGTCGACCAGTGCCGTTTTCCCAACACCGGGATCGCCGGTAATTAAGACGTTGGGGCGACTGTGGCGACCGAGAATCTCAACCATCATACGATGCTCTCCTTCTCTTCCAACGATGGATGAACTGCTGCTTTCACGAGCCAGTGCCGTTTTGTCGATGCAATATTTCATCAACGAAGAAGCGGGCATGCCTGCAGCACCATCATCGGCATCCATCCCGGGAAATCCGGGAGCCCCCTTAGTGGCCCCACCGGAAAGGTACAGATCAAGGATTTCATTTTCCCGAACGGGAAAACTCTTCAAATGCCCCACATCAAAACCAATCCCAGGCTTTACCAAAGCTGTTAAAACACAAATGGGATTTACTTCGAGTAAGCCCAACTTAATGCGCACATTGTCCGCCTCCTCAAAAACACCAGCGATTTCAGGTGCGGCCACCATCTCGCCGTGAAGGCCAGATTTGGGCAAATCGTCAATGCGTACATCGGCCCATTCTTCCATATAGGCCACATCCTTATCCATGCTCTGCAAAAAACCGGTCAATCCGATTTCCTTATGCAGTAAGGCCTTTAACAAATGTGCTGAGGTATAACAACCATTCCCCAAATCACGGGCGAGCCCCTGAGCAATGCGAATACTTGTTTTAACCGATTCATTCAGATTTAAAAAATCCATTATCCTGTAGTTTTAAACTGAAACAAAGCTCCAATAGCCGACACCTCACCTGTTCAAACAGAGGCATCAGCTATTGAAAAGAATTATTCAGACACGCGGCATCAACCCTGTTCGTACTCGCTGTTCCAGCTGGCGCCATCGTCACCTTTAATACCGTCCAGTTTAATTACAAAACTCTTGGCCGGGAAATAGGGCGTAAGATGAATGTCCAAAAAGATTCGGTCTTTCTGATTCGGATCCTGTTCAAAACGTTGGATGCGAAACTTCTCAATGAGTCGGTCGGGACCTTGTACCCCATCCAGAAACTTGACAATTTGCGAGCGCAAATCTCGTTCGGTTTTGCTGCTCCAGTTTTCAAAAGAACGACGGTTAAGAAAGTCGAACAATACCTTGGTAATGTAGTCAAACACACGCACCACCGAGTAGGTTTGCAGGCCCAGGTTGTCGCCATTGAACAAAGTCTTGGCCGAAAAAGCCATAACCTTTCCGTATTCATTAACCATAGGAATCAGCCCCATTTTCTCCAATTGAGAAATCTCACTTTTCTTCAATTGGAAAACAACGCCGTCCACTTCGTTAATACCGCCAAACTTTTTACCGGCAGTAACCTGCGACATAAGTGTTTTGTGAACTTTTCCGGCAAGGGCTGCCGAGGGGGAAACGTGCAAATCATCCTCTTCGCCCAGTTCTTTGTAGGCACCGCGACCAACCAACCAGTTACAACTCATGGTCGTGTTGCTTTTAAAGGTATCGCCACCTGCCAGATTGGAGAGGAAAAACATTTCCACAACATCATCGGGTTTGTCCAAATCGGCAAAATCGGTGAAGAGCATCACTTTATTGTCGTGGGCAATTTTAGACCATTTTTCAACCACCTTGTTCGACCCCAAATAGCCGGGCAGCACCAGAAGAGAATAATTCATCCTTAAGTCCAGCTTATCGAAGTTTTGCTTCAACTCAGCAGCTACATGGTCGATAAAACGGGAATTGTCCAAATCGGTCAGCTGCTCCATAGAAGCATTGACCAAAGTTATATTGCTTACTTTTTCAAGTTCTGTGTTTTTATAGAAGAGCATCACAGCCCTGTATGACTGCTCCAGAGAACGCACGGCATTAACTGCCTGCAATTGGTTCTCCTGCAACTTATCGGCAACGCTCACGCCCTTGGTTTTACACACTTCCAGCATGTCGGTGGTAGATTCGTTGTTGCTCAGCAAATCGATCCACAAATCAATTTTACTCCGAAGGGCACTGCGTTCGGCCGCTTTTTGCTCATCGGTTAGGAAAATCTTTTTCCGGGCTTTTCTTTCTGGATTCAAATTTTGAATGCCATCCACCGAGGACTCCAAAAAGTTAAATCCGCCAAAACGTGACAATTCATGGAGGGCAGAGGTCAGCACCTCCTGGCTGGGTTTTACCGCATCCGCCACCAGCACATCTTGTGAATCCTGTATTTTCGCTTGTTGAATTTTTTCACTTGCCATAACTGGTAATCTTAGTATTTGTATATTACATTAAAACAACTTTGTTTAATAGACTGCAAGAAAATCGGCTTTACAGTTAAACAATTTTGATAAACGCCCAAATCACGATCTGCCTAAAGGGCTATTTAATCAAATAATGAATATGGTAAAGAGATATCTAATGCACATCTAATCCACATCCAGTTCTTTTCGAAGCTCGGTCAAAGCCTGGATAAACGCCTTCTTAGAAGCTGGATCCTCTAGCGCCTTTTGCAAAACCTTATTGGTGCGAAGTTGCTTGATGAGGGAATCGTAAAACTCCTTTTGACGGTTGAGCGATTTCAGAAAATCACTTTGCTCCGTCATGTTTTTAACACTGAAATCACCTACGTTCTGAAACTTAAAGTTTTCTTTGACACTTTGTCCTTCCTCATCTTCAAACTCCACATCTACATTGGGCTTAAAATGAGCAAAAACTTCTTCAATCGTTGAGAGATTTTGAACGACCTCAGGATTAACGGGGTCATCAGCGGTAAGCTTTTCAATTAGTAGTGTCCGATTTTCAGGGATATCGGCAATTCCCTCAGAGGCATCTACTTTAATTTCATTGCCTCCAATTTCATAATCTAAAATACCCATAACATTGGTTTTGAGTTGCATGCAGCAAACCACACACAACCGGGGTTAAGAAAATGAGGCCGCCTCAACAGTTTATACCTTAAGGGGAGTAACACCAAAACACCATCTTGAACCCAACAGCTATGGAAAGCTTTTAACACCCCCTCGTTTTTTTGGAGGAAAACCAGGGATGAATCAGGGTTGTAGGATTAAGGTTCAGTATTCTGTACCGTCTGATAACAGGGGTACCATAAAAAATTGAGACAGCCTCTTCTGTTAAAAAACTCAACAGCGAAATACTGTCGTTGCTTCTGCCGGTCTACATAAAGACACGGACAGGTTTTTCAAAAGCAAGGGTTTACTTAGGCCAGTTTTGCTCAAACTGGGCACCGCCCATCTTAAGCACCTGGGCCGAAACAGTAAAGGAAGTTGTCATCGGACGTGATCCAACAACATCAATGGACTCTTCAAAAGAAACGATGTAACCGTTCTCCCAAAGCAATTCCTTCATTTTAGCCTCTTCATCGCCTTTCTTAAAGACAATGCTGCCTGAAATAGGCTTGAACTGATTAACCATCTGCTCCAAAATAGCAGTGTCTTCAGTTGATTCTACCTGTACGCGGATTTTTCCACCGTAAACATTAGATGCAGGACGCCCTTTACTGTCAACGTCCCGCTCCAGTTTGTAATCGCAATCGAGTACATCGTACTCTTTGCCGGCCAATTGCAATGATGCCCTAAAAGCCATAAGATTTCAATTTAAAAATTAAACATTAAGAATAATTCAAGGTATCGTTCAGGCCTGATCATACCCAAAAAAACAGCTTCTCTTAAAACACCCCGGGGGGGTTGGAGAGAATTATCGTCAACAAAATTAGGGATAAATAAAACAAAAAAGAAAAGTTTTATTTAACTTTGTTGAAATATTTTTTCACAACACAAGGAATAAACACATGAATAAAAATCTATATTTTGTTAATTACAACATCGAAACTCAATCAATTCCCACCCTCTGACCTCATTCAAACTGACCCAAAATGACCCAAAACCATTATCAGGCACCATTGCATTTCAAATCTCTTTTTGAAGACGGCAATCACCAACTGGCCCATTGTTCTTTAATGGAAAGTATTGATCAACACCTCGAAATATTACTGACAACCTGTCCCGGAGAGCACGCTTTCGATGCCGAATACGGCTGTAAAATCTGGGACATGGATTTTGAACGTGTCCTCTCCAAGAGTCAATGGGAAGAGACCTTCAGCACTTACATCAAAGAGGCGGTTGTTCATTTTGAGAAAAGAATTACTGAAGTAGAAATTAAAATCCTGATGAAAGACATTCAATGGGAAGATGCCTTATTTAAAACAAGCTCTGTACGAAAAAAAGTAGAGGTCATCATACTTGGTTACCTGCGCGAAAATGGCCAAAGATGTGGTTTCCGTTATACCCTTTATATGGGTCCCCTGGCCACCGAATAAGCAAAGCAACTAAAACACACCCTAATAAACCCAACATTATGAATCCGTTCAGTTACAGCAAGGAAAACATTAAAAACAGAATGTTCAAAAGGGCTGCAGCCCTTTGGGACATAAGAGATGTAGATAACCTGGATCCCATTGTGCGACTCATGATTGAAGCACTGGCAAGCGAGGTTTTCTCCCTGTCGGGTGAGATGCAAGATATGGAAGAGCGTTTGCTCAACAAGCTGGCTTTACAATTGACCCCTACAGTATTTTCAACGGCCATGCCGGCACACGGCATCATTCATGCCCAGCCCTATGAGCCACAACTGATTTTGCCAACCACCGATGAATTCCATTATAAGAATCCGGCCCTTATGAAGAAGCACCATCTGAAGCGCATGGTGTTCTCTCCGGTAACGCCCCGTCTTTTACACAACCTACGGGCAGATACGCTCATTGCCGACGGGGAGGTTTATCAAATCAACAGCAAAAACATGAAGGACAAGATATTGAGACTGCCCCAACGCTCGCCCTTATTCAATCATTGTCTTTGGGTGGGTCTGGACACCGACGCGGCCATTGACAATTTAAACAAGGTTTCCTTCTACTTCGACTTCCCTTACCTGGAGAACAAAGAGCGATATTTTCAATTACTGGCACATACCCGGTGGAGCATCAATCAATCCCCTCTGACCATGCAGCCCGGCTTACCCTTGCTCCACACAGAAGACAAAGAAGGGGATAAAAGCTTTTTACAGCATTACGACCTTATTGAAGGTCTCCAAAAAGAGATCCTGGCCCACTATAATAACCGCTACCTGACGGTGGCAGAAAACCGTCCCATAAAACCAGGCGACAAAACACTCTTGCCTGAAGAACTGGAAGAGTTGTTTGACAAGGGCTTAAAAAACAGCATGAGCAAACCCTTATTGTGGATAAAAATCCTCTTCCCTCCCCACATCAACAACCAGGTTATTCAGGAAACCTTCATCAGCTGCAATGCCGTTCCGGCAGCCAACAAGTACGTTCAAAAGACCGACCGACGGGTCGACACCATCAACAGCATTATTCCGCTCGCAAAAGCCGGAAACGAAGCCCTTTTAACGGTGGACCGGGTCAGCGACGAAAAAGGAAAAATCTACCTGGAGGATAAAGCCGGCGGCTTCCATCCTTCGGTAAATGGAACCTACGCCCTGCGAAGAGGAGGCACGGAACGATTCAGCCATGCCGACGCACGCCTTTTCCTAACCCGCTTGCTGGATTTGATGCGCGACGAAAGTGTGGCCTTTACCAATGTAGAGCGTGACACACTGGACGAAAACACAGCGGCCATGTTGAAACACATCAACCACCTCGAACACAAAATTAACTTAAAAGGAGACCGCGAAGATTTGCCCTCCTACTTAATCATCGACCACAACGAAAAAGAGGCCTTGTATGTGGAAGCCACCTACTGGTTAACCAACGGGCCCCTGGCCAACGGACTTAGTGCTTCGGAGCCGCTGAGTTACAACGGAGAGGCCGAAATTCTGCCAACCACCGTACAGTTTCTTTCGGCAACACGTGGAGGAAAAGATGCCCCAAGTATGGAAGAAAAGAAACGACGGTTCAGAAACATTCTGATATCACGGGGAGCCATATACTCTGTAGAGGACATTACTTCCTTTTGCATGGCACAATACGGGCACCTCATCGACCAGGTAAACATCAAAAATGGTTATTCGGTGGGCCAAAACCCGGGCGAAGGCCTGGTGAAAACCATTGACGTACACCTCAAATTAAAACAAGCTCTTCCCGACCATGAAGCGGAAGAACTGAGCTACAACTTGCTCACCAGCTTAAAAGCCAAAGCGCCGGAAGATTTCAATTTTCGATTATTTGTAGCAGCGTAAGTAGCCACAAACAAGAAACTTTTCTATCTTGCCCCTGATGGAAACGACTTCTTTTAAGCTCCAACTATTGAAAACAGTCTTTCTGGCACTGATGCTCCTTGCCTCTGAGAGCTGCGCTCCCCGTGCCTACGGCTCCCATACGTGGGAACATGTTGCGCAACGAAGAGATCTCAGCCAACTGGAGCGTTTTTTGGAGCAGGGCGCCGGGCAGCCCCTGGCTACCGGCACCTTAAATGCGGAGGCCTTAATAAATACTGCCCACAGTTACCTGGGCGTGCCACATTGCATGGGTGGAACCACGCGTCGTTGCATGGACTGTTCGGGTCTTTTACACACCAGTTTTAAAACGCACGGCATTGATTTTCCGCACAGTTCGGAGGAACAAGCCCGCTATGGCACCATAATAAGTGACCGAAAGCAGCTGAGGCGCGGCGACCTGGTATTTTTCATCCGCTCCTACAACACCAGCAAGTTCATCACCCATTCGGGCATCTACCTGGGTAACGACCAATTTCTACATGCCTCCTCCTCGCAGGGGGTGACCATTACAGCCTTAAGCAATTCGTGGTGGAGCGAGCGCTTTATTTTTGGAACCCGGCTGTTGTAACTTTTCCCCAACGACGAACAAAATTTCCGTCGGGATCAAAACGCTTGGCCTGGGTCTGCAGATTAAAGCGCCGGTTAACACGACTGTCGGTGCCACGGCCCGACTGATAGGCCCAGTTGCCGTAGTTGTTGTAAACATCATAATCTGCCAAACGGTTTTCAAACCAGGCGGCACCTTATTCTTAAAAGCGGTATAGTAAAACCAACAGACGTCCACCCCGCCCGGCAATTTGCCCCTCCAGCGCATGCAGACTCTCTTCCAGAAATTTTCTGCGTTGCGGTCCCATACGGGCAAAACCAAGAGGGTGTTCCTCGTCAAAGCGCGCGTCCCATACGTAAACCGGCAAGACCGGGCGACCGCTGTCCAGAGCCACGCGAAGGGCCGGGTGATCGTGCAGCCGCAAATCCTGCCGAAACCAAAATACAAGGGGTTTTTGCTTCATGTTTGTTCAAAAACAGGAATACAAAAATTAAACAAACAAAGGGTGCTTCGGTTGAAAATCTCCCCCGATTTATTTTTTAAAAATAAAATACACGGCCAGCACCAGAAAAAGGAGGCCCACTGCATGATTCCAACGCAGGGGTTCGGACTTAAATACCAAAACCGAAATCACCACAAAAACGGTAAGCGAAACCACCTCCTGTATCACCTTCAACTCCAGCAAATTAAAAGGGCCTCCATAGTCACGAAACCCAATGCGGTTGGCGGGTACCTGAAAAACATACTCAAAAAGCGCAATGCCCCAGCTGATTAATATGATGGCCACCAAACCCAGGTTGGCCGACCATTTCATTTCATGAAATTTCAAGTGCCCGTACCAGGCAAAAGTCATAAAGGTATTGGATGCCACCAGCAACAATACCGTCAACAGTCCTTTGGTCAACATACCTGCACCCGCCTAGGCCACCACCATTTTCTTCTTCAGCTCGAGCGCCGTAGCTTCGTCGATGAGCTGACGCACCAGCTCGAGCGAAAAGGCCATGGCGGCCCCAACCCCCCTGCCTGTGATGATCCTTCCATCGCAGACAGCAGGCTCTTCGACATACTGAGCTCCATGCAAATGCTTTTCAAATCCCGGGTAACAGGTTGCCCTGCGCCCCTCGAGCAAACGCATTTCACCCAAGACCATAGGCGCGGCACAAATGGCGGCCAGCCATTTGTGGGACTCGTGAAAATGTCGAATCAGCTGCTTGACTTTTTCGTGGGCAGCCAGATTGGTGGTGCCGGGCAAACCGCCGGGTAACAACAGCATCGCAGCTTCTTCAGCCCGCACATCGTCTAAAAAACAATCGGTCTTTACCACAATATGATGCGACCCCTGTACGTAGGGCGCACCCGTAGTCGACACCAAAAAGACCTCTAAACCAGCACGACGCAACACATCGGCCGGGGTAAGTGCCTCCACTTCCTCAAAACCGGAAGCCAAAAGAATATAAACACGTTTCATAAACACGATATTTATGGGGTCCTACACCCCAATATGTAACCCTCCAAAGATAAACAAGAAAGCCTTACAGCAAAACAACAAAATCGCTAAAGCCAAAAAATGAAGCCACTTGATTATAAACCTTTTGCTCTTGCAAGGGTTTTATCTTTAGGATTTTTGTAATCTGTCGTCAAATGCTATTTTTGCAGATTCGATACTAAAACAACTGTATGCTACAAAACCGTGGAGAGCAACTGGCCATCGCCTTTGGCAAGGACCAGATAACGTATGGCAATTTGTTTGCCAAGCTGGAACTGTATGCCGGCTTGTGTGAGATGGGAAAGGGAGAACGCGCAGTAGTGTTTTCGGAAAACCGCCCCGGCTGGTTCTATGCCTTTTATGCCATTTGGAAACAAGCGGGCATTCCGGTTCCCATTGATTTCATGGCTACCGCCTCTGAAGTCGCCTACATCTTAAAGGACGCAGCCCCTGCCGTTGTCTTTGTTTCGGAGAACAAACGGCCCCTCATGGAGGAAGCCATTGCCGAGGCAGCTGTGCTCACCCAGGTGGTGGTCATCGACCCCCACGAAGCCCTGCAGGACGGCGAAGTATCGTCCGGCAGCTTCCCCAGCGCCGACCCGCAAAGTACGGCGGTCATTATTTACACCTCCGGCACCACTGGGTCGCCCAAGGGGGTCATGCTTTCGTACCAAAACCTCCTGGCCAACATCAACGGCATTTCCAATGTAATTCCCATTTACACGCCCCAATCGCGTGTTATGGTATTGCTGCCCCTGCACCACGTTTTCCCGCTCATGGGCAGCCTCATCATTCCCCTCCAGGTAGGCGGCTCCGTAGCCATCAGTCCCTCCATGACCTCAGAGGACATCATTCGCACGCTCAACGAAAACAAAATCACCATCATCATCGGCGTACCCCGCCTCTATGCGGCCATACGCAAGGGCATTGTCGATAAAATCAACAAAAAAGCACTTACGCGGGGCCTCTTTGCCCTGGCCCGGAAAATCAACTCCCAAAAGTTTTCGCGCCTCCTGTTTGGAACGGTACACCGCAAATTTGGCGGCGCTGTGACCCATCTGGTATCCGGAGGAGCGGCCCTCGATCCGGAAGTGGGCGGCGATTTTAAAACCCTGGGTTTTGAAGTACTCGAAGGTTTTGGCATGACCGAAGCCGCCCCCATGATCACCTTTACCCGTCCGGGCCGGGTTCGCATCGGCTCACCCGGCGAGGCCCTTCCCGGCACAGAAATGCGCATTCATGAAGGAGAAATTCTGAGCAAAGGGCCCCACATCATGCAAGGCTACTACAAGCGACCTGATGACAGCGCCGAAGTAATTAAGGACGGCTGGTTGCACACCGGCGATTTGGGACATATTGATAAAGACGGCTTCCTGTATATCACGGGCCGTAAAAAAGAGATCATCATCTTGTCCAACGGCAAAAACATCAATCCCACCGAGCTCGAAGAAAAGATTTTGGTCTCTGACCTGGTGAAGGACTGCGGGGTCTTTTTCCGGGAGGGCCAGCTTAATGTCGTCATCTTGCCCGAAGACCCTTCCACCACCCAGGAACAGCTGCGTGAGCAAGTGATCGAGCCCCTCAACCAATCGGTTTCGTCTTACAAACGCATTTTTCAGCTCTTTGTCACCAACAGCGAATTGCCCCGCACTCGACTGGGTAAACTGCAGCGCTTCAAGCTCAGCGCCTTTGCCCTCGACAACGAAGTGGACGAGGTACAGGAAGGCCCGGAGCAAGAACTGAGTGAAGAATTCCGCATCATAGCCGACTTCATTGAGGTGGAAAAAGGGAAAAAGGTACGCCCCACGCACCACCTCGAACTCGACCTGGCGATGGATTCGCTCGACCGCGTGGGTCTGCAAGTCTACATCAAACAAAGTTTTGGTGTGGACATAGAAGCCTCGGAGCTCAGTAATTTTCCAACGGTTAAAAACCTGGCCGACTATGTGGCAGAAAAGAAAACCCACATGGAGGACATTAAAATCAACTGGACCGATATCCTGCGCGAAAAGGTGCACTTTAAAATGCCCGTTTCGTGGTACCCCACCCGACTCATGATGCGCCTTTCCAAACTGGGCTTCATGCTCTACTTCCGTTACCGCTCTAAAGGCATGGAGAACATCCCCGAAGGCCCCTGCATCATTGCGCCCAATCACCAGAGCTTTTTCGATGGCCTCTTTGTCACCTCTTTGCTGCGGACCCGTCAAATCAGGAAGACCTACTTCTACGCCAAAGCCCAGCACGTAAAGGCTCCCTTTGTTCGCTTTTTGGCCAACAAGAACAATGTTATTGTGGTGGATCTCAACCAAAACCTGAAAGAATCCATTCAAAAACTGGCAGAAGTCCTGCGCAACCAAAAAAACCTGATTATTTTTCCCGAAGGCACCCGTTCGGTTACCGGCAACATTGGTCAATTTAAAAAGACCTTTGCCATATTGAGTCGCGAACTCAACATCCCGGTCGTTCCGGTAGCCATCAAAGGAGCCTTGGATGCCCTGCCCAAAGGCAGCATCTTCCCCCGCCCATGGAAAAAAGTACAGGTCGAATTTCTCCAGCCGGTTTTCCCCGAAGAAAACAGCTACGAGCAAATTGCCAACACCGTACGTAATCGCATCATAGAAACCATGTAAAATGACCGGAACCCTGGTAAACGCCGCAGCCATTCTTGTAGGAGGCAGTATTGGACTGGCTTTCAAGAAGAAATTGCCCCAAAGGGTAATTGATGTTGTATTTCAAGGCATAGGCCTATTTACCATTGGCATGGGCGTGGCCATGTTCATCAAAAGCGAGTGGCTGCTGGTCGTGGTCCTCGCTATTTTGGCCGGAGCCATCACCGGTTCCCTTTTGCAACTCAACCGCCACCTTGAGCAGGCCGGCGAGAAATTCCGCCAGCGTTTCACCGGCACCGGCGAGAATTTTGTAGAAGGGATGATCACCTCCTTCCTGCTCTTTTGCATGGGTGCCATGACCATCCTGGGCGCCATTGAAGAGGGACTCGGTCAGGGTGCAGAATTACTCCTTACCAAATCCATTCTCGATGGTTTCTCCTCCATTGCCCTGGCGGCAGCCCTGGGCATCGGCGTGCTGTTTTCAGCTGTGCCCCTGCTGCTCTTTCAGGGGGGGATCACCCTGCTGGCCTTTTGGCTGGGCAGCTTTTTCGATCCAAGACTCATTACCGAGCTGTCGGCCACCGGGGGACTGCTCCTGGTGGGCTTAGGCTTAAATATTCTTAAAATCACACGCATTCAGGTCACGGATTTGCTTCCGGCACTACCCTATGCCCTGCTTTTTGCCTATATTTACAGCCGTTTTGTATAACCAAACACCCCTTCGACTTGGAACCAACGGCTAAAGAACGACTCGTCGCACTGTTCGAACAATGGTCGGGCCAGCAGCTGGCCGCCCTCAGTGAGCTGCCTCCCTCCGGCTCCTACCGGCAGTACTATCGCCTCAGCGGAGCCTCGGTAAGTGTCTTGGGCGCCATCAATCAAAACATAAAAGAAAACAGAGCTTTTTTAGAATTCAGTCGTTTCTTTCACGAAAAAGGCCTTCGCGTACCCGAAATTTACGCCGTCGACGCCGATATGGACTGCTATCTCCTGGAGGACCTGGGCAACACCACCCTTTTCGATTGGCTGTCGACCACCCGCAACGGGCGCGAAATCCCCAACGACATTGTTGCCTTTTATAAAGAAACCCTGAATCATCTCCTGGCCTTTCAGGACCTGGGGCGCCAACTCGACTTTTCGCTGTGCCATCCAAGAGACCGTTTTGATAAGCAGTCGATGCTCTGGGATTTGCATTATTTCAAATACTACTTTTTAAAACTGGCCCGCATTGAGTTCGACGAACAAGAACTCGAAGACGACTTTCATCGTTTTGCAGACTTTCTGCTGCAAGCCGACTGCTCCTGGTTTTTGTACCGCGACTTCCAAAGTCGCAACATTATGGTGGTGGATGGGAAACCCGCCTTCATCGACTACCAGGGCGGTCGTCGCGGCGCCCTGCATTACGATTTGGCCTCCCTACTCTACGACGCCAAAGCCGATTTGCCTCAGGAACTGCGTCAGGATCTCTTGAACCATTATTTACTGGAGCTCAGTCGCCGCCAGAACATTGATGAAGCCCAATTCCGCGACCACTTTAACGGCTATGCCCTCATTCGCATCATGCAGGCCATGGGGGCCTATGGATTTAGGGGATTCTACGAAAAAAAGGAGCACTTTTTAAAGAGCATTCCTTTTGCCCTTGAAAACCTGCGCTACCTGATGCAGCAGCACAACCGGCAGAAAGACTTTCCCAGCCTCTGGCAAGCCCTGAAGGAGGTGGCCCATAACGAGCGACTCCTGCAGATATCGTCGGAATCGACCCTCACCGTTACCATCAACAGCTTTTCCTACCGACGTGGCATTCCCATCGACTTCAGCGGCAACGGAGGCGGTTTTGTGTTCGACTGCCGTGCGGTGCACAATCCCGGTCGCTATGCAGCTTACCGCGACAAAACAGGGAAGGACCCTGAGGTCATTGCCTTTTTCGAAAAGGAAGATGAAATGAAGGATTTCCTGGAAGGAGTCGGGAATTTGGTCGATCGTTCGGTGGACAAATACATCGAACGCGGCTTTAAACATCTTATGGTCAATTTTGGTTGTACAGGAGGTCAGCATCGCTCGGTGTATGCCGCCGAACGCCTGGCCACCCACCTGAAAAACAAATACCAGGTGAACATCAAATTGCGCCACATCGAACAGGAAATGAAGAAAACCTAAAAACATACTAAGCAGACAGCAGATGGACAACCTCTTATCCTTATTGATTGCCCTCATATTTCTGGCAGGTTTTGCCACGCCTCTGATCCATAAACTGGCCGGAAAAAAAACAGGCCTGCTTCTGGCCATCGTTCCTCTTTCGCTTTTTATTGTACTGCTGCTGGAGCTGCTGCAACTGGCTCCCCGCGAAAGCGCCCTGCTCCAAACCTCCGTCAGTCTCCTGCCGGGAATGGATTTTGCCTTTCGCATCGACGGACTCAGCCTCATTTTTGGTTTGCTCATAAGTGGCATCGGAACACTCGTCCTGCTTTACGCAGCCTTTTACATGGCCAAGTATGAGCGACAAGCCCACTTTTTTACCTACCTGACTCTTTTTATGGGGGCCATGATCGGATTGGTTTTCTCGGACAACCTCATGGTGCTTTTTATATTTTGGGAAATCACCAGTGTGACCTCCTTTTTCTTGATTGGTTTCGACCACCATGTCGATAAATCCCGGCAGGCCGCACTGCAAGCGCTCCTGATTACCGGCTTTGGCGGCCTCTGTCTGCTTTTTGCCGTCATCTTAACCGGCAACATCACCGGCACCTATGTCATCAGTGAGCTCCTTCAGCAAAGCATCCATCTGGGCAATCACCCCCAATACTACCTGATACTCGCTCTTATAATTCTGGGAGCCATCACCAAAAGTGCCCAGTTCCCCTTTCATTTTTGGTTGCCCGGAGCCATGCAGGCCCCAACCCCCGTGAGTGCCTACCTGCACAGTGCCACCATGGTCAATGCAGGCGTCTTTCTCTTGATGCGCATCTACCCCATTATGGGCGGAACCATGCCCTGGAAATATGCCCTTATGATTACCGGAGGCATCACCATGTTTCTGGGCGCTTTCTTTTCGATGGGCCAGCGCGACTTTAAACGCATTTTGGCCTTTACCACCATCAGTGCCCTGGGCACCATGATTTTACTTATCGGTATCGACACCACCAGTTCGCTGAAGGCAGCGCTGGTCTTCTTTATCGTACACGGCTTGTACAAAGGCGGGCTATTTATGATTGCAGGCATCATCGATAAAACCACCGGAACCAGAGACATTTATGATTTGCATGGCCTGGGCCGGCAATTGCCCCTCACCGCAGCAGTCACTCTGCTCGCCCTGGTCAGCATGGCGGGACTTCCCCCCATGCTCGGCTTTTTGGGCAAAGAACTCATTTACGAGGCCAAAATGCAGCTGCCCGATGTGGCCTGGCTGGTGCTGCCCCTGAGTGTCGGAGCCAACATAATGATGGTGGCCATTTCCATTACGGTCTACTACGAGCTCTTTTTCCGACGCAAAAACAAGGCAGCCATTACCCTCAAATACCGCGAAAGGGAATTGCCTTTCTATTTCTTGGCAGGCCCTGTATTACTCGCTGCTGCGGGCCTCTTTCTGGGCATCAGTCCCGCCTTCCTCGAATTACCGGTAGGCAACGGCCTCTTTTTCATGGGCGCCCTGACCGGAAGCATTCAACTTTCGCTCTGGCACGGCTTTAACGAGGTGCTCCGGCTCAGTATATTCACCGTTCTTTCAGGCATAAGCGTTTTTATGCTGCGGGCGCCCATCACGCGTTTCATACAAAAAATGGTCAGATGGTTCGACCAATGGCCCCTGCCCACCCTGTTTACCCAACTCATCAACAAATACCTGACCGCGGCAGCCAAAAACACCAACCTGCTGCAGCACGGCTACCACCGCTTTTATCTGCTCACCTTTTTCCTGGCTGTAATTGCCCTTATGGGACTGCAAATCTTTCGCATCACCGAAATTGACCTGCCCGAGCTGGCTGCCAGTCCCCTGAAAATTCACGTAGCCTTGCTCCTGCTGGTAACAGCAGGAGCAGTCATCTATGCCGTTTTCTCCTCCTCACGCCTCTCCGCCATCCTGGCCATGGGCGTAGTGGGTTACGGCATTGCCCTCTTGTACCTCTACTACGGGGCCATCGACCTGGCCATCACCCAGTTTTTAGCGGAGACCGTTTTGATGGTGCTTTTTGTTATGGTCATTTATTACCTACCCGCCTTTGCCGTCCTGTCCAGTCGCAAATCGCGGCTGCGCGACGGCCTCATTTCCCTGGGCGTCGGCACCTTCATCACCCTGGTGGTACTTAAAGCCAAGTTCTTGAATTTAGAAACCCCCATTTCAGAATACTTTGCCGCAAGGGCCTACACCGAGGGACATGGACGCAACATAGTCAACGTAATTCTGGTCGATTTCCGGGCCCTGGACACCATGGGCGAGGTTACCGTGCTCATTCTGGCTGCTGCGGGTGTTTATTCGCTCTTTCGTTTCCAAATCAAGACCCTGAAAAAGAAAAAACAAAATAAAGCATGAACAACATTATCCTCGAAAAAATAGCCTTGCTCTTCCTGCGCGGCATCGCCCTCATGTCGGTCTTTTTATTGCTGCGGGGCCACAACAGTCCCGGCGGCGGCTTCATTGGCGCCATTGTTCTGGCCATCGGCTTCATCTTTTACGGCATAATTTTCGGCTCCGATCGTATCGAACGCATTCTTTATTTTAACACGCGCATTTGGATGGGGATTGGACTGGGTTTCGTATTGCTTGCTGCCGTTTGGCCCGTTTTTCTGGGACACGCCCCGCTTACCGGACTCTGGTACACGGGCAACTGGCCGCTCCTGGGTGAAATACACCTGGGAACCCCCTTGATTTTCGACACCGGCATTTTTATAGGGGTAGCTGGACTCATTCTTTCTGTCATCATCACCATAATGGAGGTTCTCAAATGGAATACATAATTGCAATTTTTATCGGACTGCTTTACGCCTGCGGGGTATACCTGGTTTTACGACGCAGCATCGTCAAAGTCATTCTGGGCGTGTTTGTGCTCAGCAATGCCACCAACCTCATCATCTTTTTATCGGGCGGCATCACCCGTGGCGGCGCTGCCTTCATTCCCGAAGGCGCTGAAACCGTGGACCCTGCTACCATTTCAGATCCCCTGCCCCAGGCCTTAATTCTCACTGCCATCGTCATCAGTCTGGGTATCTCAGCCTACATCCTGGCCCTCAAATACCGCTATTTTGACGTCACCGGCACCCACGATCTGGACCAACTTAAAAACACCGACCAACGATGATATTGTTTGCTCTGCTTCTTATTCCCTTCACCTACCTGATGTTGGCCCTTCTGATCAAAAAAGCCGGCATCAAAAAAAGATTGGCAATACTCTTTTCGACCCTCAACCTGCTCTGGGCCATGGCGCTGGTTCCCATCGTCCAGTATAGGGAAATCATTGTGGTGCAAATGGGCGGCTGGAGTGCCCCTTTTGGCATATCGTTGGTGGCCGACCGCTTCAGTGTACTCATGCTGCTGGTGACGGCCTTCATCTTTTTTCTCATTACGGTGTACGCCACCCAGTCGGTCGACAAAGCCCGTCGGAAAAACGGACACTTCTTTTTCACCTTCGGCATACTCATGGGGGTCAACGGCAGCTTTATGGCGGGCGACCTTTTTAACCTCTACGTCTGGTTCGAAGTCATGCTCATGTCCTCCTTCATTCTGGTGAGTCTGGGTGGGGAACGCAAGCAGCTCGAAGGTTCCATCAAATACCTGATTCTAAATCTTATTTCCTCTCTGTTTTTTGTTGCAGGAATCGGTTTGCTCTACGGCAAACTGGGCTCGCTCAACCTGGCCGACCTGTCGCAAAAAATGGAGCTGGCCCGGGCCAATTTGGCCGTACTCAATCCGGCGCTCATCCTTATTTTTGTGGGCTTTTCCATTAAAGGTGCACTCTTCCCCTTCTTCTTTTGGCTGCCCGCATCTTACCATACCCCACCACCGGCAGTAAGCGCCTTGTTTGCAGGCCTCCTGACCAAAGTCGGCATCTATTCCCTAATTCGTTTCTACACCCTCTTTTTGTACTACGATGCAGGCTTTTGGCAGCAGGTAGTCCTTTGGATGGGCGCCCTCTCCATGGTCATAGGTGTTATTGCGGCCTCCTCCCAATACGATTTTAGAAAAATTCTATCCTTCCACATCATCTCCCAGGTGGGCTATGTGGTCATAGCCCTGGGCTTCTTTACCGAAGCTGCCCTGACCGCCGCCATCTTTTTCCTGGTACACAATATGCTGTCAAAGACCAATGCTTTTTTGGTCGCAGGATGGGTGCATCGCGAAAAAGGAACGCTCAACCTAAAGGTGCTGGGCGATATGTTCAAAAAGAGTCCCGTTTGGGGCATCCTCTTTTTCATCTCCGCCTTTAGTCTGGCCGGACTGCCCCCCTTAAGCGGCTTCTTTGGCAAGTACCTGGTGCTGCAATCCGGTATTGAGGCCGGCTATACCGGAGTGGCCATGCTGGCCTTGTTTGTGGGACTCTTCACCCTGTTTTCCATGGTGAAAATATGGCTGGAAGTCTTTTGGAAAAAGCAACCCGAGGACAGCGCCATGGAATGGCCGGTGAATCAGAAGCCGGCCCACTGGATGCTCTTCTCTTCCCTGGCCCTGGGCACAGCCATTGTCGCCATGGGCTTATGGGCCGCCCCCATAGCGGAATACTGTCAGGCGGCGGCACAAGATCTGTTGAATCCTTCAAAATACATAGAATATGTTCTGGGACCTTCTTAAAAACACCTTCAGCTGGCAGTTTGTGAGGCGCCAGTACTACCTGGCACTGCTCTTTTTCTATTTCTGCTACAAAATAGTAGAATCGGGCTGGGCGGTGGCCTGGCAAATTCTGAAAGGCTCCAGGGGCGAAAACGGCGGCATGCTGGAATACCACACCCGGCTGCAAAAGCCCTGGCAGCTCATCATTCTGTTCAACATGCTCGGTATGACCCCGGGCTCCCTCTCGGTTGATGTGGACGATGAAGGTCAGACCATTCAGGTACATTTGTTGAACCTGGGCGACCGGGAGGATTTTATGGCGGTAACCAAAAAAATTGAATCTTTACTGAAAAAAGCACTCTGATATGGAAGCAGCAATTTTTCTGGAATACGCGGCACTTGGCGCCATCTGGATCATGACCGTCAGTCTGGTCTTCCCCCTCCTGCGCCTCTTCAAAGGCCCTTCGCTGCCCGACCGGGTAGTGGCGCTCGACCAGATTTCGGTCATTATTGTAAGCATCATCATTTGCGACATCATTTATTCCCGCAACGCCATGGAACTCGATGTGGTACTGATCATTTCCTTTCTATTGGCCATCAGTCCCATGATCATCGCCCGTTTTCTTTACAAACAAAAAAGCGACAATGATTGAATACATAACAGGCAGCCTTCTTGTAATTAGTGCCCTGGTGGTGCTGATAGCCTCGGTTGGCATCATTCGGTTCAAAGACCTGTATGCACGTATGCACGTAGTAACCAAAGTCTCCTCCTTTGGTCTCCTCCTATTGCTGATCGCCCTCAATCTGCTCACCCTCAAATGGTGGGTACTGGTCGAGTCGCTCATCATTTTTCACATCCTCATCTTTCTATCCCCCATATCGGCCCATGTCACGGCCAAGGTGAATTTATGGCTGGATAAAAACGATTTGCCTGCCGACCCCGAAGCCGAAGAAAGCAGTGCAGAAAACAAAGCAGAATGACCGCACTCAACGCCATGATTTATGCCGCAGGCAAAGGTACACGTTTACAACCACTGACCCTGCACACCCCCAAAGCCTTGGTGACCATTGGCGAATACCCCATGTTGGACTTTGCCCTGGCCAAGGCCGAACGACTGGGTGCCTCGCGCTGCATTGTTAACATTCATCACCATGCGCAACAGCTGCGCGACTATCTTGAGCAAAGACCCTCCGGCAACATGGAGATCCTGATCTCCGACGAAAGTGATGGCTTGCTGGATACCGGCGGCGGTCTTTTGAAAGCCGCCCCCCTTTTTGAAACCGGCGCCGATCTGCTGTTGCTTAATGCAGATGTACTCACCAACGCCCCCCTGGAACAGCTCCTGCTGTTTCATCGCCAAAGCCAATCGCTGGCCACCCTGTTGGTTCAGGAACGTAAAGCCTCCCGCTACTTACTTTTTGACCACACGATGCAGCTTGCTGGCTGGCAAAACCCGGCCACCGGAGAAGAAATCCGTTTGCATGCCGGCCAAAGCGACCTCCATCCCTATGGTTTCAACGGCATTCAGCTCCTTCAGCATCGTTTCTTAAATCTGATCGAGCCAAAAGAAGAAAAATTTTCCATCACCCCACTCTACCTCCAAATGGCAGAAAGACACTCCATTAAGGGCTTTATACCCCAGCAAGCCTACGAGTGGTTCGACATAGGTTCTACAGACAAACTGAACAAAGCAAGCAAGTTATTCTTATCTTGCAGCCCGGAAAAATGTCGAACCTTCTTTTAGTCCGGTCCCTTATCTTGCCAGGGTATGCTTCCCGCAAGCTCCAATCGACCGGATAAAGAAAAAAACTTACAAAAATGAATCTTAGGAAAAGACGCGTGGTCGCAAGAACCATTGCGCGCCCTTTCGAAAGGTTTTTCGAAAGAATTTCCGGTGGCGGCATCCTGTTGATGTTTGTCACCCTGGCAGCTCTATTGTGGGCCAACTCTCCCATGCAGGACTACTATAATCTGGTGTGGGACCACGACCTGTTTTTTGGCTTAAGCGGGTATGCGCTCCACCATTCGGTACTGCATTGGATCAACGATGGCCTTATGGTCATTTTCTTTTTTGTGGTAGGCCTGGAGATAAAGCGTGAATTTATTGCCGGCGAGCTCTCGAGTTTTCGCCAGGCCATTTTCCCCATCCTGGCTGCAGTGGGTGGTATGCTGGTTCCCATTGCCCTCTTCACAGTATTCGGCCTTTCGGGCGAAGCATCCAAAGGCTGGGGCATTCCTATGGCCACCGACATCGCTTTTTCATTGGCCGTACTGGGACTTTTAGGCAGTCGTGTGCCCCTGAGTTTAAAGGTTTTTCTTACCGCCCTGGCCATCGTGGACGACCTCGGTGCCATCCTGGTCATTGCCCTGTTTTACAGTCATCAAATTTACTGGAGCTACCTGCTTATCGCCTTTGGCTTATTGCTTGTATTGGTACTGGCCAATTATTTTGATGTTCAAATTATTCACCTCTATACGGGCATCGGCTTCCTCATCTGGTTTCTCTTCCTTAAGTCGGGCATCCACCCCACCATCGCCGGGGTACTCATTGCCTTTACCATACCTGCGCGCCCTAAAGTAAAAATCAATCAGTTCATCCCCAAAATCAAATGGCGTTTGCGCAAATTTCGTGGTCTTCCGGAAGACGACACTGATTTTGTCCTGAGTAACGAACAACTCTCAGCCATCGATCACATTGAGGAACTGGTTAAAGAAGTACAAAGCCCCCTGCAGATGATTGAGCACCATTTGAGTGGCATGGTTAACTACCTGATTCTGCCCCTCTTTGCCCTGGCCAATGCGGGAGTAACCATATTGGCGCAAGATGCCGGCAAAAATGGAGAAAGCGCTGTTTTCACCTCCTTATCACTGATTGTAGCCTTGAGCCTGATATTTGGAAAAACCATAGGCATCTCGCTGTTTTCCTGGCTGGCAGTAAAATTCAAAATCGCCACCAAGCCCAAGAATGTGCCTTGGATGGCATTTATTGGTTTGGGGCTTCTGGGAGGCATCGGTTTCACCATGTCGCTTTTCATTGCCAACCTGGCCTTTCAGGACCCCGCCTTACTCGACCAGGCTAAAATCGGCATCTTCTTTGGCTCCATTGTATCGGGACTGGCCGGTTACTTCTTGTTGCGGCACAGTCTCAAGCTACCTGAACAAAAACCGCAAAAATAGCCTTTCCACAAACAAACAAAAAGGGCCTTCTCATCAGGAAGGCCCTTTTTGTTTTGTGGGAAGCGTGCTTACTCAGCCAATTCTTCCACCTTATCCTCCACCTCTTCGGCGGCCTCTTCCAAAGCCTCACCGGCTTCGTCAATAAGCGCTTCAGCTTCTTCGGCTACTTCTTCAGCTTTCTGCTCAACAGCCTCAACAGCGTCTTCTACTTTCTTTTCTTCACTTTTTGCAGAACTTCCGGCACAACCGGCCATCAGGAAGGCAGCAAACACTAAAAATGCAAATAAACTTTTCATGGTTTAAACGTTAAATAATGGTTAATATAGATAAAAAACAACAATACAAATGTAATAAGGGAAAAGCAAACAACAATAGAACAAAGGATATTTTTTGTATTAAAAAAACACAAAATCCGGGATGCTTGTATAGAACTGGTTTCAAATGCCGCCCTTTCTACTGGCGCATATAACTTTACTATTGAAGCATTTAATTACCCTTAAACAAATAAATTCCCGACAGCGCTTAAAAGTATACTTAACATTAAACAAAATATTTCACAACAATCACGAACCACTTTCCGGATAATTCAAAAACGATGCCAACTGCAGTGGATTTGAAAAACAATGAACAGGGGCAGTTCCAAAACCGGAACTGGCCCTGTAAAAATTGAATCATCAGGTGATTTTTATTCTGCGAATTAAGGCTTGAAAAAACCCAAATCATCAATGCTGAATTCGGCAATGTAAGCCGCACGGGCCCTGTTCTCTGCCCGACCATAGCGCAAGTAAATCTCTGTAGAAGATCGGAAGCGATCATCACGTTCCGTATCCAGCAAAAGCAGATAGCCCATAATGATATGTCCGGCCATTTCTACAAGGCGACGGGCATGAAAATCGAGGTACTCATTGTCCTTTATTTCCACAACTTGTTTCACCGCCTTCTCATATTCCTCCGTCATGCCAATGAGTATTCTTCTGAACCCATGCAACTCCGGTTTAATAGCCATTTCCTCAAACTCCCGAATGCGTGAAAGATAGGCCCCGGTGGTTACGCCCCTGATGGCTGCCACCACCTGCAACTGGGTGGTACCCTCGTAAATGGTCGTAATTCGGGCATCCCTGTAAATCCGCTCAATGGGGTAGTCTTTCATAAAACCACTGCCCCCGTGAATTTGCAGGGAGTCGTAAGCCAATTGGTTACAGTACTCACTGGTCATCCCTTTCAATAAAGGGGTAAAGAAATCTGCCAGTCGCTGATAGTACTTCATATCGGCACGCTCCTCCTTGGTGAGACTGCGTTCCTCGGCGATATGCATATAGGTTTTGTACACGTCAACATACCGCGAAGTCTCGTACAACAAGGTGCGCGAGGCGTCCAATTTGGCCTTCATATTGGCCAACATCTCATAAACGGCAGGGAATTGCACAATGGCCTTACCAAACTGCTTGCGCTCATCGGCATAGGCCACCGCCTCGCGATAAGCCGCTTCGGAAAGACCAACCGATTGGGCACCAATACCCAGGCGCGCACCATTCATCAAGGCCATTACATACTTAATGAGGCCCAGCTTACGGTCGCCCACCAATTCGGCCGGCGCATTCTTAAATACCAGCTCACAGGTGGGTGAGCCTTTAATGCCCATTTTGTTTTCGATACGACGGATGGTAACCGCCTTGTGATTGCGATCATAAATAAACATCGACAAGCCACGACCATCGGTCGTCCCCTCTTCGCTACGCGCCAATACCAGGGATACATGTCCATCCCCGTTGGTAATGAAACGTTTCACCCCATTCAGGTACCACTTGCCGTCCTTATCGTTGAGCGTAGCTTTCAGCTGTACAGCCTGCAAATCCGAGCCGGCATCGGGCTCGGTCAGGTCCATCGCCGCCGTTTCCCCATTGGATATGCGGGGCAAAAAACGCGCTTTCTGGTCCTCATCAGCAAACTCATTGATGGTTTCGGCACAGTCCTGCAGTCCCCAAATATTAACGAAGCCCGCATCGGCACGCGACACGATGTCGGCTGCCATAATGTAAGGAACAATCGGAAAGTTCAAGCCTTCATATTTGCGTGGCAGGGTAATGCCCATGAGTCCCGCCTTAACCAGTGCGTCCAGGTTTTCCTGAGTGCCCGGTGCATACACCACCTCATTGTTCACAATTTTTGGCCCCGCAGCATCCACACCTTCGGCATTGGGCGCTACAATGTCGCCACAAATCTCGCCTACAATTTCCAGCACCTTCTCATAGCTGTCCATCGCATCCTCAAAATCGAGGGGTGCATAATCAAATTTATCTTTATCCGCAAAATCACGCTCCTTGAGCGCAACAATCTTCTTCATCAGCGGATGTTGCAGATGAAAAAGGAGATCGGGATTATCCGTGAAAAAATTAGCCATTTCTTAGTTCAGTTGAAGGTGCTACTTGCTGTTCTTTTTATAATACTTGATCATTTTGGGGACCACTTCCATCACATCTCCGGTGATCACATAATCGGCCATCCGGTTGATGGGCGCCATGGGGTCGTTGTTAATGGCGATGACCATGGCCGATTCTTCCATACCGGCAGTGTGCTGAATTTGGCCTGAAATGCCACAGGCAATGTACAACTTGGGGCGGACCGTTACTCCGGTCTGGCCCACCTGACGATCGTGGTCGGCGTACCCGGCATCCACCGCAGCACGCGAGGCGCCCACCTCGGCACCCAGCACCTCCGCCAAATCGTACAAGACCTGAAAGTTTTCCTTGGACCCCATACCGTAGCCCCCGGCCACAATAATGGAGGAGTTCTTAATGTTCACCCGGCTCTTCTCCATGTGTCGCTCCAGCACCTTCACCACCAAATCTTCGGGCTTCAGCAACTTATCCACATCAATCTTCTTCACCGTCCCCTTGTGGGTGGCAGAGAAAATTTCCTTCTTCATCACCCCTTCTCTCACCGTGGCCATCTGAGGGCGACAGTCCGGGTTAATGATGGTGGCCACAATATTACCACCAAAAGCAGGACGAATCTGATAAAGCAGGTTCTTATAAATTTTCCCCGCCTTCTTATCCTCATGGTCGCCAATCTCCAAAGCAGTACAATCGGCAGTTAGTCCACTTACCAGGGCCGAAGAAACCCTGGGGCCCAAATCACGTCCCATGGTCGTCGCGCCCAACAAGCCAATCTGAGGCTTTTCTTCACGGAAAAGGGCATTCACCACAGCCGCATGCGGCAAGGTCGTATAGGGCGCCAAACGGGCATCGTCACCAATATGCACCACATCGGCGCCATAAGGAAAAATTTCTTTCTCTATACCATTGAGCTGGTGCCCCAGCACAAGGGCTTCCAACTTACATTGCAGGGTGGAAGCAAGGCTGCGTCCCTTAGTGAGCAATTCGAGACTCACATCGGCCACCTTACCTTCTTCTATTTCGCATATTACAAATACACTGTTCATAGTCTGTATAATTTATCCGGTACTACCTAACCGATGGTGTGATTGGCCATCAACTCTTTTACCAAGCCCTCCACATCGGCATCAGAGGGCGTCAACACTTTAGCTTCCTTGGCCTGGAAAACCACATTCTCAATGCTCTTCACCTTGGTGGGTGAACCACTCAAACCCAACCATTTGGCATCGGCCTCCACATCATTCACACTCCACTCCTGAATATTCAGGTAGGGCCGGTCGGCCGACAAATCAATATAATCTTCGGCCTTGGCATGCCGTTCCGAGATGGTCAGTGCATGCTTGTACTTCATCAGCAACTTGGCCGCCCGGGGGCGACAGGGAGCCGCAGAACTATTCACAGTAATCACCGAAGGCAGCGGAGCTTCCACCGTCTCCACGCCTCTTTCGAGTCGACGTTTGATGGTAATTTTTCCCTTCTCAGCTTTCAACACTTCCTCGGCATATGTTACCTGGGGCAAATGCAGCTTCTCGGCTACCTGCGGGCCAACCTGAGCGGTATCCCCGTCAATAGCCTGACGACCAGCTATAATCAAATCGTAATCACCGATTTTTCGTATGGCACAAGCCAGGGCATAAGAGGTGGCCAGGGTATCCGAGCCGGCAAAGGCCCTGTCGGTCAACAAGAACCCGTTATCGGCACCGCGAAACAGCCCTTCTCGTATGATGTCTGCTGCCCGGCCCGGTCCCATGGTTAACAAAGTCACGGTACTGTCCTTGTACTTATCCTTCAAACGCAAGGCCTGTTCCAGCGCATTCAAATCCTCCGGATTGAAAATGGCCGCAAGCGCTGCACGGTTCACCGTGCCATCGGCTTTCATAGCGTCCTTACCCACATTGCGCGTATCGGGCACCTGCTTGGCAAGGACAATGATTTTTAATCCCATTTTATAAAGTTTAGTAGATTTTAAATTTTAACACCAACAAATATAACAAAAGTTAAGAAGCCGTCGGCAAACAAAACCACCTTAGAATTGTTATATATAGTTGACTTGTGTCCAAAAAGGAAACATCATGTGGAAAAAAACGACACTTCTGTTGGGTGCCTTATTGGTCCTTGTGCCTACACTGGCCCAAGAAACAAACACAGCTCACCAAAGCGATACTACTATGCAAAAATTTGAATTTCGCATGCTCAGTCCCGAAGAAGAACGGGTAATCATAGACAAGGGAACAGAAAGACCTTTTACAGGAGAATATTACCTGCACCGTGAAAAAGGCACCTACACATGTAAGCGATGCGGAGCGCACCTTTACAGGAGTGCCGACAAATTTGATGCCCACTGTGGGTGGCCATCCTTCGACGACACCATTAAAGGAGCAGTAGAAAGAATTCCGGATGCCGACGGAAGAAGAACAGAAATAATTTGTGCCCGCTGCAAGGGGCATTTGGGTCATGTATTTACCGGAGAACGGTTTACCCAAAAAAACACCAGACACTGTGTCAACAGCATCTCCTTAATTTTTATCCCGGAAAAGGCAGATTAAGACAATAGATAATTTATGAATAATGCAGCTTAGGGCAGCATGACCTTTATGGTGGCAGCTTCCACCCCGGGAGCCGGGGTAAAACGAAGAAGATAAATACCTTTGCGCAAGGCACTGCGATCCATACGGTATACCATGGTGCCCTCCTCTATTTGTTGTTTAAAAACTTCTTTGCCGGTCAGATCAAACAATTGAACCTGCCAGGCACCCTCAATTGGATTTTGCATCACCAGCTCTCCGGTATAGGAATCAGTAAAAACCTTTAGCTGGTTTTCCGCTACACTATTGCCGGCTCGAACATCCAGCGCAAAAAGCCCCCAATGCCCAAACAGCAGACAAAAAAATAAAAACTTACGAACTGCGGTAAAAACTATCTTCATAACTCCCCTCCCATAAATCTGATGTTGACTCCCAAAAAACTCCTCGTATCTTTCCAGCAGAAATCGTGCCGCTCAAATAACCAGACGGTGATCCTGCAACACGCCATCCTCCTCCAAATCAATAAATATCTCGACAGGCGTCATGTACACCTCCCGTTTAAACTCTTTGTAAGCCTCGCTGGCCTCCGACTCCTCCATCACAAATTGGGCCCACAACAAGAGATAGGTCTCCAGTCCGGCCTTCAGCAACATGCGGTCAATTTCCCATTCAAAACGCATCTTCCCACGTTGCGACAAATATTGCCACCCTCTTTCTGCTACCCCCCAAACATTACGCTCCCGATAATCCTTAATGTGCATCAACTCATGCAAAACAAGTCCCAATTGAGCGGCCTCCGGAACTTCATGTAAAAGCACGCCCTCAAAGTCCTTATTGACATTAATTTCAATCAGGTAAGTTCGCTGGTCGCGACTGCGAAACAGTAGACTTCCCAAAACAGGACGGGCCGCCATGGTGGTCGACAAGGACCGTTCTCTTACTCGAATCCGCTCCTGCTGCAAATCGGGAACCAATTCAGCCGCTGCAGCAAAAAGTGAACAATAGGCCTCAGGCACCTCCCACGAAGCAGGTAACACGCCACAACAATTGCTCCCGGAAACTTCCGTCTGCTGTCCGGCAAGCACATAAGCTCCCCAGCCCAAAAACAAACCCGCTGTTATCCAAAGCTTCCGCATAGCAATACCTTATGTCCCTTGTACGCCATTCCCGGTCTAAAAGTTTCCTAATCACGCATTTGCAGACCGTGCAATTTCTTATAAATCCCATCAGCAGCCAGCAAGGCCTCATGCGTTCCCCTTTCCACAATCTCTCCCTCATGAAATACGCAAATCAAATCTGCATTTCGGACGGTGGACAAACGGTGCGCAATAACAATCGATGTACGATTGGCCATCAGATTTTCCAAGGCTTGCTGAACCAACAATTCCGATTCGGTATCGAGGGCCGAAGTAGCCTCATCTAAAATCAATATGGGGGGATTCTTAAGCACTGCCCGGGCAATACTCAGGCGTTGACGCTGACCACCGGAAAGCTTTCCGCCCCGATCGCCAATCATCGTTTGGTAACCATCCTCCGTCTCCATGATGAAATCGTGCGCGTTGGCCACCCTGGCCGCAGCCTCCACTTCCTCCGGAGCAGCACTGTCCACACCAAAAACAATATTGTTGTAAATGGTATCGTTGAAAAGAATCGCCTCCTGATTCACATTGCCCATCAAATCCCGCAGGTCATGAATCTTTAAATCACGAATATCCACCCCGTCGATACAGATGCTGCCCTGCTGAATGTCGTACAAACGCGGCAGCAAATCGACAAAGGTCGATTTGCCGCTGCCCGACTGCCCCACAAGTGCAATGGTCTTGCCTTTGGGAATCTCGAGGCTCACCTTCTTCAAAACAGGCCTATCGTGATAAGCGAAAGTTACGTCGCGGTATTCGATGCTGTGCTCCAGGGTATTCACCGTCCGGGCATCCGCCTTCTCCTTAATACTCACATCGGCTTTCAGCACCATATCGATGCGGTCGTAGGCGGCCAAACCTTTCTGAATACTGAAAAAACCCTGCGAAAAGGCCTTGGCGGGCTGAATGATCAAGTAAAAAACACCCACATAGGACATAAAGGTAGCCGGGTCAAGGTGATTCTCCGTACTCAAAATCAGAGTGCCACCAAACCAAACCACCATCACCATAACAATGGTACCCAACAGTTCACTCACCGGATGCGCCAATTCCCGCCGCCGCATCAAACGATTCATAATATGCCGATAATCTTCAATTTCATGCGAATAGCGTTCGTTCATACGCTTTTCGGCATTAAAAGCTTTAATAATCCGTAAACCCGAAAGGGTTTCCTCCAGCACACCCAGAATTACGCCCATCTTTTCCTGACCACGTTTCGACTTCTTCTTCAAACTCTTGCCAATGCGACCAATAATAAAACCGGCTATCGGCAACATAACCATCACAAAAAGGGTGAGCTCCACACTAAATATCAACAGCGTAACCAGGTAAACCACTATAAGTACCGGGTTCTTTAAAACCAGGTCAAGCGAAGCCATTATGGAGTTTTCTACCTCCTGCACATCTCCGGTCGAACGGGAAATGATGTCCCCCTTGCGTTCCGAACTGAAAAAAGCCATCGGAAGGGCCAAAATTTTATCGTACAGCAAGCGACGTAAATCGCGCACCACCCCATTTCGCAGGCCCACACTCGTATAAGAGGCCAAAAAGGTGGTTCCCACCTTTAAAAAAGTAGCCAGCACCAGAAAAACCCCAACAAACAAAAGGGCCCAACCCGGACCATACTCATCCTTATACAAGGTGATGTAATAATAGAGGTTGTTTTGGAGTGCCGAAACATCAAACTGAAAGGGGGAGAGAGAAACCGCATTGGCCTGGAATTCATACACCTTACTTTCCATTTGAAAAATAATCTGCAGAATGGGAATAATCAGGGCAATAGAAAACACCGCAAAAAGGGCACTCAACAAGTTAAAAACAAAGTTGAGCCCAAGCAAATGTTTATAGGGACGAAGAAAACGCCAGGCAATCTTAAAAAATTCCTTCATAAAATGAGGCATAATAAATAAACCCGGGCTACAGGGCCCGGGCCTTTATGTTAATACAAATCAACGCCGGTGTACGACGAGGGGCTCAAGCGACGCAATTCTTCCTTCACCGTCTCCGATACCTCCAGGGTTTCCACAAAAGCAGCTATGGCAGGACCGTCGATTACGGTATTGGTGCGCGTCAGTTCTTTCAGCGCTTCATAAGGATTGGGGTAAGCCTCTCTGCGCAAAATGGTTTGTATGCCTTCGGCCACCACCGCCCAATTGTTTTCCAGGTCGCGCTGAATCGCCTTCTCATTCAGCAAGAGCTTACTCAAACCTTTCTGAATGGACTTAATGGCCAAAACCGTATGGCCCAGCGGCACCCCAATATTGCGCAACACCGTACTGTCGGTCAAGTCGCGCTGCAAACGTGAAACGGGCAATTTTGCAGCAAGATGCTCAAACAAAGCATTGGCTATTCCCAGGTTGCCCTCTGCATTTTCAAAATCGATGGGATTCACCTTATGCGGCATGGCGCTGGAGCCCACTTCGCCCTTCTTAATTTTTTGTTTGAAATACTCCATCATGATGTAGGTCCACATATCGCGACTCAAATCCAGCATGATGGTATTGATGCGCTTAAAATTATCGAAGGAGGCCGCCAGATTGTCGTAGTTACTGATTTGCGTGGTCAACTGCTCCCGCTCCAGCTTTAAGGCATCGTTCAAAAAGTTGTTGCCAAAAGCCACCCAGTCGATCTGCGGATAAGCTGCATGATGGGCATTAAAGTTGCCCGTGGCTCCGCCAAACTTGGCCGAACAGGGAATGCCTTTAAGCAGATTCAACTGGGTATTCAAGCGCTCTACAAACACCCTGATTTCCTTACCCAGGCGAGTGGGTGAAGCCGGCTGTCCGTGCGTCTTAGCCAACATGGCCACCTCTTTCCAATCCTCAGCCAATTGCTCCAGAGTAGCGATCAACTCCTCCAGCAGCGGATAATAAATATCGTGTACCGCATCACGCAAGGAAGCCGGCACAGCCGTATTGTTGATGTCCTGCGAAGTCAGTCCAAAATGAATAAACTCCTTATAGGCCTCCAGCTTCAGCAGGTCAAAACGCTCCTTAATGAAATATTCTACCGCCTTAACATCGTGGTTGGTTACCGCCTCAATACCCTTTACTTTCTCGGCATCTTCCAAGGTGAAATCTTTATATATCTTACGCAAATCACCATACAAGGCCCTATCGAAACCACTCAGCTGTGGCAAAGGCAGGTCACAAAGCGAAATAAAATATTCGATTTCGACCATCACCCGGTAACGAATGAGGGCATATTCCGAAAAATACAAGGCCAATCCGTCCACTTTATCGCGGTAGCGGCCATCAATGGGAGAAATTGCAGTAAGCAACTGAATGTTGAGCATGATTATCGGTTTACAATTAAGCTGCAAAGTTACAAAAAAGCAACGAAACCAGCACCCTCAGATGTGTGGAGCATTGCAGGCTTCAGGACAAAGCAGTCCATCTGTAGCATCCGCTTTAAAATAAGCCGCTCCACCCTGCCCTCGGAAACTTTAATTTGCTATTTTTGATAAAAAATCGAGTCCCATGAAACGATGCACCATTCTGCTGGCAAGTCTTTTACTTCTGTTGACCAGCACTGTTCAGGCCCAGACCGAAGACAACACACCCAAAGACAGCACCCACCTGGTATACCGCCTGCCCATATTCAGCAACATCAACAGTACCAGCTGGGTGCACACCCAGCGTGGTTTTGCCGAAGCCCGGGAGCTGCATGCCAAGGCCATCATTGTTCACCTGAACACCTATGGCGGCGAGGTCCTGTTTGCCGACTCCATCCGGACCAAAATACTCAACAGCGAAATTCCCGTTTACGTATTCATCGACAACAACGCAGCCAGTGCCGGGGCGCTGATATCCATTGCTGCAAAAAAAATATACATGCGTCCCGGGGCCAATATTGGCGCAGCCACCGTTGTAAACCAGAGTGGCGAGCAAATGCCCGACAAATACCAGTCCTACATGCGCTCCACCATCCGTGCCACCGCCGAGGCCCACGGACACGATACGCTGATTGCGGGCAACGACACCATTCTGCAATGGCGGCGTGACCCGCGCATTGCCGAAGCCATGGTCGACGACCGGGTCAGCATTCCCGGCATCATCGACTCGGCCAAGGTACTCACCTTTACCACCATGGAAGCCATTGAGCACGGCTATTGCGACGGCATAGCCAACAACATCGACGAAGTTAAAGCACAAATCGGAATGAGCGATGCCCGCACCGTATCCTTTCGTCCCACCGCCTTCGACGACATCAAAGGCTTCCTTACCAGTCCCATTCTGCGCGGCATTCTCATCCTGCTCATCATCGGCGGCCTCTACTTTGAATTGCAATCACCGGGAATCGGCTTTCCCATACTGGCTGCCCTGATTGCTGCCGTCTTATACTTTGCACCCTTATACCTCGACGGACTGGCGGCCCATTGGGAAATCCTGCTTTTTATCATAGGCATCGCCCTCATTGCCCTCGAGATCTTTGTCATTCCGGGCTTTGGCGTGGCCGGCATCTCAGGCATTGTAATGGCGGTAACCGGACTCACTCTGAGTCTGCTCGACAATGTCGTCTTCGATTTCAGCGGCGTTGGCGATGGCGAGTTTTTGGAAGCCCTGCTGATTGTGCTGGGCGGTCTCAGCGGAGGCATCCTCCTGACCATCTATCTCAGCTACAAACTGGTGGGTTCCGAAAGCGGCATCTTTTCACGCCTGGCCCTCCATACTTCGCAGGACAACGACAAAGGCTACATCGGGGTGGACAGTCAGCCCCGTACCCTGGTGGGACAAACAGGCAGTGCAGCCACCGTTTTGCGTCCGTCCGGAAAAGTCCGCATCAACGACGAAATTTACGATGCCCGCGCCATGGAGGGTTACATCGAAAAAGATGAGGAAATTAAAGTGCTCAGCTACAGCTCGGGACAACTTAATGTTCGAAAAATCAAATAAATCTGGCAGCTTATTTAAAAAACACCGAAATTTGTTGAAGTATTGTTGGTGGAATCATTTTTTTTGTATTTTTCCACCCTGTTAAGCATTCATATTTTAACCAATTAAAGTGACAGAAAAATGAAAGGAAAGAAGCTTCCCAAAAAGAATTCCGGGATGTTCCAGGACGAAGATGCCCTGGGAAAACCGGGGGTAAAGCTAGGCAAACAAAAGCGCTCCAGAAAACCCTCCATTTACGACGAAATGGATGAAATGGACGAATTCGACTACTCAAGCAAGAGCGAAGTAGACGATTACTATGAAGACGACATCGTAGAAGACGAGGAAGATTATTATTAACACAAGACTTTAAACTCAGTGAGGCCGTCGGAACCAGGTTCCGGCGGCCTTTATATATTACAGCGCCAGGCCAAGCGGCATCATTCACAAATCCCCACTGCCAGTCCGGCAAAAAAGCGTCTTCTTGATTAGGCCTGTATTACCTGCATTATTCATAAATTATCTATTACGATGCCCAACTACCTGCTAAATACGGACGTCCTCAATAAAATGGATTTGAAAATAATCTATTATTCCCTGCGTCCATTTTCTTTGCGGGTGTCCATAT
>DUOK01000131.1 GCA_012838865.1 Bacteroidales bacterium | reverse complement strand
CCTTCTTCGACAGCGAATAGGCGGCATGCGAGCTTTGTGCATTGGTGATGCGTGTATCCAGAATATTCAGCATACTGCCCCCGCTGCCCCGCTTATGCAATTCCTGCATCAGGGCAAAAGGCGCCTCAAAGTTCACCTGAAACTGCCTGCGCCACAAGTCCTGGTCCGTTTCGGCCAGCGAAGCGGGTTCAAAGACCGAAGCCGAATTCACCAGCACCTCAGGGAAAGCCAGATCTCCGGGCCATTGGTCCCAAAACCGGGCCACCGCTTCGGGGTCGGACAAATCGCAGGGCAGCAGCGGAAAATGCCGATGGGGAAAACGCTGCTGCAGTCTTCGGGCCAAATCCTCAGCCTCTTTTCCACTGCGATTATAGTGCAGGCCCACCTCCCAGTCTCTGTCGGCAAAAAACTCGGCCAGGGCCTTGCCCACGCGCTTTGCGGCTCCTGTAATAACGATTGCTGGCATAGGTCCCTTCTTAAAATTCTCAGGAATAGATAAGTTCCACCATTTTCTCCAGTCCCTTGCGGTCCTCCTCATCGAAGCGATCAAAGTCGCGACTGTCCACATCCAACACCGCCACAATTTCCCCGGCACCATTACGTACGGGCACCACAATCTCTGAATTGCTTTGCGAAGAACAGGCTATGTGTCCCGGAAACTGATGCACATCGGCCACCACCACACTTTCGCCCCGATTCACCGCTGCCCAACATACACCGGTATCCTTCTTCAAATTTAAACAGGCCACCGGTCCCTGGTAAGGACCCACCACCAAAGCGCCCTGCTCCAACAAATAAAAACCGGTCCAGAAGAACCCGCTTTGTTTGTGGTGCAACAAGGCAGTCAGGGTAGCCATACGCGATACCGGATGTGTCGTTGCCTTTATCAAGGTTTCGGCCTGGGCGTAAATACGCGCATAACGGCCGGCTTTCTTCTCATTAGTCATAATAGGTAAGATACAATTTTTATAAATGCGAGCACAAATATAAACACCAAAAAAGAAGGGGCCTCTCGGCCCCTCCTCACTCATCTACTAAACCTAAACCCAAAATTATGGTCTTTTTAGCTATTTAAGCACTCCTTTGCCTAAATAGCCGGAAATTTTTTATCAATAGGCGTAACTTCCTTCGCTGTCGCGCAACATCTCCTGCAACTTTTTGCGCGTAAAGAAAATACGGCTTTTAACCGTTCCTATCGGCAAGTCAAGCTGCTCAGCAATTTCCTTGTACTTGTAACCATCGGTATGCATCTTAAAAGGAATCCTGAAATCGTCGTCGAGCGTCTCAATATGTCGTGTCATTTCTGTTACACTGTGCACCATTTCAGGCGTTTCCGAAGCAAAATTTCTTCGATAAGCACTGCGCAGAGCATCTTCATTACCATCGAAAGTATTCCGTGTCTTTTGGTTGCGGCGGTAATTGTTGATAAAGGTGTTTTTCATGATGGTGAACACCCAGGCCTTAAAATTGGTATTGGCCGTAAACTGCTTACGATAAGTCAAGGCCTTTAGTATGGTTTCCTGCAACAAATCCCTGGCATCCTCATCATTGGCCGTCAGGCTCAGTGCGAAATAAAGCAGCTTGTCTTGTAATCCAAGCAACTTGTCGTTGAATTGCATTGTTGTCATGGCTGATAATATTTGGTTCATTTTTGTATAACAAATATACGGCAAACATAAACACCTCCAAAAAAAATCACAACATTTTTTTGAGCTGTTTAGACGTTTTCTAAATAACAATTTTCACAAACAGCTCATTATTTGTGCATTGACCTATTTCGGACTTGTTCATTCTAAATTACTGTGTTAACAGAACGTTAAACAAAAACACTTGGCGGACTTTAGGCCAAACACACCATCATCCGCTGTAAATCAGTAAGGTATGCAACTATTCAGAACAATATCTGTTAATAGTCCAAACACCCGGATCAACAATCCCCCCTAAAAGACTCCGATTTAAATGAAGCCCTGGTCGGCAACTTTAGGGGCTATTGGGCGACAATTTTCCTGCAAATGGGGTATTTTTACCCTCTAATATAAAACATAGTACCCGCCTTATGCAATACCTAAGTTCAAAATTAATTCACGGCTCGGCAGCCGAAGGCGATCCGCACCGCAGTCTCAAAACCCCCATATACGAGAGTGCCTCGTTCGACTTTGCCACGGCTGAGGCGGCAGAGCAGGCTTTTAATGGAGCTTCCGAAGCCTTTGCCTACAGCCGGATTTCCAACCCCACGCTCGCCGCCTTACAACGACAACTAAAGGTGTTGAGCCAGGCCGATCATGCGCTTTGTCT
>DUOK01000130.1 GCA_012838865.1 Bacteroidales bacterium | reverse complement strand
TGGCTCAGCTTCAGCACCTTGCTCTCTTCCCTGGCCGCCAATAATTTATCGATATACCTGATCAGGGAGCAAATTACCCGCTACAATCTCCTGTTGTTTGCCCAACCCCTGCTCAACATCCTTTTGATTGCCGCTTTCTATCATTGGGGCAGTGAATTTACCTTTGAAAGCTATATCCACACCCTCTCCCTCAGCTATCTGGCCTTGTTTATTTTGAGCCTCCATGGTGCCAAATGCTACCTTAAAAGCATGCAAGGGATCGACAAAAGCACTTTTTGGAAGGATGTAAAGGCCATGTTTCGTTACGGTTTTCTCAACCAGACCGGCACTTTTATTCAGTTGCTCAGCTTTAGAGGAAGCTATTACCTGCTCGAACGCCTCGGTTCGCTGCAGGATGTCGGCATCTTCTCCAACGCAGTATCCATTACCGAAGCCGTATGGATCATCAACCGCAGTCTTTCCCTGGTCTTCTACTCCCGCATCATCAATTCGACCAGTACCCGCTACCATCAAAAACTTTACCAGCGCTTCGTATTCTTCGCCTTTTGGAGTCAGACCGCAGCCCTCCTGGCCTTAGTACTGGTACCGGCTCAGCTGTACACTTTCTTTTTTGGAGCAGAATTCGGCGGATTAAAACATTACATCGTGCTTCTGCTGCCGGCCTCTTTTCTGTTTGGACAAAGCCTCCTTTCGAGCCATTATTTTTCAGGGACCGGCAGACACCAAATCAACCTATGGAGCAGCATGGCCAATTTGCTTATTGTCCTCCTTGGGGGTTGGTTCTTAATCGGAGCATGGGGCGCTACCGGTGCCGCCTTGGCTACCAACTTTGGTTATCTGGCCCTGGTTGTCGTTCAGCATCATTATCTGAAGAAGCATCTGAGTCTGCCCCTTTGGAGTGGATTGTTGCAGATGCAAATGATTAAACGCCTCCTGTACAGAACGAAGCATAAAGAATAAACTCAAGAAAACGCCCCTACAAATCGTGCAGGGCCCGTCCCCGCTCCCGCCCCACCAAAAGCAGCGGAAAATGTGCCGCCTGTTTATTTTGCCGGGCGGTACTTTGCAGCTATATTTGTTATTTGTTTGTTGTACACGCATGAAAAGCCCCAATACATTCATTTATCGTGAGGCACCGGCCTTGATGACCGACCTTTACCAGTTGACCATGGCACACGGCTACTGGAAGAAAGGCCTGCATCAAAAAAAGGCGGTTTTCAACCTGTTTTTTCGCAACATTCCCTTTAAGGGCGGTTATGCGGTGGCGGGGGGACTGGAACAAGCCTTGGCTTATCTGCAGGATTTTCGTTTCAGTGACTCGGATTTGTGTTATTTGAGCGACTTCAGGGGCAACGACGAGCGCCCCATCTTTGATCCTGCCTTTCTGGACTTTTTAAGTAAGGAGCGCTTCAGCTGTGACGTGGCCGCCATACCCGAAGGTACGGTTATCTTCGCCAACGAGCCCCTTTTGCGGGTCAGTGGCTCTGTTTTACAGGCCCAACTGGTGGAAACTGCCCTGCTCAACATCATCAACTTCCAGACCCTGGTAGCCACCAAGGCGGCCCGCATCTGCGATGCCGCCCAAGGCGACCCGGTCATGGAGTTTGGCTTCCGGCGTGCCCAGGGACTTGATGGCGCTGTGTCGGCCAGTCGCGCCGCCTACATAGGCGGCTGCATAGGCACCTCCAATGTATATGCCGGAAAAATTTACAACATTCCCGTGCTGGGGACCCATGCCCACAGCTGGGTGCAGGCCTATAACGATGAGCTGCAAGCTTTCCGCGAGTTTGCCGACAGCATGCCCAACAATACGGTATTTCTGGTAGATACCTACCATACGCCTCAGGGCATCGACAACGCCATAACCGTGGCTCAGGAAATGCTGAAAAAGGGCTATAAAATGACCGGAATACGTCTCGACTCGGGCGACCTGGCCTATTTGAGTCGCCTGGCCCGACAAAAACTTGAGGCGGCAGGTCTCGGTTTTATGAAAATTGTGGCCAGCAACGACCTGGACGAACACCTGATTGCCAGTCTCAAACAGCAGCAAGCCGCCATCGACATCTGGGGCATTGGCACCAAACTGGTGACCGCCTACGACCAGCCTGCCCTGGGCGGCGTGTACAAGCTGGCGGCCATGGAGAACGACAAGGGCGACTTTGAAGACCGCATCAAGCTTTCTGAACAATCCATTAAGATAAACATACCGGGCATACAGCAGGTCAGAAGGTTCTACAAGAACGATAAACTGGCCTGCGACATGATTTTTGACGAGCGTGACCGCCTTCCGGAGCTGCCCTTGCTCATTGACCCCGCCGACCCCACCCGTCGCAAGAGCGTGGCCAACTGCAACAGCCGCTATGAAGATCTTTTGCAGCCTGTGCTGCAAAAGGGTCAGCTGGTGTACGATTTGCCCGAGCTCAACAGCATCCGACAACGCCGGGCCCAACAACTCGAGCAGCTGGATGCCGGCATAAGGCGACTCACCAATCCCCATCTTTATCCCGTGGGACTCGAAGCGCAGCTCTACAACAAACGAATGGATCTGATACTGAATTACCGGGAAAAATTTCAAGTGCAATAACCTCAAAACAACAGACCTATGAAGGCCTTACTCATCGTAGACGTACAAAACGACTTTTTACCCGGCGGTGCGCTGGCCGTACCCCAGGGCGATGCCATCATACCCGTCATCAACAACATTCAACAGCATTTTAAGCTGATTGTAGCTACGCGCGACTGGCATCCGGCCAACCACGGCAGTTTTGCCTCCAACCACGACAATCGCCAGGTTGGAGAGGTCATTCGGCTCCACGGACAGGAACAAGTGCTGTGGCCCGACCATTGCGTACAGGGGAGTCCCGGTGCCGAAATATCGCCCCTGCTCAACCAGGGCCTCATCAACAATGTTATTTTTAAAGGCAGCGACCCCGATATCGATTCGTACAGCGCCTTCTACGACAACGGTCACCTCAAGGAAACCGGTCTGCATGCCTATCTTAAGCGCAACGGCATTACCAGTTTGTTTGTATGCGGACTGGCGGCCGATTATTGTGTGTACTACACGGTAAAAGATGCCCTATTACTGGGCTACGAAGCCAATCTGCTGACCGATGCCACACGCGGCGTTAACCTGCAGCCCGAGGATACCGAAAAAGCCTTTAAGGATATGGAAAAACGAGGTGCCCGATTAATGACCTCCACCGAGCTGTTGAAGTAATGCAAGAACAAAACTAATCTACAGGCCTAAAGTCTCAGGATTCATTTTGGTGCCCCTAAAACTGACCACTTCAATGCTTTCCCCTGAAAAACGGTAGAACATAATCGTTTGTGGACTCAGCACACAAGGCCTCAGATATTTTTGTTTTCAGAAAGAGGATACAAATAAGCCCCAATAAATCAAGCCGGAAAGGACAAAAAACCTACTCCTCCAGCACCAGCTTGAAATCTGCGTCCCAGCTCAGCTTGCCGCTGTGCGCCTGCCCCTGGGCATCCACAAAACCTTTTAAGACCGAAGTCTTGCCCTTTAACACCAGGTCGCCCATTTGCTTTTCACTGATCTTTTTACCCATAAACTCAAAGGGAATCAACACCTTGCAGCCCTTAGCATAATCCTCACAGCCCCAGGCCGAGCGGCCCTTCAACATTTTACCACTTTTGCAGCGGGGACAAAGCAAGGGCTCAGTCTGTTCCGGCTTAGGTGCCGGGGCACTCTTTTTAGGCGCTTCCTCCTCCACCGGGGCAATCATCGGAATGCTGGGCTCGAGTCGCACCGTATGCACAATGTCCGACACCATTTGCTTCAATTCATTCATGAAGGCCCCGGGATCGTACTTTCCCTCCTCAATTTCACGCAATTTCTTTTCCCACTGGCCCGTCAGCTCGGGCGATTTAACCGCCTCATTGCGAATGGTGTCAATCAGCTGGGTACCAATGGGTGTAGGCGCAAGACTCTTGCGATTTCGGGTAATGTAGCGCCGCTTAAAGAGGGTCTCGATGATGGCGGCCCGCGTGGAGGGGCGACCAATGCCGTTCTCCTTCATCACATCGCGCAATTCCTCATCGTCCACCTGTTTGCCCGCCGTTTCCATCGCCCGCAGCAAGGTAGCCTCCGTAAAAGGCTTGGGCGGCTGGGTTTCCTTCTGCTGCAAATCGGGCGTATGTTCCCCCTTTTCGCCCTTGGTAAATTCGGGCAAGACGCCCTCCTCTCCTTTACCCTGGCTCATTTTCAGCACCACCCGCCAACCCGGGTCCAGAATTTGTTTTCCGGTGGCCTTAAAATTGACATCCTCTACCCGTCCCTCCACGGTGGTGGTATTGATGATGGCATCGGGATAAAAGGCTGCGATAAAGCGCCGGGCCACCAAATCGAATACCAGCTTCTCGTCGCGACTCAGCGAGGAAGGCGGATTTTGGCCTGTGGGAATAATGGCGTGGTGGTCGGTCACCTTGGTATCGTCGAAAACCTTCTTCGATTTCGGAATCTTTTTGGCCAACACCGGTGCACAGAGCTGTTCATAAGGCTTGAGGCCCTTAAGTATGCCCCCGATTTTGGGATACATGTCGTTACTCAGAAAGGTGGTATCTACCCTTGGATAGGTGGTCAGTTTTTTCTCATACAACTGCTGGATGAGTTTCAGGGTATCGTCGGCCGAAAAAGCAAACTTTCGGTTGCACTCCACCTGCAGCGAGGTCAGGTCGAACAAACGAGGCGCCGCCTCCTTGCCCTTTTTACGCCCGAAACCGGTCACTTCAAAGAGCTTGCCCTTAATGCGCTCCATAGCCTGCAGCGCCTCCTCCTGCTTCAGGTAGCGCCCCTCGGTATTGTTAAAAACCACCTCCTTGTAAGTGGTCTTCAATTCCCAATAGGGTTGCGGTACAAAATGATCTATCTCCTTTTGTCGCTCAACAATCAAAGCCAGGGTGGGCGTCTGCACCCGACCAATCGACAAGACCTGGCCCTGGCCCCCAAATTTAAGCGTATACAGGCGTGTAGCGTTAATACCCAGCAGCCAGTCGCCAATGGCCCGTGCACTGCCCGCCGCGTAAAGCCGGTCGAAGTCGCTCCCCGCATACAGCTTGTTAAAGCCCTCGCGAATGGCCTCCTCCGTAAGCGAGGATATCCACAGTCGCCTAACGGGACAAGTGCAACCGGCCTTTTGCAGTACCCAGCGCTGTATCACCTCCCCTTCCTGACCGGCATCCCCGCAATTGATGACTTCCTCGGCCGATTTCATAAGTTGCTCGATCACCCGAAACTGCTTCAGCACCCCCTGATCGTCGATCACCTTAATGCCAAAGCGGGAAGGAATAATCGGCAGGGTACCCAGCGACCAGCGTCTCCATTCGGCCAAATAATCGTGCGGTTCCTTTAAGGTACACAAATGACCAAAAGTCCAGGTCACCTGATAACCATTGCCCTCATAATAGCCGTCCTTGCGCGACTGGGCGCCAAGTATCTGAGCCAGTTCTCTGGCTACGCTGGGTTTCTCGGCTATACACACCTTCATAAAGCAGTTCTTCCTGTTTTGGGATTCGACCTACGAAGATACACAAATGCGGCGAGCAGGAAAACACCTTTTGGCGCTTGCTGCTTTCTTTTGTACTTTCGCAGCACAAAGCAGCAGCATGAATTGGATCAGGCCTTCCGTTTCAGGAAATATTCCCCGTTTGTACATCATCAAGACCGCCAAATGGTTCATGTTGACCATGCCCATTCTGATGTTGTATTACAAAGACATGGGCTTCACCACCGAACAGGCCTTCCGCCTGAAAGCCATCTATTCCATAGCCATCGTGTTGTTTGAGATTCCCTCCGGCTATTTGGCCGATATTCTGGGACGCAAAACCACCCTGCTGGCAGGGGGCATCTTCGGCACCCTGGGTTTCGTTATTTATGCCACCACCGGCACTTACCTCTGGTTCATCCTGGCCGAAGTTACCCTGGGCATTGGCCAGAGTCTCATTTCGGGGGCCGACTCCGCAATGCTCTACGACACCCTTCAGGCACAAAAGCGCCAAAATCAATACACCCGTTACGAAGGCATCAACACCTCGGTCGGCAATTTTGCGGAAGCCCTGGGCGCCATTCTGGGCGGCGCACTGGCCGAAGTCTCCCTACGCCTCCCCTTTATAGGCCAAAGCTTCATCGCCTTCATGGCCATCCCTGCGGCCCTTACCCTGGTGGAGCCCGAGCGCTTGCAACGTCAGGTAAAAAGCGGATTTCGCGACATCCTGAAAATTGTGCACTACGCCTTGGTGGTGAATAAGGACCTGCGGTGGGGACTGGTTTACTCTTCCCTCATAGGTACCGCCACCCTCACCATGGCCTGGGTCTACCAGCTCGA
>DUOK01000129.1 GCA_012838865.1 Bacteroidales bacterium | reverse complement strand
GCGGTCAGTAGGCCCGGTGTAAGGGGCTGGAATTGCATGAACAATAAAGCCGATTGCCAGCCTTGGTGGACGAGGTCTGTTTCCAAAGGTTGCTGTTTTTAGGTTTAAGCGCGTTGTTATTAGAAGGGCAGATCGTCGGAGCCTTCGTCTTCACCGATGAAACTTCCCTGATTGTTGTCCTGCTGGGGCGTAGGATTATTCGCAGGGCTACTGTTTGCTTGGTTCTGCTGGGGCTGGGCGGGAGCTGCTCCCTGGGCAGCGGCCGGGTTGTCCCCTCGCCTGCCAAGTAATTGAATGGTATCGGCAAAAATCTCGGTGGTATACTTTTTTACTCCGTTGGCATCGTCGTAGGAGCGGGTACGCAACTTTCCTTCGATGTAGAGCTGCGAACCTTTGCGAATGTAGTTTTCGGCAAGTTTGGCCAGTCCCCGCCAGGCCACAATGTTGTGCCATTCTGTTCGCTCCGGAATTTCCTGTCCGTTACGCGCCGTAAATCCTCTTTCGGTAGTGGCCAGGGTAAAATTAGCTACTGCCTGGTCGTTTTCGAAATAGCGGATGTCGGGATCCTTACCCACATTTCCTACCAGTATTACTTTGTTTATCATGTGTTTGTTGTTTTTTTGATAGCGCTAAATTACAAAACTTCCTGGGCTAATCAAAGCGTGAGCAGACTGCATCATTGTCGCGCCAGTCCTTTTTGTTGCAGCAGTTGCTCCAGAGGGCGGGGAACGGGCAAAGCCGCAATATTGTTGAACGGCACCCATTGGATGCTGTTGTTGCTGAGCGCCTGGGTTTGTTGGCGAGTCAGCCTGAGCTCGTAAAAATAGATGTGAAGATTTTGGTGGGTAAGCAGATGGCGGGTGTGCCAAACCAGTTGAGGTGTCGCTTTTGTATCGGTCAATTTGATTAAGGTTTTGCGCCAGGCGTTTTTGCTGTCGGCGGGCCGATGTTCAATCAGGGGCAGTTGATACAGGCCCTGCCAAATGTCGCCTGCCTGCCTTTGTTCAAAAGCAACACAGTTCTCGTCTTCTACCCACAGAAAATGAAAGCTGCGTTCGCGACGTTGCAGACTTTTACTTTTTACCGGAAAGGCATCCTGAATATTCAAACTGTAAGCCCGACATTCATCGATGAGGGGGCAGTTGGTGCATTGGGCTTGGCGAGGGGTGCAAATGCCCGCCCCTACATCCATAAGGGCCTGATTGAAGTCGCCCGATGGACCATCACCTAACAGCTGGTTGCCCAGGTCTTGAAAGTACTTGCGACCTGCGCTGCTGTCGATGGGCAGGGAGGAGGCAAAGTAACGGGACAGCACCCGGTAGGCGTTGCCATCGATGGCTGCAATCGGGTGCCCAAAAGCCATGGAGGCAATGGCTGCCGCAGTATAAGGGCCAATGCCCTTGATTTGTCGCAACGCTTCGGGGGTTTTAGGCAGTGCACCTCCGTATTGATTGCACAGTTGCCGGGCCGCTGCATGCATGTTTCGAGCGCGGGAATAGTAGCCCAGTCCCTGCCAGTACTTGAGCACCTCCTGTTCCGTTGCGTCGGCCAGGTGATTTACATCCGGAAAGCGAGCGATGAAGCGTTGGTAGTAGGGCAGACCCTGCTCCACCCGCGTTTGTTGCAGGATGACCTCTGAAACCCAGATTTTGTAGGGGTCGTTTTGTCGGCGCCAGGGCAGGTCGCGTTGGTGCCCTTGGTACCACCTTAGAAGCTTGGTAGTGAAAGCAGTCATTTTTCAAAAATTATCCAAAATTACAGCTTTTCGTTTTTTTTTGAGTGCAAAAGGATATATATTTGCAGTCTGAATTTTGGAAAATAGCGTCTAAATAACTGATAATTAAATAATTTTAAAAGCAATGACAAAGGCTGATGTTGTAAACGAGATTTCGAAAAATACTGGAATTGAGAAGGTTACAGTTCAGAAGACTGTTGAAGCCTTCATGGAGACCGTGAAGGGCAACCTGGTGAAAGGTAATAACGTTTATCTCAGAGGGTTCGGTAGTTTTGTAATCAAGCGCAGAGCTGAGAAAACTGCCCGTAATATCTCAAAAAATACCACCATCATCATTCCTGAGCACTTTATTCCATCTTTTAAGCCCTCTAAGAGCTTTGTAACAAAGGTGAAGAACACTGTTAAGTAATCGTATAACTTTAAAAAATTTGCACTATGCCAAGTGGAAAAAAGAGAAAGCGGCATAAGATGGCCACGCATAAGCGGAAAAAAAGACTTCGTAAAAACAGACATAAGAAGAAGAAATAGTCTGTTGTAAAAACAGAAAGAACAAACAGAAAACGTGTCTGTTTGTTCTTTTGTTTTCATGTTTTACGTTCTTTGAAATCAGAGTTTTAATCAAATTTATTGTAGTGAGTGCAGAACTATTTGTTGATGTTACTCCTAATGAACTTACTATTGCGCTGCTCGAGAACAAGCGATTGGCCGAGCTGAGAAAAGAGCAAAGTGATGTTCAATTTGCTGTTGGCGACATTTACCTGGGTAAGGTTAAGAAGATTATGCCCGGATTGAATGCTGCTTTTGTAGATGTGGGTTATGAGAAGGATGCTTTTTTGCATTACCTTGATCTGGGACCTCAGATTCGTACCCTGCAGAAATACGTAAGCATGGCCTCTGCAAAAAAAGGAGTAATTGCTTTGCATAAACTCAAACCGGAAAACGACATCAATAAAAACGGGACCATTTCGGAGGTTTTATCTGCAGGCCAGGAAGTACTGGTGCAGGTAGCCAAAGAACCCATTTCAACCAAGGGGCCACGGTTGACTTCAGAAATTTCCATTGCCGGACGAAACCTAATTTTGATTCCCTTCTCCGACAGGGTTTCGGTGAGTCAGAAAATTGCCCAGGCCGAGGAGCGCAGCCGTCTCAAACGTTTGCTCCTCAGCATTAAGCCCAAGAATTACGGCGTAATTGTCCGTACCGTTGCAGAAGGCAAACGTGTTGCCGAACTGGATAAAGAATTGCGCACCCTGGTAAAGCGTTGGGAGGAAGCTGCTCCCAGAATTAAGGAAACCAAGGCGCCCGGGCTGGTTATGGGAGAGATTGGTAGAACCACTGCTTTTTTGAGAGATCTTTTTAATCCTTCTTTCCAAAGTATTTATGTAAACAATCAAAGTGTTTATAAGGAGATGAAGGACTATGTTGAACTGATTGCCCCTGGAAGGGAAAGAATTGTGCGCTACCACGATGGTGCGTTACCCATCTTTGATCAGTTCGGGATCGAAAAGCAGATTAAGGCCTCTTTTGGAAAGACTGTTTCGTTTCGAAGTGGTGCCTACCTGATTATTGAGCATACGGAGGCCTTGCACGTCATTGATGTTAACAGTGGCAATCGTTCCAAGTCCGCCTCCAGTCAGGAAGGCAATGCCCTGGATGTGAATTTGGCGGCAGCTGATGAAATTGCCCGTCAGTTGCGTCTGCGCGATATGGGCGGAATCATAGTTGTTGACTTTATTGATATGCAGGATCCTGAACATCGTCAAAAGGTCTTTGACCGAATGCGCGAGGCGATGGACTCAGACCGAACCAAGCACAATATTTTACCTTTGAGCAAGTTTGGTCTGATGCAAATTACCCGTCAACGTGTGCGTCCCGAAATGCATATTGACACAGCAGAAACCTGTCCCTCTTGTTTGGGATCCGGAGTGGTGGCCCCCTCCATTCTGCTGACCGATAAAATTGAGCAAGCAATCCGGTTTGCCGTGCAAAAGCATAAGAATAAGAAAACGACCTTGTGGGTTCACCCCTACCTCTATGCCTACCTTAAGAAGGGATTTCCTTCAACAGTGCTCAAATGGCGCTGGCGTTTTGGTTTTGGGCTCAGGGTGTTGCCCTCCGATTCTTTATCATTTTTGGAGTTTAAAATTACCGATGATAAAAACCAAAAGATCGACCTCGTTTGAGGTCGATCTTTTTTTTTGAATTAAGGGGATTGTTCTTGCTTAAAAACTCATTTCGCAAGCCACGCCCGTTTTTCCCTGGGTATGAACGAGGTCGATGCGCACCCGGTTTTCGTCCTCCATAAAGAAGATGTGTGCCTGGTCGTGTTCCTTAAACTCCCTGCTGTATTGTAGATTAAGGGTTTTTATATCGCGGTTGGCCCAGTGGGTTTGGTGCAAGGCATCCAAAATCCATTCGAGGTAGCGGGTGTTGTTTACATGGCGGTTTACATCCAGATCGGAGAAGCGGGCCGAACGTACTTCCATGGGGTTCTGGTCGTAATTCGCCTTCAGCTGCATGGGCGGAAGTTCCTTTACAGCATGCCGGTCGGCCGAAAAGGGCACGCCCTTGAGCAGTTCCTGGGGCCGCACCAGTCGCTTGTTGGCGGCATTTACCATCAGCCATTTTGAGGTCAGTCGCGCCACTGTTTTTTGGTCTTGTATCAGTTGGGCATCCCGGCAAGTGAGGAGGCCTTCGATGTGTCGGGGCCAGGTAAGCATATCAAAATGCTGGTCAAAGGCCGGGAGGGTTTCGATCTCGACAAAGAGGGCAGACAGCACCCAGTAGATGTTTTTTTGCGCGAGGTCTTTAAAGCCGATGTCCAAGAGGTTGGCGTGTTCGTGGGCCGACTGCTGATAGTAGCGCAAGAGGGCCGGTAAGCTTAACTGTCCGGCCGGATTCATGTCGTAAGAGGCGGCTTTGCAGGATAGGGAGTGGTCGTTGGGATACATAAGGTTGATTTTATAAAAACATTTGGCACCAGGCATCGAAGCGTTTCAGCTGTTCGTGGCCGTGCCTTTCGAGTCCGGATCGGATCTTATGCAGCGGCTTTTCGTGCAGCAGATCTTTGCTCTTTGAATAAAATTTATCGGCAAACGCGATAATGCTTTCTTCTATGTTTGTGGGAAGCAGGTCCTTGTGTGGCAAGGGCAGGCCCTGAGCAATGATCTCTTTTTGGGACAGGCCTGCTCCGGTGTGGTTTTCAGCCATTCCTGCCAGGTGAGCCAATTGGTTTTGGCGCAAGAGTTCGCCCCCGATTATGCCGTGCTGAAGATAGGGGGCCGGGCCGTGGCAATCGATGTCGGGTGCCTGAGTAAATACAATGCCGATGTCGTGCACCAGGGCGCCTTGTTCGAGCAACAAGGCATCTGCTTTCAATTCCGGATGCTTTTGGGCAATAAACAGCGCCTTGTCGGCCACCAGTCGGCTGTGGGTCAGCAAAATATTGCGGACCTTTCGGTGTGCCGGATAGTGGAGGTCGATGAGTTTACCGATGCTTGACATGCTGCAAAGATACACAGACTTGTTTAATGTGCTCAGGGTTTTTTAAAAACTTGAATCAGGGGTGCTTCAAGGATGTGGGGATGGATGATGCCGAATTGTTTGAGCAGCAAAGGGCTAAGGTGACGTTGTTCAAAGGGTTGGAGCCAGGCCCCGGGGGCCACCTGCCAACCGGAGACCAGCAGGGGGAGGGGACTGTTGCCGTTGTTGCCGTACTGGCGGGTGCCGTTTTCCGAAAGGCAGGAATGCCAACCTTGCTGCAGGCGGAGCAAAACATCGCCGCAGCGACTGGGGTAAATGTTCTTATCCCAGGGCTGCATGTCTGCCACCAGGGCGGAGTCTTTAGCGAAAAGCAGACTATTCAGGGGCCAGGCACGGTCAATGCCCGCTACTTCCATTAGAAAAAGTGCCGTTTCTTCTTGCAGGGCCTGGAGACTCAGTCCTTTTTGGCGAATGAGTTCGCGGTTGAGATACACACTGTTGTCGTGCATGTCCAGCACCCATTTGCCCTGGCCGTGTTTGGCCATTAAAAAGAGGTTGAGCAGAGCACTCGTTTTTGAAAAATCCACCATGCCGGTAGTTTGTCCGATGCGTCCCGATGTCCCCATGTCCGCAGCCGGTGTTCGTGCAGCGGTCAACACCACCAGGTAGTTGTTTCGTCCCACCTGACGGTCTGTAAATTCCAGCAGTGCGGCCAGTAGCTGATCGAGGTGTTGTAAGTTTGCCTTCTTTTCTTCTGAAAGCAAGTCGTGTTCACTTTCCAGGGCGCCCGTGCTGAAGCCCAGGGAGAGTACATCCGGCTGGGGGTCGCCTCCTAGTGTCCCTTCAGCTAACAGGGCCACCGCCGCATCGCGGGTAAGTTCGTTGGCATAGCCGGGCGAAAGCGCCCTGTGGGGCTGTCGCTTTTCGTTGAAGCGCTGCAGCCAGAGACTGTCCGGAGGGTTTTCGGCATAGTCGCGGAAATAGCCGGATTTGGTGTCCCAAAACACCAGGTGATCGGGTGCATAGCCGGCCGTATGCAGCATCCAGGAGTGGGCGGCCGATATTACGGCCGAACGGGATTCGGAACCGTAAAATGCCTTGAGGTAGTCCGAGATGCTGCGGGCCTGATTGTGGTAGCGCAGGCGGTGATAATCCTCGGGGCGGCCACCGGCAGCATCTACAAAACGGCCGCTTTTTTGATCGTACCATCGCTCCCCCACGATGCCGTGTACGGCGGGGGGACAGCCCGTGTACAGACTGGTCAGTCGTGTTCCCGGATAGGCGGAATGGTCGGCAGAGTAGGCCGACATGAAACGCAGTCCCT
>DUOK01000128.1 GCA_012838865.1 Bacteroidales bacterium | reverse complement strand
TGCGATTGATCTCGGAAGTCGCCACCGTAAAAAACTGATTGGCCGCCTGTATGGCAAGCGATTCCCGCGATTGTAAATACTGTAACTTGGCCTGTTCAAACTTCAAAGGTTCAATGCGGGATTCCCAGCGCAGTTGGTTGTAGCCATTCAACGATTGGGTGAATCCGATACTTACCGGAACCGAAGCATACTGAACCCCATCGTTATCAAGATTCTGAATGCGCGACAGGGAAGAAGTAACATCAAACACCCCACCAGTCCACGGAACATTTTGCTGAACAGACAGCGAAGCCTGAGAAGAAAAATTGGACTGAGAAATAAAGCGGTCGCCCTCTTCTTCCGAAATAAACTGACTCCTTACCGAACGGTCAAAATTGATTGGTGTAGTGTTCATAATCAGACTGGGCAGTCGATTGGCTCTAAAACTTCGAAACTCCCAATAGCTGGACAAATACATGTTTTTAATACGAAAGCTGTATAACGACTGCTTGCCAGCCAATTCTATCACATCATCGAGGCTAAGCTCAACCTCCAGCACCTCCGAAGAACGTTGTTGTGCAGAGAGCAGGAAAGGTAGTCCGGTCAAAAAAACTACAACAATAATCCACTTCATATTATATCCTCTTGTCTTCATCAAAAAGCTCATTTATTCAAGTCCATTATTAATGTCGCAACGATTCCACCGGATCCTGATTGGCCGCTCGTTTGGCCGGGATGTAACCAAATACTATGCCCACCGTAGCCGACACACCAAAAGCCACCAGCACCGAAAACAAACTCACCACCGTCTGAATATCGGCCATCACATTGATTAATCGTGCCATAATTACGCCAATCACGATGCCAATCATGCCCCCGGTAACACTAATCAGGGTCGATTCTGCCAAAAACTGAACAATGATGTCTTTGCGCGAAGCGCCAATCGCCTGACGGGTACCAATCTCCCGAATACGCTCCCATACCGAAGCCAGCATAATGTTCATAATACCGATACCCCCAACAACCAGAGAAATACTGGCGATGGCACCCAACACGATGTTAAAAATATCGTTGGTTTTCTGCTGCTGTTTCAGCAGCAGCTCAGGAACGGTCACCTCAAAATCATAAATATCGGAATGACGGCGCAGCAACATCCGCTTAACGATGTCGGCCGTCACACTTAAGTGCTCGGTTTCCTCCACCTGAATAATAATTTTATCCAGCTGATGCGTAGCTGTCACCACCTTATCATCTGAAGTAGCACCGCCGTCCCCACCCCGGGCAACACTTTCCAATACTTCCGGATTAATTCGTGCCCGGTCCTTAAAACGCAGCAACATGGTTTTTACCGGCACAAAAATCTTGTTATCGGTGCTGCTGATTCCCATCTCATCAGATGCAGAAGCAGTAAAATCACGACGCTCTATCAGTCCAATCACTTTGAGCCAGGTATCTCCGGCTTTAATATACTTACCTATGGGATCCTCCGTACTGAAAAAACGGTTCCTGATGTTATCCCCAATTACGCAGACGGGCAAACCGCCTTCGCTCTGCTCCTCATTAAAGATATTTCCATCTGCCAGATTCACATTCAACAGTTCAAAATAATTGGCCGAGACTCCTTCCAAACCGACTGGATAACTGCGGCCCTCCAAAACGGCGTGGTAATTAAGTGAAATTACCGGACTGACTTTCCCGACTGAAGGAATCGCCTCCTGAATGGCTTCGGCATCCTGCAGGGTTAAGCCCGGGGAAAAGCGACGCACACTGCTGCCTGTCCCTCCACTTCCGGCATCCGGTGCGCCCAAAGCCATATCGGTAGGAGACACAATAATATTATTGACACCCACCAATTTTATCTGCTCCAACACCTCCTGTTGGGCCCCTTTACCAATGGCCAGCATACTGATAACGGCAGCGACTCCAAACATAATACCCAAAGCGGTAAGCATCGATTTCATTTTATTGGCCAGAATGGCCTCCACCGCAATGATTATGTCGTGAAAGTATCGCGTGAAAAGATAAACTACATGCTTCATATCAGAAATAAATTATGGAAAAAAGCGACCCAATTTCCGCTGTATTAAATGCTTTAAGAGCCAACTGCTGCTGGTCCCCCTCTGCGTCCTCGCCCCTCACCCTCGGGGCTCTGCCGCTCCTCTCCGGGACGACGGGAATGCGGACGCTCCTCCTCTGCCTCCTGAGACGCTTCCTCTTTGGCTTCTTCCGCCTTACGTTTGAGCTCCTCATATATATCCAAACCTTCCAGAGCTAAGTCCCCCGCATTTGAGGGCGCATTCAACAAGACCCTTTGTCCCTCCGTCAAACCCTGATTCACCACAACAAAATTGGCATTTTCACTGCCCGGAGCAATAATCTGCCGTTGCAAGCCAGGATTATAGGTATATACAAAACGAGTGGAATCTGTTTTAAATACAGCCTCCAGAGGAATGTACAGGGCGTCTTCCAGGCGATTAACTGTAATTACATTACTGGTGGTCATTGCAGGACGCAATTCCGGATCCGATCCAAAAAGCCGGATGGTGATTTCGAAAACCTTGGTGTCGCCATTGGGGAGGGTTTGACCAATATTTGCAACTGTTATCACCTCTCCGTCAAAAAACTTATCGGGAAAAGCATCCACCCCTACTTTCACCTTTTGGCCCACTTTTATTTTAGAAATATCAATTTCATTGATGTAAGTTCTCGAAATCATCGAAGAAAGGTCAGGCAACTCAGCAATACGAGGCGCCCAGCGGCTTACCGTGCTACCCACCTGGATCTTGCTGCCGAACCTGTCGTAACTGTATATGACCATGCCCGGCATAGGCGCCGTAATGTCCAGAGCATTAAACAGGTTTTCTATATCCCGCACACTCTCCCGGTTGCGCCGAACATCCTCCAAAGCACGCTCAACGCTGTTTCGGGCCTGCCGTTCCTTCAATTCATAATTGCGATTAAGTTGCAACAGATTTTGTTCAGCACGCTCCAATTCCAAAGCCGCCTGCCGCTTTACAGCAGGAGATTCATAAATCGACTGATCCAAAACCAGCTTTTTTTCTTCTACCTGAACCCGGGCATTCAACAAGCCATCGCGCAGATTACTCATATTAATATTCGTGTCGATACGAACATCTTCCAAAGCTTGAATCGATTTTTCCAGTTCCTCTTGCGCCTGGGTAAGCAGTTCTTCAATTGCACTGTGATCCAGAGAAGCCACAAAATCGCCCTTTTGCACCACCGTGCCCTCCTCTACCAAATCAGTAACCTGAATCTCAAAGATATTGATGCGTCGACTCGACAACTCTGCAGGGACCTCAATAAAGGTTGCATTCTCGGCCTGAAGTTGACCGGTTGAATGTACTTCTGCAACAAAGGGCCCGCGTTCTACCTTCACTTCAATCAGCGCTTCTCCCAAAATTCTGCTGCCTGCAATCCAGCGATATCCCAAAAAAAGGAGCAAAACCGCAAGGGCCCCTATGACAGCATACCTGATAACACTTTTATTCATTCGAGATGGATTTAATGATTTTTTGTTCGAACGGAGTTTACTCTATGACAATACACCCACATAATGGTTTAAAGCCCTGCGATAAAAAAAGTCCCGGGCCCCTGTCAGAACCCGGGAACATTGCCTTGATGCTGCACAGCAGCTTAATACGCCATTTTTTCCAGCTCCTTCATTAAGGAAGTCGCCAAAGCACCAGCATCTTCGGCCGTAGGAGCTTCAGCGTAGATTCTAATAATGGGCTCGGTATTGGATTTCCGCAAATGCACCCAGCTGTCTGCAAAATCAATTTTCACCCCATCCACATCATTCACGCGCTCGTGCGCGTAAGCGGCCTTTACTTTTTCCAAAAGCGCATCCACATCAATATCGGGCGTAAGCTCTACCTTATTCTTCGACATACTGTAAGAGGGATAAGTCTTCCTGAGCTGAGAGCAGGACAAGCCCGATTGGGCCAAATGCGTTAAGAAAAGTGCAATACCTACCAGCGCATCCCGGCCATAATGACTGGCAGGATAAATAACACCACCATTGCCCTCGCCACCAATGACGGCATTGGTGGCACGCATGGTTTCTACCACATTCACCTCGCCTACTGCAGCGGCCCGATAACTGCCACCCAATTTTTCGGTAACATCCCTTAAAGCCCGTGTGGAGCTGAGGTTAGAAACAGTATTACCAGGCGTATGCCTGAGTACATAATCAGCTACCGCAACCAAGGTGTACTCCTCGCCAAACATAGACCCGTCTTCATTAATAATGGCCAGGCGATCCACATCCGGATCCACCACAAAACCCACATCGGCATTTTCTCTGCGAATCAAATCAGCAATCTCTCCAAGGTGCTCGGGCAGCGGCTCCGGGTTATGAGGAAATTCGCCGTTGGGGCTACAATACAAAGGCAAAACCGTCTGAACACCCAGGGCCTCCAGCAGGGCAGGAACAGCCAGTCCACCAACGGAATTGACACAATCAATGGCCACCTTAAAATTGGCCTTACGAATGGCCTCCACATCAACCAATTCGAGCGCCAGAACCGAAGCAATATGGCCTGACAAAAAATCGGCTTCTTCCACACTGCCCAGTTGGTCCACACCGGCAAACACAAAGGCTTCGCTGGCGGCCAAATCCAACACAAGTTCACCGTCGCTGGCCGACAAAAACTCTCCCTTTTCGTTCAGCAATTTTAAGGCATTCCACTGCTTGGGATTATGACTGGCAGTTAAAATCAATCCCCCATCGGCACCATAATGCGTCACAGCCAACTCCGTTGTCGGAGTTGTAGCCAGTCCCAGATGCACCACATCAATACCCAATCCCTGCAAAGCACCCAATACCAAATTTTTCACCATCTCGCCGGAAATGCGGGCGTCCCGTCCCACTACCACTTTCGGTCTTTCCTTCCCACAACGTTTCCTTAGCCAGGTGCCATAGGCTGAAGTATAACGAACCACATCTATGGGACTCAAGCCCTCCCCGGGGGCGCCTCCGATGGTTCCTCGGATGCCGGAAATTGATTTGATCAAAGTCATTGCTGATATTTTTTAAAAGAAGTGTAGAAAATGAACCCACAAGGGGGTTTTAGCAAAACAAAGATAAAGGAAAATAAGCTGTTTACCCATTAATTTTCGCAACTTTGCAGACAGTATAAAACAGAAGTTTACTCACTTACAAGTCAGGCAAAACATGAAGGGAAGACGGAGCAACAAAAGGGACGATAAGCAGGAAAAAAGACCAGGCAGCAGGCCGGGCAGGCAGGCCAATACCAGGAGCAGAAGCAGGAGCGAAGAACCCTCACGTCCACGCAAAACAGAGGAAGCGCCCATGGAGCCCCAGGCCGAAACCATCCGCTTGAACCGCTACATTGCCAACAGTGGGGTTTGCAGTCGCCGTGAAGCCGACAAGCTGATTGCACGTGGACTCGTAACCGTCAACGGACAAGTTGTAACAGAAATGGGGCAACAGGTAAAGCGCAATGATGAAGTACGCTTTGAAGGAAAAAAACTGAACCCGGAGGCCAAGGTATACATCCTCATCAACAAGCCCAAGGATATGGTTACCACCACTTCCGACCCCGAAGGGCGACGCACAGTACTTGATTTGATCGAGGGAGCCTGCGAGGAGCGCGTTTATCCGGTAGGACGCCTCGACCGGAACACCACCGGTGTGCTGTTGATGACCAACGATGGTGACCTTTCCAAAAAACTGACTCACCCCTCTTCCGAAATCAGAAAAATATACCACGTCTTCCTCAACAAACCCCTGGAAAAAGAACATCTGAGTCTCATTAAAAAAGGAATAGAATTGGAAGACGGCATCATCCAACCCGATGAAGTCAGCTATGCCGACCCCATCGATACCACCCAGGTTGGCATCGTCATCCATTCCGGACGCAACCGCATTGTGCGGAGGATTTTCGAACACCTGGGATATACAGTGGAAAAACTCGATCGGGTGTATTTTGCAGGCCTGACCAAGAAAAATCTGCCCCGGGGGAAATGGCGTTTTCTCAGCAAGGATGAAATTAAATACTTAAAAGCAGGGATCTTGAAGTAAATGTTACGCTCCAGCCCATCAACAGCAAGGCCTTCTCAGATAAAACGTCGTACAACAGCATGGCGCATAAAACTGTTGTCCGTCTTGCTCTTTATGGTACTTGGTCATTTTGCAAAGGCCCAAAACCAGGCACAAGCACTCACGGCACGCGACTCGGTTCTTTTACAACTCATCGACAGTCTGGAAACCCAGCGCAAAACCCAATTGGAAGCGGAGCGAAAAGTCCAGATGGCCAGAGGCTATTGGCCGGCTGGTCTGGTTAATCTGGAATTGGGCAGGCTCTTCAACTACAACCACTTTGAAGGCATCAAACCGGGATTGGGATTAGAAACCAGCCGCTTCCTCTCAACCCGTTTCACCCTGACAGGATTTTACAGTTACAGCATACGCTCGCGTGATCACAGTTACGGAGGAAGTTACACCCATCATCTATCTGGAAACCTATTTACTGACTGGCAGGTTTTTGCCCACCGCGATCAGCATGAAACCGGGTCATTCACATTTTTGGGCGGGAAAATTGCCGATGAAAGATTACGTAAATACGCGATTGGGACCGTGGATAGAACCGAAGCCCTGGGCGGACAATTAAGGCTGCGAAGCGGCCGGCACGGAAAAATAGCCTTGCAATACAGCTATCGCCATCTGAGTCCGCTAGCCCCCTACCCTTTCAGCCTGAATGAGGCGGAACCCCCATCTGCTTTTGAAGAGCATCTGTATGGCTTCCACTGGCGCTGGGAAGGCACTGTTTCGGTACTGCCCGGACTAAGCCCCATCCTGTACACCAATTTGCGCCACGGAAGAGGCGCCAAACAGCCGACAAGCAATTATTGGCAAACCGAAGGGCAAGCGGATTTTTTATTTGAACCGGGAAGGAGATTTAAAAGCAGTCTCCGACTCAATGCCGCACAAATTTGGAACGCCCCCAGTCTCACGCACCTCTACAGTGCCTTCGGAACCAGAAGTAACCCGGTGGGACTGGAAAGCAGACACAGTATGGCCACTATGCGACCCAACGAGTTTGCCGCAACACGATTTTTCCAGGCCTTCCTACGCCAAAGTATCGAGCTTTACACCAATAAACAAGGTAATTTTCAACCCCTACTCACCTTCAGCACTTCCGCTTTATGGGGAACACTCCATTCAGATTGGAAGCATCTTGCCAAATCCGTAGAAAAAGGTTATTTTGAGTCGGGCCTCTATTTCGAAGACCTGTTTCGTCTGGAGTCCATAGGCTACGGCTTGGCCATTCACTACCGCTACGGCCCTTACCAAATGGACAGCCAAATCGATAATTGGTCGTTTCGCTTAGGTCTGAATTTTCATCTGTAAAAGCAACAACATGCAAACCCAAAGAAGTTTTTTGGTAACAGGAGCCAGTTCAGGCCTCGGTTACGCAGTAGCCTCAGGCCTCCTCGAAAAAGGCTGTGCAACCGTAGTTACGGCTCGTTCGACCCAAACACTGGAAGCCCTAAAGGAAAAGCACCCCTCCTTATGCACCATCATAGCGGGCGACCTCACCCAGCCCAACTTCATCGAACACTTGGCCCAACAACTCCCTCCATCCCTTTCTGGTGCCTTTATTAACGCAGGGGGACCACCGGCAGCTCGACTCAACGAATTGACCCTGGAGCAATGGGACGAAGCCTATCGCTTACTTATTCGTTGGAAGATTCAATTGACCCAACTGCTCCTTCCTCTATTCATCAAAAAAAAATATGGCCGAATTGTGTTCAGCGAAAGCACCTCAGTAACGCGTCCTGTAGAAAACCTGGGACTCAGTTCTTCACTCCGTATGGCCATCATCGGCTACATGAAAACCCTGGTGCTGGAAAACCAGGGCAGTGGTTTAACCTTCAACATGCTGGCACCGGGTTTTCACGAAACAAAGGCCGTGGAGCGTCTCTTCAAGAAAAAAAGCGAACAGCAAAACATCAGTCGCGATGCAGCTAAAGAACAAATGCAACAAACTGTACCCACCCGAAGCATGGGCCAACCCGAAGACTTTGCCGCACTGGCTTTGTGGCTCCTAAGCCCCCAATCCAACTTCATCACCGGCCAAATCCTCCACCTCGACGGCGGCACCTCGGTATAGACTTTGACTGCTTTGACGACTTACGGCCGGCGCGCAAGTCGACCCAGGACTGAAGTCCTGGGCTATTATTGGGAGGAAGCGGTGTGCCCCGTAGGGGCACGGGCAGGAAAGGGGACTGAAGTCCCCTCGAGGCAGAGCCTCGATACGTCTGGTCACAGACCTCTCCTTCTTTGACGACCCCAGCCGCAGGGGCACGGGTGCCCCCAGGCCGGGACGACCCAGGGTTGAAACCCTGGGTTATGATTGGGAAGAAGCGGTGTGCCCCCGAGAGGGGCACGGGTAAAAAAGGGGACTGAAGTCCCCCTCGAGGCAGAGCCTCGATAGGTCTGGTCATAGAGCTTGTCTTCTTTGACGACCCTGGTCACGGACCTCTCCTTCTTTGACGACCCCTAGCCGCAGGGGCACGGGTGCCCCCAGGCCG
>DUOK01000127.1 GCA_012838865.1 Bacteroidales bacterium | reverse complement strand
CCAGGTCTTTTCTTCGCCCACACCGCCACTCAAAAGCGTCCACAGGGGGTCGTTCACGTAATTCAGGTTGGTGGTGGTCAGGTTCAGCTTAAAAGTGTCGGCCTGAACCACGCCTCCGGCAGAAATTACACCATAAACAAAGCTGTATTCGCCCTCAAATGGTATGCGAACGGTGTCCTGAGCAAGGGTGCTCCGGCCCATGGGGGTGATCCAGAAGGGCTGATGTCCGGGATTCTGAGCCTGCAGCACTATGGCGTTGGGGTCACTGGCATCCTGAGTAATGCTGTACTTCAGCTCTTCTTTCTTAAGCAAGTCACCCAATTCATACTCATCGGGCTGACAGGCGGTGAACAGCATGGCTCCTACTGCCAATACCGCCTTTGTGGTATTCCATATATTGATTCTCATAATTCAGTTGTTTTAATTGATTACCAACCGGCGTTTTGCTTCAGCACCTTGTTCGAAAGCGTAATCTGGGTTTGAGGAATTTGAAACAAGCCTTTCTTCTCCCTAAAATCTGCGGCTTTAATCACAACCTGGTCGTCGTTCCCTCCGGAAAGCACTTCAACACCACCATCTTCGGCCACAACACCGGCTGCATAATCAATGCCCTGACGCAATAAATCCCAGTAGCGAATACCCTCAAAGGCAAATTCCAGTTCACGCTCTTTCAGAATATTGGCTGCACTGGGAGCCACTTCTGTGTAGCCCTCTCCTACTGCGCCCTCAGAGGTATAGGCCCTTTGACGCACTTTATTCAGGTAGCTTGCTGCGTTGGCACTTCCCAACTCTGCAGCCATCAAAAGCACATCGGCATAGCGAATGATCACCCAATCCTGGTACTGCGAAGTTTGAAAATCACCTTCTCCCAGACCAGAGACCTCGTCGACCAGTGTGAGCGTGCCGTCGGCACCTTCTTCCCACTTACTCATGGGCGTGTACTTCTTAATGGTATATCCGGTGTACTCACGTTGTTCGGTCAAGGACTCAAAACCGTCTTCCAGACCTTCACCAGCCAAATCAATAAGCGAAGCGGCGCGACGCAGATCGCCGTTACCAAAGGCAGCAGCCACCTTGGGATGTACTGTACAAGCGCCCCAACCTCTTCCGTAAGGAAAGGTGCTGTGGTTGCGCAGACCCAACATAACCATCCAGCGGTTGCCGTCCATATTGCCGTTGTAATCCTGGGTATAGTTGAATTTCTTCACCAATACACTTTCCACATTTCCGCGCTTATAAGCTCCGGAGCTCTCGGCAACACGATTGCCTTCCTCATCGGTAGTTACCACAATGCTCGATGCCGGCCACAAGTCTTTAAACTCGCTAACCAAATCGTACTCCTGACTGTTTATAACGTCCTCGAGGTGACCAAGTGCCTGCTGAGCATTCACCTTTCCTACCAGATCGCTTTTTTCAAAGTAACCGGTATAGTACAAATAAACACGGCCCAACAGTGCTTTGGCTGCCCATGCAGTTATGCGCCCGTCGTTCTCGGCAGCATTGGCTTTGGGATAGGCGTCTGAGGGGATGTTTTCAGCACCAAAAAGCAAATCGTCGGCAATTAAGGCATAAACCTCATCGGGATTGGCTTGTGGCACATTGGCCTCAGTAGGCTCGGTCAGTAAGGGAATGTTTCCGAACAAACGAACCATATCAAAATACAAAATGGCACGAAGTACCCGGGTTTCCCCTTCAACGCGATTTCTATTGGCCAGCTGAGCGGCCTCATCGGCCCCGTTCCAGCTGATGTTGTCGAGCTCCTGCAACAATTTATTGCAACGGAAAATGCCTCGGTAGTAGCTTTTCCAAAGGTTATTGCCAAGGTCCGAATAGGCGGGAGCCTGACTGAGATCGAAACGGTCGATGGCCTGATAGTTGCGGTCATCACCTATACCCACACCACCAAAACACTGGTCAGACATCACCTCAGACAACAAATAGAAGGACACATCGGCATCGGAGGAAGTCCGTTGCCAACCATCGTAGCAACCAATCAATGCCAGTTCGGCATCGGCCTGGGTCGCATAAAAGTTCTCATCAAACAGGGAGGTTTTGGGCTCAATATCCAGAAAGCTTTCCGAGCAGGAAAACAAGCCCAGACCGGCCAGCCCCATCGCTGCGATTAAATATAATTTTATAGACTTCATAGACTCTGATTTTTTAGCATTAGAATTTAACATTTACACCCACCAGGTAAACCCTTGGACGCGGGTAATAACCCAGGTCAATGCCCGATACCCAGGAGCTGGTTCCATAACCAATCTCAGGATCCATGCCGTTGTATTTGGTAAAAGTGAAAGCATTTTGCACCTGGGCATAGAGACGGAACTGGCTCAGGTATTCCCAATTCACCAGTTCACTAAAATCGTAACCCAACGAAACATTGCTTATGCGCAAATAATCACCATCCTGCAAATAAAGGTCGGAGAAGTTCCAGTTCACGTTGCCTTCGGTAACCCTTGGCATTTTGTTGGAAGTCCCCTCCCCGGTCCAACGATCCAACACAGCGGAGGTATAGTTGGCCTTTTTATTGGCATGATTGCGGTACGATTGTACAATCTTATTGCCTGCAACGCCATTGGCTGTCACATTAAAATCGAAGTTCTTATAATCCAGATTCACACTAAATCCAAAGGTGAAATCGGGCATACCATTGCCCAGATCGATCTTATCAATCTCGTTAATTTTCCCATCTTTATTCTGATCCACATAAATCACATCACCAGGCTTAACGTTCGACTGATAGATGCCGTTTCCGGCTGCTCTCCAATCTGCAATTTCTGCCTCGTTCTGAAAAATGCCGGCGGTCTCGAATCCCCAGAAATAGCCAATGGCGTAACCGTTTTGTGCCCGGTAAAACTCTTCCGAGTTATCGTACAGCATATTGGTCTCACCGTGAATAATGCCGTCTTCGGTAGGTATGGAACCCACCTCATTCTTATTGTAGGCCCCATTCACGGCAATGGCGTAACGCAGATCGCCCAACTGATCGTTCCAGTTCAGGCCCAGTTCTACACCTGTATTTTTTACATCTCCACCATTAATAAAGGGGGCTCCGGTTCCGGCTGTTCCCAAAATGGGCGCCTCCACCAGCCAGTCCTTGGTGGTCTTGATGTAGTAATCCATGTTTAAGCCCAGTCGGGCGGCCAAAAAGCGGGCATCCACTCCGACGTTAATCTGCTCAGAGGTTTCCCACTTCACAGAGGGATTGGCCAGGCGACCGGGATAGGCGCCCTTCAGGTTCGAACCCAGGGTGGTTCCGAACAAATAGTAACCCGCCGGAGAGTTGCTGTCGTAGTTGGTGATGATCATGGGGGAAGCATACTGAAAATCGCTGATGTTCTGATTCCCCACCTGTCCCCAGCTGACGCGCAACTTTAAAAAATCCATAAAGTTTGTGCTGTTCGCAAGGAAGCCTTCTTCACTCAAAACCCATCCGGCCGATACCGAAGGAAAGTAACCCCAACGGTTGCCCTGCTGAAACTTCGAAGAGCCATCGGCCCTGAAGGTGGCATTCAACATATACTTCTCTCTGTAGTTGTATCCAAGTCGGCCAAAGTAAGATGCCCTGCGGGCCTGAACAGAAGGGCCGCCACCAACAGTACGCTTCTCGGTAACCCCTACAATGTTGCCTTCCTCATCTTCAATGGAGGTGGCCTGACCCGTCGTGTTGTCGAGGTAGGCATACTCCCAGCTGTTGAACTGGTCGAGCAAATCCCAATTGGTTCCCCTTACACTCATGCCCTGGTATTGGATAGACTCCATACCTGCCAGCACATCAAAGCTGTGATCGTTCAGCTCAAAACTATAATTGGCGGTGTTGGTCCAGGTAAGCGTATGCCCCTTAGACATACTCTGCTCAACACTGGTGTGATCCTCATTGTACGAGTAAACCGAAAAACGGTAGAGGGGACTAAAACTTCGGTATTCACCGGCATAGTAATTGATACCAAAAACCGTTTTCAGGGTCAGGTTCTCAATGGGGTTCAGCTCAGCATACACATCGGCCAGCAGGCGCTGGTCGTCGTTCTCTCGGTTGTTGTTGGTCATCATATGACCGTAGGGGTTGCCATCGCCATCGTACCAGGCTGAAGCCGAAGTGTCGTTGTAGGGCAATCCATATTTTCCGTTGTCGCTGTAAACAGGGGCCAACGGAGAGGTCATAAAAGCACTACGCAGCGTATTGTTGTACTGATTGCCCACCTGAATACCATTCTTTTTAATGTAACTGAAGTTCAGGTGCTGGCCTACCTTCAAAACATCGTTGTACAACTTATGCTCGGTGTTCAAACGAAAGCCATAACGCTCGTAATTGGAGACTTTGGGTCCACCAACCACACCTTCCTGTCCGGTATAATTCAATGACAAGGCATAAACAGAACTTTCGGAACCACCACTTACCCCTAAATTATAATTCTGAGTTACGGCATCTTCCACAAACATCTCTTGTACCCAGTCGGTATCGGCAGTGCCGTTGAAGATGGAGGGATTATACAGCGCTGAGCCGGAGTTGGCTGCCTGTTCCTGCATAATGGCTATGTACTCCTGGCGGTTGAGCATGTCGGTATAGCGAGGCAGCTGCTGAATGCCGTAATAGGCATCAAAGCTTACCAGGCCCTTGCCGGTCTGACCGGTTTTGGTGGTAACCAAAACCACTCCGTTGGCTGCCTGAGAACCATAAATGGCCGCAGATGCAGCATCCTTGAGCACATCAACACTCTCAATATCTGACGGAGAAATAGAAGTAATGTCGCCTTCAATGCCGTCGATGATGTAAAGGGGACCAGAATTCCCGATGGTACCCAAACCACGGATGGTCACTTTCATATCGGCACCGGGCTGACCCGAAGTGGAACTGATGCTCACCCCGGGCGTTTGTCCCTGCAAGGCTTGCAAGGGCGAGGTGGTATTCATCCGCTGAATATCGTCGCCCTTCACCTGAATGGTGGCCCCGGTATTTAACTTCTTCTTTTGCACGCCATAACCTACAACCACTACTTCTTCCAAATCGAGGAAGGAAGACTGCATGGTAACGTTAATGGTGCTGCGTCCTTCAACAGCAACTTCCTGGGTATCCATACCCACAAAGGAGAATACCAGCACATCACTGGCTGCTGCCTGCAGAGCGTAATTTCCGTCAATATCACTGATGGTACCTACGCTAGTGCCCTTTATCACCACAGAGACGCCGGGAACCGGATCGTAATTGGAATCTGTAACCGTTCCGGTTACAGTCAGCTGGGCCCAAAGGGACGACCCTGCCAAGACCATTAATAATAGCAACAAACATTTTTTTAACATAGCGTTCGTTTTAGTTCATTTAAATTTTGAGTAGCAACTGAGCAGTTGCATCGGCTAATGATTTTCAAAGATATTTTAACACTATTTTAGATTTTGGGTGATTTGTTCAGGTTATGGGTAGCATTTGTACAGACTGGGGGATAAAATGTAATTCAGATGGGCCGCATTTGTATCAAAACAAGCATTAAACTCGCTGATTTTCAACAACAACAACAAAGTCTAAAAAAGACTCAAAAAAGTCCAAAAAAGCCACACTTCAAACCAAGGGCAAGGAGGAATATAATAGCGCCAGGCGGCACATGACCAAAAATGGAACCAGCGTACTTTGAAACAAACACTTGTCGAAAAAACCCGTTGCTTTTTGTAACTTTACCATCCATTAAGGGGTAATACCGCAAAACTATTTGTTGTCGCAATTGTCTACTATGATTAATCGTCAGTTCCTTGTTCACCTGTTGCTGGTATTGGCTCTTTTGGGGAGCGCAAGAGCGGCCTGGGGACTGCCAAATAATTCCTTCTCCCTGAATCACTTTTCGTCCATCAATAAAATCCCGGGTGAATCGGTGCAATGCATTTATGAAGATCACCTGGGTTTGCTTTGGATGGGAATAGAATCTACAGGTCTGGTAAAATTTGACGGAAAAAACTACACCATCTATCAGAACAGTCCGGATGATTTACAAAGCATCAGCTCCAACTACCCCACTAAAATATACGAAGACCAGGAAGGAGCCATTTGGGTGGCCACACCCAACGGACTGAACAAATTGAACCGAAGCACAGGCCTTTTTCAACGTTTTCAATTCGATGCAGACGATAGTCTGAGTCTTTCTTCCAACACCATCAACGATATTCTGCCTGATCATTTGGGGCGTTTGTGGCTCGCGACAGCCAACGGAGTCAGCATTTACCTGCCATCTGAAGACCGATTCTTCCGATTTTTGCACAATCACGACGCCGATAATCCCGCCGCCAACAACGAGGTGAGCGATTTGCACATGGATAAGAAGGGCAACATTTGGATAGGAACGGTGCTCAATGGCTTGTTTCGGGTAGAACCCAAAACCTACCAGGCAGGCCCGGACGAATGGACAAGGACCATCCACGATTTTTCTGACGACCCAGACTCAAAAATCAAACGTTGGGAAAACCGTCTTCGGCAGGGAGGCACCAACGCCATCCGCTTCATTACCTCCAATCGTGAAGCGGACACCCTGTGGGTGGCCGGCCAATCGGGACTGCATTACTTTACGGTAAACGAGGAGCGCTTTCATCACTTTACTTTTCGCCAACCCGGACTCCGCCACCTTAATTTCTGCACCTATT
>DUOK01000126.1 GCA_012838865.1 Bacteroidales bacterium | reverse complement strand
GGGAATAAAGTTGTTGGCAGGGTCTTCGGCATAAATCCGGGCCTCAATGGCATGGCCGCGTTGCGCAATGTCCTCCTGCTTAAAGGCAAGTACTTCGCCACTGGCCACCTTAATTTGCGCCTTTACCAGGTCGATGCCTGTTACCCTTTCGGTAATGGGGTGCTCCACCTGCAAACGCGTATTCATTTCCAGAAAATAGAAGTTGCGGTCCTTGTCCACCAAAAACTCCACGGTTCCTGCTCCCGAATAATTCACCGATTTGGCAGCCGCAATGGCCTGCTCGGCCATGGCGGCCCTGATTTCCTCCGTAATAAAGGGCGAAGGGGTTTCCTCAATCACCTTTTGGTGACGCCGCTGTACCGAACACTCCCGCTCAAACAAATGCACCACATTGCCGTGGTTGTCGGCCATAATCTGAAATTCAATATGATGGGGTTCCAGCAGGTATTTCTCCAGATAAACCGCCTCGTTGCCAAAGGCATTGCGTGCTTCGGAACGCGCCCTGAGCAGGGAGGGGAGCAATTCTTTTTCGGTCTTTACCAGGCGCATACCCTTTCCACCACCACCGGCCGAGGCCTTCAACATCACGGGGTATCCAATTTTCCTGGCCAGGGCCTTGATTTCGTCCTCCGATTCGGGCAACTGGTCGGTGCCCGGCACAATGGGTACCCCGGCCTTTTTCATCATTTCACGGGCCGTCATTTTGTCGCCCATTGCCGTAATGGCCTCGGCAGAGGGACCAATAAAAATGAGTCCCGCTTCCCTTATGCGGTTGGCAAATTCGGTGTTCTCCGACAAAAAGCCATAACCGGGGTGAATGGCATCGGCTTTTGACTCCTTAGCCACTTGAATAATCTTATCGATGTTGAGATAGCTTTCGGTGCTGGGCGCAGGCCCCAGTCGCCATGCTTCATCGGCATAGCGCACATGCATCGACGAACGGTCGGCATCGGAATAAACCGCCACACTTTTAAGACCCATCTCGCGACAGGAGCGGATGATGCGAACGGCAATTTCGCCACGGTTGGCTACTAATACTTTTTTTATCATACGATGTGCTTTACCTAAACCCCAGGGAGCTGTATGCTTTAATCACCAAGGGACTCAGATGTGTAAATTTGTTAATAAAAACAGCTTGCTTCTAAAAATCTCCTAATAAACACGCATAAGCGCAACTTGTTTAATTAGAATACTTCCAAATAGGGTAATGCATTACCGAATTATCGAACAAAGGGAGGTCTTACTCCTTATATTTGTGTAGTTAAACCCTTTAAAAAATATTAGTCATGCTGAATAAGAAAGTTGAAAAGGCACTGGTTGCCCAAATAGAAAAAGAGGGCTACTCATCGCATTTGTACCTGGCCATGGCCGGTTGGGCCGAAAGCAAGGGTATGGCAGGCATCGCCAAGTGGTTGTATGCTCAGGCCGATGAAGAAAGAGAGCACATGCTTAAGTTTATATACTACGTGAATGAGCGTGGCGGACGTGCCATTATCCCTGGTTTTGAGCAGCCGCCGGTCGATTTTGACGGCGTACAAAAGTTGTTTGAGCAGGTGCTGGAGCACGAGCGCTATGTATCCAAGAGCATCAACGATATTGTAGCCGTATGTCTCGAAGAAAAGGACTTTACCACCCACAACTGGATTCAGTGGTTCGTGGAAGAGCAAATTGAAGAAGAAGCCTCGGCCCAAACCATTTTGGATAAGTTGAACCTGGTGGGCAACGGCAGTTTGTACATGTTCGACCGCGACATTATGTCGATGCGCAGTGCCGAAGACACGGCCGAGTAGTATCGCCTTATTAAGCACAATTTAAGTACCGTTAAACTCCTGAGCCGGCACAGCGCCGATGGGAGAACAGAAACAGGCAGGATGGCTTTGATGGAAGTCGTCCTGCTTTTTTATTGCCACATTCGTCCGATGTGTTACTTTTGTAGCTTCAAACGAAAACAACGATAGTGAAGTTAGTAGCAAAAACATTTCATGGCCTGGAGCAAGTGCTTGCGGGAGAGTTGGAGGCCTTGGGGGCCACCAACATCAATGTGTTGAAAAGGGCCGTGTCCTTCGATGCCAATAAGGAATTGTTGTACCGAAGCAACCTGCAGTTGCGCACGGCCATACGAATTCTGCAGCCCCTTACCACCTTTAAAGCGCGCAACGACGAAGAGCTTTACCGTGCAGTAAAAGCCTACGACTGGTCGCCCTACCTGCGCGACGATCAGACCCTGGCCATCGATCCGGTGGTTTTCTCGCGTTTCTTTACCCACTCCAAGTATGTGGCCTTGAAAGTGAAAGATGCCATCTGCGATCAATTCAGAGACAAAAGCGGAAAGCGTCCTTCGGTAGATTTGCAGCGTCCCAATTTGATGATTAATGTACATGTGGCCGAGGACCAGTTTACGCTGTCGATGGACAGTTCGGGCCAGCCCCTGAACCGCCGCGGTTACCGCACCAAGGAGCATCCGGCACCCATCAACGAAGTGTTGGCAGCAGGTATGGTAATGCTGTCGGGTTACGACGGTTCACAACCCTTTTTAGATCCCATGTGCGGATCGGGCACCATTGTTATGGAAGCCACCATGATAGCTGCCCGCATGGCACCCAACCTGAAGCGGAAGGAATTTGGATTTATGCGTTGGAACAATTACGATGAAAGCTTGTGGAAAAAGATTTTCGACGAAGCTCAGGCCCAGGTACGTACCCCGCCCCAGCGCATCAACGGCAGCGATATGGCCCTGAGTGCCATTGATGTCTCGCGCCATTCGGCCCTGGATTTTGGGCTGAAGCAATACATCGATTTTGAGGTGGCCCCCTTCAGCGAAGTGCTGCCAAAGGGCAAAAACGGCATTGCCATTATGAATCCGCCCTACGATGAGCGCATGAAATCGAAAGACATTGTAATGCTGTATACCCAGATTGGCGATCAGCTGAAGCAGCGCTTCAGCGGCTGGAACGCCTGGGTCATCAGCTCCAATTTTGAAGCATTAAAAGTAATCAGTTTAAAGCCGGCCGAGCGCCACACCCTGTTCAACGGCTCACTGGAGTGTCGTTTTCAGAAATTCGATCTCTACGAAGGCACCAAAAAGCGCAGGGTGCGTAATGCGCCCGACCATCATCCAAGCCAATCTTAAATTTTTTAAATCATGAGTAAAGTAATCATCAACAGCTTCGACGAACTCGAAAAGCTGGTAGGTAGTGAGTTGGGTGTTTCAGAATACCACGAATTTACCCAGGAGCAGATCAATCTATTTGCCGATGCCACGCTGGATCACCAGTGGATTCATACCGAGCCCGAACGTGCCAAAAGCGAGTCGCCCTTTGGCGATACCATTGCTCACGGTTACCTGACTCTTTCGCTGCTGCCGCACTTGTGGAACCAGATTGTGGAAGTGAAAAACCTGAAATTGCAGGTAAACTACGGCATAGAAAAGTTCAAGTTCAACCAGCCCGTATTGGTAAACAGCCGCGTCAGGCTGGTGGCCCGCGTTATTTCGGCAGTAAATTTGCGGGGCGTTTGCAAAGCCAACATTGGAGTGAAACTCGAGATCGAGGGCAACCGTAAACCGGCTTATGAGGGAGAGATTGTTTTTCTCTATCACTTTTTGTAGTCTTTAAGCCAACACCAACAGTTTATGCGATCAATATTTGTGGGAGCAGTGGCTTTGCTGCTCACTTTCTCGGCTTGTGACGACGGCAAGGTCAATTTTTTTACGGTAGATCAGGATAAGCAATTTGGCGAGGAAGTCTTTGCCGAACTCTCGGCCGATCCGGCGACCTATCCCATTTTGCCCCGCGAGGGAAATGAGGCGCTGTACGAGCGGGTAGAGGCGATCAGGGACGAGATTCTGGCTTCGGGAGAGTTGCGCCATGCCGAGACTTTCGATTGGGACATTTACCTGATCGACCAGGATGTGCTCAATGCCTTTGCCATACCGGGCGGTAAGACGTTCTACTATACCGGCTTAATTCGCTTTCTGGATAATGAGGCTTCGCTGGCCGGGGTTATGGCCCACGAAATGGCCCACGTAGATCGTCGCCATTCTACCGCTATGATGACCCGTCAGCACGGTTACCAAACCCTTTTGGCCGTATTGTTGGGCAACAACGAAACCGTAGTGGGCGAACTGGCCGGCTCGCTGGCCCTGGGATTGGGAAATATGGCTTACAGTCGCGACAACGAGTACGAGGCCGATGCCTATGCCGTCAACTATCTGTACAACACCAAGTACGATGCGCGTGGCGTGGCCTATTTTTTCGAGAAATTGGAAAGTGGCGAGCAGTCGCGCATAGCCACCTATTTGAGTACGCACCCTTCGCCCGACGACCGGGTGGAACAAATTCACCAGGAGCACCAGAAGTTGGGTGGTAAAGCAGGCGGTAAATATGAGACAGAGTACAAGGAGTTAAAAACACTTTTGCCTTAATAGGTCCGGGTTTTGCTGTGAAGCGCTCCGGGTTTTTCCGTAAAACGGTCCTGCTGTTTTCGTGAAGGCAGTCCCACAAATAAACACATACCGCATAAAAGCTAAAAAAGAGGGAGTCCCGGATTTTGGGGACACCCTTTTTTGGCTTGATTCGTGGCAGTTGTGCCGGATGCTCGTATATGCCTTATTCCAGTCCCAGCACCCCGGCACCCTGCTTAAAGCGGATGTCCACCGGAATGCCCGAAGCATTAATGCGGTCCAAATCGGCCTGCAGTGCCTCCCGAATGAAGCCCTTTTCGGCCAACAACGCCTGCGCACCGTCGTAATCGCCATCGCCCTGCAGGGTTAAAATGCGCCGGGCCAGCTTGTCCACCGCCGCCTTCATTTTTTCAAAGTCCACCCGATAGCGACCGGTTTCGGCATCGCGACTGAAGGCGCCCTCTTCTTCAAAGAAGTAGAAGCTGAGCATATTGCTCTTTCCGTGGGCCGAAGAAGCACCGAAGCGCACAGAGCGGAAAATGCCAGCCATAAAGGTGACGTAATTGTCCATCAGCGCTCCTTCTTCCAATTCTCCCATTTCTACCAGTTGGCGCACCATTTGCAGGCCCAGAATGTCGGCCTTGTTTTCTTCAATGGTGCTGTACAAGTCGCGGTGGGCATCGCGTACCGTGCCTTTGTTGTTGATGGTGTTTTTGATGCCCAAACCGTGGGCTACTTCATGAAACATGGTGTTTTCGAAAAAGGCATCGAAGGAGATGTGCGTTTGCTGATCGCTGGCGATCAATTTTTCGGCAATGGGAATCAAAATATGATCGAATTTGTAGCGCATGGCATTTTTCAACTGCAATTTGCGGCTGCCTTTTTCGAGGTGTACCACCGGATCGTTGGGCAGGTTAATGGCAATGGTTTTGCTCCCTGCATTACAGTCGCCCGCATAAAAAATGGCGTCGTAAACCCCCATGTCGCTGTCGCTGCCCGGTTGTTCCGCTTTGTAGGCTTCACTTACCGGTAAGCCCTGTTGCAGTTGCGGCAAAAGGGCCGTAAAACGATCGAGGCGTTGGCTCCATTCCAAATCCTTAATCAGTAAATAGGCCTCATGGGCGGCCTTGTAATTGTAGCGGGCATCTTCGTAGTTTTCGATGGGACCCACCACAAAGTCGATCTTGTTCTCGCGCATATCCATCCAGGCCAGGTCGCTGGCCAGATAATCGTCGCTGAGCAAGGCGTCGGCCCGCAGATTGAGGTAATTCTTCAAGGGTTCGTACTCGGACAGCATGGCCGCTTTACGCAGCAATTCGGCCGCTTTTTGGTGCTCTTCGCGGTAGGCCACACTGTAGGGTACGGTCTGGAGCTCGCCCGCTTCGTTGCGGCGTACCAGGGTGTAGAGACTGGTCTTGTCGATGGCCTTGAAGGCCTCAAATTCTTCGTCGCTCATGTCGGCTGGATAGAAATTTGCGCCGGCTGGCTTGGGACCCACGCCCGGCATGAAGGGCGTATTGTTGTTCAGGCGCTCCCAGGGACCGTAATTCAGGTGGATGAAGGCACGCGTGGCCTCATCGTCAACCGAAGTCAGCAGGGTCTCCTTATCGCCATAGGCCTGGGTCCAAAAGATGTCGTCCATAAGCTGAGCGGTCTCCAGCAGCAAGGGCAGCATTTGCTTTTCCTTGTCACTGAGGTGCCCCAGATCGGTGGTCAGTTCTACTTCTACAAAGCGATCTACTTTCATTTGCATGGGATTCTTGTTTTCCGTTTGAGGTTGGCAGGCACTGAGCCATCCGGCCAGTGCCAAAAGACCAAAGCCTGCAAGTCTGTTTTTTTTCATAGCCAAATAGTTTTGCCGCACGAGCCTTTCGAAATTATGTCGGGCTGCGGCCGGGTTGTTCTTACAAAGTTAATATTTTCGGGTGGACTTGCTTAAAAGTTCGCTTTACGCTAAATTGATTTTCATTTAAGGCAGCATAATATGGGCTATTTAGAACCACAAATTTTGTTGGTCGACGACAGCAGGGTGAATCTGGAGATATTAAAGGACGCGCTGAAGCGCTATCGGCTGATGACCGCCGGCAGTGGGGAAGAGGCGCTGCGCCTGGCCGGTGACCTGCATCCCGACCTGATTCTTTTAGATGTGGTGATGCCGGGTATCGATGGCTACGAAACCTGTCGGCGTTTGAAACAAACGCCGACAACCGCAAGTATTCCCGTTGTGTTTTTAACGGCGCAGACCGAGGCCGCGTACATCATCAAAGGCTTTGAAGCCGGTGCGGCGGATTACATTCCCAAGCCCTTTAACATACCGGAATTGCTGGCACGGGTTAAGAATCAACTGACCTTAAAAATGGCACGCGATCAAAACGGCCGACTCATGCAAAGGATTGAGGCGATGAACAATCAGCTCACTGCCAGTCTCCGTTACGCCCGCAAAATACAAAAAGCCAGTCTCCCCCGTGATCACTACCTGCAGACTTTGTTGCCCGAGCATTTTGTTTTTTTGCAGCCCAAGTATATGGTCAGCGGGGACTTTTATTGGGTTGGTGAGGTCGGTGATCGGGTGGTGGTGATAGCCGCCGACAGCACCGGGCACGGTGTGCCGGGTGCCTTCATGAGTATGTTTGGCATGGCCTTGCTCAACCAAATTGTAGGACGCCAGCAAGTCCATTGTCCCGCTGTCATTCTCGACCGCCTGCGGCAACAGGTCATCGCCTCCTTTCAGCAAACCGAAATCAGTGAAATAAAGGACGGTATGGATATTTCGGTGGTGAGCATTCATCCGCCCAGTTGCACCCTGGAGTTTGCCGGCGCCTTCAATCCCCTCTACCTGGTGAGTAAGGGCGAATTGCAGGTGGTTCCGGCCGATGCTATGCCCATCTCCATTGGCGAAGTGGATCGTCCGTATAAGAACCACAGCCTCAGCTACCGGCCGGGCGACTGTCTCTATTTGGGGTCAGACGGCTATGCCAGTCAGTTTGGCGGACCTTTCGATAAAAAGATAAAAACCTCGGGACTCAAAAAGTTGATGTTGGAGTACGCGCCTTTATCGATGGAGGCGCAGAAGCAGGCTTTTGCGCAGTATTTTGAGGATTGGAAGGGCAGGGCAGAGCAGATCGACGATGTGCTTTTGCTGGGGATACGCCTGAAATAAAGCAGAAACCTGCTGAAATCAAAGTGTCGAGTCAGCCCCTTGTGGATGTTCCAGCCTCGATTCAAGGCCATTTCTGCCTCAATTTTTGTAATATTGCAGTACTTCTTAAGCTATTTTTATGTCGTACACCTTACAAATAAACAGCACCAGCATGGGTGCCGGCAGTCAGGAATTGGGTGAAATGCTGCTGCGCTCCTTTCTCAACAATCTTGCTGCCCTTGAAGAACTGCCCACAAGCCCTTTCTTCCGAATGCGGCATGTGTCTGCAGCTGCCTGTCGAAAAATATGCTTCAGCCTTGGCCGTTTTGCAGCAAGAGGGGCCTTTGCCTTTTCAAAAATAGCTTTATCTTGTACCTATGCTGGTGCTGGTAAGTATTCAATCTCTGATAAGTGCCTTGTTTTTTCTTTTTTTTAAGCCAAAGCACATCGCCAACCGATTGTTGGCGACGTGGTTTTTAATGGCTGCCCTCAACTTTGTGGGTTTTCTTTGCCTCTTGAAGTACTATTGCATTAATTAGCATTGCCTGATTGGGAATTGTCTTTGCTATACCTTTAAGTTCAGCTAGGGCAGCTGTTGACCTGTTTGTTTGTCTTAAGATTTCAATAGTCTCAACTTTTTCTCTCGGGGGAGGTAGAAATTCAAGCCTATAATGTGGTGCATTTTGTCCCATATCCTTATCATTCGGTCCAAAAACACAAATTTTGGTACATATATCGAGAATGGCAGCTTTTTTTTTGCATGAAACCTAACATTGTCATCGCGACTATTGCGTTTAGGAGTAATATGCCAAAACACAAATGTCGTAGTACCAATTAGCTTACTAAGTTAAAAGATTTTTTCTTTTATTTGATATGAGTTGCTCCAAAGGGGCGTGGAAGCGCCGGGTTTAACCCAAATCAATATAAGCACTGTGTCGGTATTGGTGGTGTTCGCCCATGTGAACATAGCCCAGCTGATTGGTGACTAATTTTGTCCCATTAATTTCGACTTCGGGCATGTTGATATGGTGATGTCCATAAATCCAGTAATCAATATCACTGTCG
>DUOK01000125.1 GCA_012838865.1 Bacteroidales bacterium | reverse complement strand
GCATCCCTTCCGGCATAAAAATTCAGCAAACCGTCAAAGCCCATCGCCTTTTCACTGAGCAACCAGCTGTCGGCCGGCAAATCCTTTTGCAAAGCACCCGACGTGCCAATGCGGACAATATTTAAACTGCGGTGTTCGGCCTTGGGCTCCCGTGTAGAAAAATCAATATTGACCAGGGCGTCCAGTTCGTTCAGAACAATATCAATGTTATCGGTACCAATGCCGGTCGACAAGACCGTAAAGTCCTTGCCCCTATATGTTCCGGTAGCCCAGACAAACTCACGGTTACGACCTTCACATTGGACGCTTTCAAAAAAGGAAGCCACCAACTCCACCCGACCGGGATCCCCTACCAACAGGACGTTGTCGGCCAACTGACCGGGCTTAATGTGCAGGTGAAAAACACTGCCATCCGGATTTATGATCAATTCAGATTCTGCAATTCTGGCCATTGACATACATTTTGTTGGATTCAAATTAATAAAAAAAAAACCATACTCCAACAAAATTCTTATCAACAGCCCTGTTCATTACCTAATTCGGGGCATATTTCGTATTTTTGCAAAAAAACATAATCATGATTCAACGTATTCAAACCGTCTATTTGTTTCTGGCGCTGTTATTTACCGGCAGCTTGTTCTTCCTCGATATGGCGCAGCTCGCCTCAGTCGACAGCACCTACCTGCTTAACTTCCAGGGGCTGGTTGAAGCCAGCAAGCCCACAGAACTGCTGATGCCCGCCACCGCTTTAAGCATTCTGCTGACTATGGCCGCAACCCTCACTCTGGTCACCATCTTTCTTTACAAGAAACGGGTGCTGCAAATCCGACTCTGCGCCCTCAATCTGGGACTGCATGCCGGTCTCTCCATCATGATTTTTTATTTCGGCAAGGCAGCAGCCCGCGACTTCCAGGCAGAACTCTCCTTCGACTGGCCCCTCGTTCTGCCCCTCGCTGCCCTCATCCTCATCTTCCTGGCTCTGCGCGCCATCGGAAAAGACGAAGCCCTCATCCGCAGCCTCAACCGCATCCGGTAGAAACGGCGGCTTTGCCGCCGTATCCCCCCCTACACATCCAAGAGCACCGCCCCAGGCTCCCGGTCGCCCGTCAGCAAAGCCAGCGGATCCTCGATCCGCTTCTTCACATCTACAAGGAAACCGACCGAATCCTTTCCGTCGATCAAACGGTGGTCGTAGCTCAAAGCCACGTACATCATGGGACGAATCTCCACTTTACCGTTGATGGCTACGGGTCGCTCCACAATGTTGTGCATACCCAGGATGGCCGACTGTGGCGGATTAATCAGCGGCGTAGAAAGCATGGAACCAAAGACGCCACCATTGGTGAGGGTAAAAGTACCGCCACTCATTTCTTCGAGACTCACCTTCCCGCTGCGCACCTTGTCGGCCAGGGACTTCATATCGCCCTCAATGGCCGCCAGTCCCTTGCTGTGCACATCACGGATAACCGGAACCATCAGACCTTTGGGGCCTTGCATAGCCACAGAGATGTCCACATAGTTGGGGGTCAGAATTTCTTCGCCATCGAGCATACTGTTGACCATGGGCCGCTTCAAAAGCACCTGAGCAGCTGCTTTCAAAAAGAAACTGATCAGGCCCACCTTATAGCCATATTTTTTCACAAAAGCATCCTGGTACTTGCTGCGCAGCGCCATGAGGGCCGACATGTCCACCTCATTAAAGGTGGTAAGCATGGCGGTTTCGTTTTTCACCTGCACCAGGCGCTTACTCAACTGCCTGCGCAGGTTACTCATGCGCTCCCGTTCTATGTCACGTTCGGCGGCCACAGAGCTCCCACCACCTCCGGCACGCAGATCCAAAACGGCATCTACTTCGCGCGAAGACAGCTTGCGCAAACCCTTCAAAACCTCCTCAGCAGAAAGTCCCTCCGCCTCCATTTTTGAGCGCGCCAAGGGTGTGCTCTTCAATTCACTTTGGGCAGCTGCAGAAGCATCCCTTGTCTCCTTTCCGGGTGCTTTCCCGGCCGGTTTTGCATCGACTTTTTCTGCCGGGGTTTCTTCCGGTACAGCTTCCTCAGAGCTATCCTCCTCATCGGGCACTTCCACCGAAGTGTCGATGCGACAGGCAATGGCATTCACCTTAACCGTACTGCCGGCTTCAACAACAATCTCCAGCTTTCCGCTTTCCGGAGCCGTAAGCGACAAAGTGGCCTTATCCGATTCAATCTCAGCCAAATCCTGATTGCGACGAACCAGGTCACCGTTGGCCACCAGCCAGTTGGCCAGTTCTACTTCCGTTATAGATTCCCCGGGGGTGGGTACTTTTACTTCTATTATCATAAGGTTTCTGACTTTTTATTAAATGGAAAAACGCCGTGGTTCAACAAAATAATAATGCGCCTTTAATATTTCTTCGCGCGACTTGCCTTCCATACAATCGAGATTGCAATAGGGCAGCTTCAACTCGCAGTGACATTTTTTAAAAACCCGGCCAATAATTTCACGCTGGCCCACATTGTGGAGGCCCAACAATCCGGTAGCGGGACTGGCACTGGCCAATCGCGCCACAGGCACAAGGGCCTCACCGGGCAGCATACTGCGCACATAGTTCCAGGCACCCATATTCTCCGGCTCCTCCTGCACCCACAGCTTCAGACGGGCATTTTTGTATTTCTTCAACACGGCAGCCACCTGCTTCTTAGGGAAGGGATGCAATTGCTCCACCCGCACCAGGGCCACGTCCCGTGCTTCCAACTCCTCCTTACGGGCCAACAAATCGTAATATATTTTTCCGCTGCAAAGCACCACGCGACTCACTTCATCCACATCCACATTCACATCGTCAATCACTTCTTCAAAGCCCCCATCCTGAAAATCTTCCAAAGAAGAAACACATTTGGGATGACGCAGCAAACTCTTGGGCGTAAACACCACCATGGGCACCTGAAAGTCGCGCTTCATCTGACGACGCAGGGCGTGAAAGAGATTGGCCGGCGTTGTAAAATTCATCACCTGCATGTTGTTGCGGGCGGCCAGATTGAGGAAGCGCTCCATACGTGCACTCGAGTGCTCCGGTCCCTGCCCCTCAAAACCATGCGGCAAATACAACACCAGTCCGTTCATCAGGCCCCACTTCTCCTCGGCCGAACTGATGTACTGATCCACAATCACCTGGGCCACATTAAAGAAGTCGCCAAACTGCGCCTCCCAAATGGTGAGCCCATTGGGAACGCCAAGCGCATAGCCGTACTCAAAGCCCAGCACACCGTATTCGGACAACAAGGAATTGTAAGCATTGAAGGAAGCGGGATTGTCGTCGAGATGCCTCAAGGGCATGTAGCGCTCGTTCATATCCTCCACCGTAAAACTGGCGTGACGGTGCGCAAAGGTGCCCCTTTCCGCATCCTGTCCACTCAAACGAACCGGATGCCCTTCGGTCACCAAAGTAGCGTAAGCCATCAACTCAGCCATGGCCCAGTCGGCACGCCCGCTGTCCATCATTTTTTTGCGCTCTTCCAAAATCTTGTACACCTTCGAAAAGAAAGTCCTGTTCTCCGGCAAATGGTTCAATTGCGCACACAAGGCATGCAAGCGCTCCAGTGGAACCCCGGTGGCCACCGCCTTTTCAAAATCCTCCGTTTTGGGATAGCGGTAACTGTTCCACAAATCCGGCATAAAGCGGGCTATCGACAACTTGTCGATTTTTCCAGAGGCCTCAAACTCCTTCTCCAGATAGGCATCGAAGCGGTCGATTTTCGCCTGCAGCTCCTTGGCCGACATCACGCCCTGCTTCACCAGCTCCCTGCCATAAATATCGCGTGAGTTGGGATGAGAGGCAATCACCTTATACAAAGTGGGCTGCGTAAAACGGGGCTCATCGCCCTCGTTGTGACCGTATTTTCGGTAAGATAAAATATCGATAAAGACATCGGTATTGAAGCGCTGGCGGTACTCCATCGCCAATTCAAACACATAAACAATGGCCTCGGGATCGTCGCCGTTGACGTGAAAAACGGGACTGTTGGTGACCTTGCCTACATCGGTGGAGTAGGTACTGGAGCGCGCCTCAATATAGTTGGTGGTAAAACCCACCTGATTGTTCACCACCACGTGAATGGTACCGCCCGTCTTGTAACCCGGCAACTTGGCCATTTGCACCACTTCATAAACCACCCCCTGGGCAGCTACAGCAGCGTCGCCGTGCACAATCACAGGCACCACCTTATCAAAATCGCCCTGGTAGGCATGTTCCACCCGCGAACGGGCCAGTCCTTCAGCCACCGGCGTTACCGCCTCCAAATGCGAGGGATTGGGCAACAAGCTTACCCGCACCTCCTTGCTCAGGGTCTTCACCACATTGTCAAAACCCAGGTGGTACTTCACATCACCCAGCGAAACCGTATCGTCGTACTCATCGGCCACAAACTCCTTGAAAATTTGTCGGTAAGGCTTACCCAGTACATTCGAAAGCACATTAAGTCGACCCCGGTGGGCCATACCAATCACAAACTCCTCGGCACCCAGCTCGCCGCCCTTATTCAAGAGCGCTTTCAAGCCCGGGATGAGGCCTTCCGAGCCCTCCAGCGAGAAGCGTTTCTGGCCCACAAAACGCTTGTGAATAAAAGCCTCAAAACCTACGGCCCGCTTCAGAAAACGAAAAATGGTTTCCTTTCGCTCCTTGTCGTAGTCGGGCAAATTCTTCACCGACTCCATTTTCTCCCGCAGCCAGGCCACCACCTCAGGAATGCGTACATAAAGAAACTCCACCCCAACACTCTGGCAGTAGGTATCCTGAAGGTGCTGTACAATCTGGCGCAGGGGGGCGGGACCAATACCAATTTGACTGCCCGCCTGAAAAACGGTGTCGAGGTCCGACTCCGACAAACCGAAAGTCTCCAAGTCGAGGGTGGGATGATACTGTCGCCGGGCCCTTACCGGATTGGTCTTGGTAAAGAGGTGTCCCCTTTGCCGGTAACCGTGAATCAGGTTGATTACATTAAACTCCTTGTCGATGTAATCGCCCGAACTGCCCTTGAAATTGGCCAGGGCAAAATCAAAACCCTTAAAAAAACTCACAAAGGCCGGATCAACCGAAGCGGGATCCTTTTTGTACTGTTGGTACAATGCCTCCACAGCGCCTGGTTCGCTGTTCCCGACAAACGAATATTCATCCATAATTACTGTTGCTGCTTGCGCACTTTATACTTCCTTAAATTAGTATTTTTAATTCAAAAGAGCCGCACTGCCCCACCTTAAATTTGCTTTCCCTATATTTGAAGTTCGTACCTCAAACATACAGCATGCAAAGTTTTTTGGAACGCCTGGCGCAATACCACATCTCTCACCATTTAACAGAAATAAACGATTTTTGTTTTGTTTTCCCGAGCCGAAGAGCCTGTATCTTTTTTGAGCGACAGCTGGCGGGATTGGTGGAACAGCCGATATGGTCGCCAAAAATAATTACCATCAGTGAGTTTTTCCGCGAAGTGGACCCCACTCCGGTGGCCGACAACATCACGCTGTTGTTTCGGCTGCATCTGAGTTATTGTCGCGTTATGCAAAGCGACATCAGCATCGATGAGTTTCTTCCGCTTGGAGAGATGCTGTTGAGCGACTTCAACGACATCGACAAGTACCTGGTTGCTCCCGGGGAGCTTTTCGCCAACCTGGCTGCCATCAAAAAAATGGAGGTCGACTACACCCATTTGGATGAGGACCAGGTGGCGGCCATTCAGAGTTTTTGGGAGACTTTTGACCCCGAGCGCCTGTCGGAACAACAGCAAAGCTTCCTAACCGTTTGGGAGCGCTTGCACGAGTTGTACCAGGCCTTTCGCAAAGATTTGGACCAGGAAGGTCTGGTGTACGACGGCATGCTGCTGAGACGCGTGGCAGAGCGGGTGGCACAAAGCAAGCACCTGCCCCTGCCCTACAAGAAAGTCGTATTTGCCGGCTTCAACGCCCTCAACAAATGCGAGAAAAAGATATTTCATCAACTCTACTTCCAAAACAAGGCCTCTTTCTTTTGGGATTATCCGCCGCAGATACTGGAAGAAAAAAGCGACCCGGCCCATCCCGGAATCCGCGTGGGTCACGAAGCCGCCTTTTTCATCAAAAGCAACCTAAGCGACTTTCCGTCGCCGCGCGACTGGGAAGCGCCCTTTGCCGGTAAGCTGGCCGACATAACCCTTTCGGCCGCCTCCAACGAACTGGTACAGGCCCAGGTGGCACAGGACTTCCTTTCTGAGGTGGCAGGAGCCACCGCAGCAAAGGAAAAAACAGCCCTCATCCTGGCCGATGAGCAGCAGTTGCTGCCCATCCTCCACTCCATCCCCGAAAGCTACCCGGCCATCAACATCACCCTGGGTTACCCCCTCAAAAACACACCGGCTTTCTCTCTGGTTGAGAACCTCCTGGCCTTGCAAAAAACAACGCGCACAACCCGTGAAGGAAAAACCTGGTACTACCATCGGGATGTTCTCGCCCTTCTGCGCCATCAATACCTGAAAACCATACTGGGACAGCAGGCCGGCGAGCTCATTCAGCAGCTCATCGCCTCCAACCAGCTCTTTATCGAAGCCGCCACCCTGGGCAGCGATGCGCAACTACAGAAAGTCTTCCGAAAAGTAAATACCACCCCGGAACTGACCAACTACCTCAACGAGTTGTTGCTGCTGGTTTACCACAAGCTGCGCGACATGGAGGGAAAGGAATTGGAAATGGAATTCATCTTCCACCTCTACACCACCATTAAGCGCTTGAGCGATGTATTGGGACAGCTGCCCCAGCAACCTCAGCCCGCTACCTGGCAGAGCCTGTTCCGAAAACTGGCTGCTGCCGCCACGGTTCCCTTCCAGGGCGAGCCCCTGGAAGGCTTGCAGATAATGGGTCTGCTCGAAACCAGGGCCCTCGATTTCGAAAACCTCATTATCCTGGGTATGAACGAAGGGGTTTTCCCAAAAACTACCCCACCCAACTCCTTCATTCCCTTTAACCTGCGCAAAGGCTACGACCTGCCCACCATCGACAATCAGGACGCCGTATTCGCCTATTATTTTTATCGCCTCATTCACCGTGCCAAACGCATCAAACTGGTGTACACCACCTCCCGTTCGGCCACCGAAGAAGGCGAAATGAGTCGCTTTTTGCAACAATTGTACTACGAATACCCCGGTCAATTGAAAGTGGAAACCCCGCTGCAGCAAGTCGACATTCCGCTACAACCTATAATGAAGGCCGAGAAGACCCCGGAGGTGCTGCGCATCCTCAACAATTGGAAAAGTCCCGGCAAGCGCGACCTGTCGCCCAGCGCATTGAGCCTCTACATCGAGTGTCCCTTACGATTCTACTACCGCTACGTGGCCGGCATTCGCGAGCCCGAAAGCATCAGCGAGGACCTCAACCCGAGGGTTTTTGGCAACCTCTTTCACGAAATGGTGGAGCGCCTCTACACCCCCTGGGTGGGAAAGACCGTCAACGAAAGCGACCTGGACCAATGGCTGAAACAACCAGGTAAAATACGCGACCTCATGGATGAGATTTTTGAAAAAAACATCCCCTTCATCCGGCAGCGCAGCGGCGAATTCAACGATCTACAGGGCAAAAACAGTCTGGTTTACGACATTCTGCAGCGCTATATCCTGCGCTTTCTCGAATGCGAGAAACAAAGCACCCCTTTTCGCCTGCTGGCCCTTGAAGAAAAAGTCAGCATGCAGCACCCGGTCAACGAGCAGTTGAAGGTGAATTTAGGCGGGTTAATCGACCGAAGCGACGAAAAAGAGGGGGTCATCCGCATCATCGATTACAAGACCGGCAAGGCAGGTAAAAGAATAAAGGCTGTGGAAGAACTCTTCATGAGTGAAAAGCACAGCGACAACAAAGCCGTTTTCCAGACCCTACTGTACAGCCTCATCAAAGCTCAGCAAGTGGGGCACACCAATATTGAACCGGGGGTGATTGCCGTGCGCGAGCTGTTCGACAAGCAATACGACAACAGCTTGTTGTTGAAAGAAGACAAGCGTTTTGAGAAGTTGAATCTGGCCAGGGTGGAAACCGACTATACCGAAAAATTAAACGCCCTGCTGACCCGGCTTTTTGACCCAAAAACACCTTTTACCCAGACCGACAACCGGAAAGCCTGCGAATACTGTGCCTTTAAAAAGCACTGTCGGCGCGACTAAGACTTAATCTTCCAACAAATCGGGGCGCAACTTTCGGGTTCGCGCCAGAGCCTGCTCCTCCCGCCACTGGTCTATCTTGGCCTGGTGTCCCGAAAGCAATACCTCGGGCACCTTCCAGCCCTTATACTCGGCGGGACGGGTATAAACGGGAGGGGCCAGCAGATTGTCCTGAAAGGAATCGGACAAAGCCGAAGTCTCATCGCTGAGCACACCGGGAATCAATCGCACCACCGCATCCACCAAAACCGCTGCCGCCAACTCGCCACCGGTCAACACATAATCACCGATAGAAACTTCCAGGGTCACATAATTATCGCGCACCCGCTGATCCACCCCCTTGTAATGCCCACAAAGCAATATCAGATTGCCCTTAAGCGAGAGTTGATTCACCAATCCCTGCTTCAGGGTTTGCCCGTCGGGCGTCAGATAAATCACCTCGTCGTAGCTGCGCTCCCCTTTCAGTTGGTCAATAATACGCGCAATCGGCTCAATTTGCATGACCATACCGGCACCGCCCCCAAAGGCATAGTCGTCCACCTTCATGTGCTTATCGGTAGAGTAATCCCTAATGTTGTGCAAAACCAACTCCACGCTGCCCTGGTCAACGGCGCGACGCAGAATGCTTTCGGAAAAAGGACCTTCAAACATCTGGGGGAAGAGCGTTAGTACATCTATGCGCATAGCTTCAAATTTGGCGCAAAGATAGCAAAGCCTGTTGAAATGCAGGCCAAAGGAATTTTTTAAAAAACTTTGGACTTTGGCCCTAATGTAATATATTCGTAGAGTGAATATAACACCTATGGTGATGGAAGCAAATGAACTGAACAAGGAATCCCAGGAGGAAACCCGTCTGAATGCGACCGAGCAGGTCCATGAATCCAAAGAGGAACAAAAGACCCCGGAAGCTGCCCCTGAAAAGGACACTGAGACCACTGCAAAGCATGCTGAGGCTGAGAACACTGCCCCATCCGGGGAGCAAGCCACCGACGAGCAGGCAACAAAAAAGGTGGAAGCTACAGAGGAAGAGGAGGCAGTTCCTGCCCAGGAGGATTACAGCCATCTGGATCGGGAAAACCTGGTGGCCAAATTCCGGCAGCTGCTTAAGGAACAGCCAATCAGCGACCTGAAACCGGCCGTGGATGCCTTACGCAAAGTCTTCGACAAAGCCTCCGAAGAAATTGAAAATAAGGCCAAAGCGGCCTTCGTCGCCTCCGGAGAACCCGAAGAGCTCTTTGTCCATCAACCCGACAACCTGCAAAAGGAATTCTCGGCCCTGCTATTTGAATACCGTAGTAAGCGCGACAGCGAGCGCCAATCTCAGGAACACGAGAAAGAAAAGAACCTTGCTGCAAAATACGAGGTCATCGAAGGGATTAAGGACTTGCTGAACCGTCAGGAATCGCTCAACGAAACCTTTCAGGAATTCCGTGACCTGCAACAACGCTGGCGCGATATTGGTCCCGTGCCGCAAGGTAAGTTGCACGATTTGTGGGAGACCTTTCACCTGCACGTAGAAAACTTTTACAACTACATCAAGATAAACAACGAGCTGCGCGACCTCGACCTGAAAAAGAACTACGAGGAAAAAGTGGCGCTCTGCGAAAAAGCAGAGGAGCTGCTGCTCGAAGAATCGCCTGTTAAGGCCTTTAAAGCCCTGCAAAAACTGCACGACCAGTGGCGCGAGGTGGGCCCCGTGCCGCGAGAAAAGAAAGAAGAGCTGTGGGAGCGCTTTAAGGCAGCCACCGGAAAAATCAACCAGCGTCAGCAGGAGCATTTTGAAGCCCTCAAGAACCAACTTAAGAAAAATCTCGAAGCCAAAATAGAACTCTGCGAAAAAGCAGAAGCCCTTCTGGCTGAAGAGTTGCATTCGCCCAGAGAATGGGAAGAAAAAAGCAAACAGCTTATCGACCTCCAGCAAATCTGGAAAACCATTGGCTTTGCGCCCAAGAAGGACAACAATCTGGTTTACGAACGTTTTCGTAAGGCCTGCGACAGCTTTTTCAACAGCAAGCGTGAGTTTTTTAAATCCTATAAGAACGAGCAGCAGAATAATCTGCAGCTCAAGACAGAACTCTGCATTCAGGCCGAAGCCATGAAGGAGAGCAACGACTGGAAGAAAACCACGGACGAATACATACGCATTCAAAAAAAGTGGAAGGAAATTGGCCCGGTACCCCGCAAGCAATCCGACATTGTTTGGAAGCGCTTCCGCGAAGCCTGTGATTATTTTTTCAACCGCAAAAAGGACTTCTTCAGTCACATCGACGAGGAGCAGGATAAAAACCTCGAAGCCAAAGAAGCGCTTATTGCCGAGTTGACTGCGTTTGAGGTCAAAGAGGACAACGAAAAGAACTTTGAAATTTTGCAGAACTTCCAGCGCCGCTGGTCCGACATCGGTTTTGTGCCGCTTAAAGAAAAGGAGCGCATCAACCAGGAATTCCGCAATCTCATCAACCAAAAGTTCGATCACCTGAACCTCGACGAAGTCAACAAAAACCTCCAAAAATTTCGCAACAAACTCGAAAACTGGAAGGCTGAGAATCAGTTTGCCGAAAAAATCGGGCAGGAGCGCAATCGCATTATGCTGAAGTTGAAGCAACTCGAAAACGACCTGGTTGTTTGGGAAAACAACATTGGTTTCTTTGCCAAATCGAAGAACTCAGATGCCTTGGTGCGGGACTTTCAGCACAAAATAGAGAACGGCAAACGCAATATGGAATTGCTGAATAAGAAACTGGACCTGATAGACGAAATGCTTTAATTATTCTCCGGCGCGACCTATTTTCAGGCAGATTTTTCTACCTTTGTGGTTTAGTTAAAATTGTAGAATTATTTAACCAGATACGCCGTGCCGGATACTCGTTACGTTTTTGTTACCGGAGGGGTTGCTTCTTCACTCGGAAAGGGAATCATCTCCGCCTCCCTGGCCAAATTGCTGCAGGCCAGAGGATATAAAGTCACCATTCAAAAACTGGATCCCTACTTGAACGTGGATCCCGGGACATTGAACCCCTACGAACACGGGGAGTGCTACGTAACCGAGGATGGTGCTGAGACCGACCTTGATTTGGGTCATTACGAACGCTTCCTCAATGTCCCCACCTCGCAGGCCAACAACGTTACCACCGGTCGCATTTACCAAAATGTCATCAACAAGGAAAGACGTGGTGATTTTCTGGGCAAAACGGTACAAATCATTCCCCACATCACCGATGAAATCAAAAGAAACATCAAACTGCTGGGCAGCAAGCACCGTTTTGATGTGGTAATTACCGAAATTGGTGGTACGGTGGGCGACATCGAATCGCTCCCCTACATCGAGGCGGTTCGTCAGCTGAAATGGGAACTCAGGTCCCGGGCTGTTAACATTCACCTCACACTGGTCCCCTATCTGGCAGCCAGCGGGGAACTCAAAACCAAACCTACCCAACACTCAGTAAAGGCACTGCTCGAAGAAGGCGTTCAGCCCGATGTACTGGTCTTGCGTACCGAAAAAGATCTGGCCCCCGACATCCGCAAAAAAGTGGCACTATTTTGCAATGTGGACAGCCGCTCAGTAATCCAAAGCATTGATGTCAGCTCTATTTACGAAGTGCCGGTAAAAATGCAGGAAGAAGGGCTGGATGAGATCATCCTGGAGAAATTAAAGTTGCCGGTGGACCAAAAGCCGGAACTTAAGGATTGGAAAAGCTTTCTGGACAAATTACACAACGCTAAAAAAGTCGTAAAAATTGGCTTGGTGGGCAAGTACGTCGAACTCAACGATGCCTACAAATCCATCATCGAAGCCCTCATACATGCCGCCACTTACAACGATCACAAGGTGGACGTCCAGTTGATTCAGAGTGAAACACTCACCTCAGATAACATAGCCGACACACTAACGGGGCTGCACGGCATTCTGGTGGCGCCGGGCTTTGGTCACCGGGGCTTCGACGGCAAATTGCTGGCCGTGCAACATGCCCGTGAAAACAACATCCCCTTCCTGGGAATTTGTCTGGGTATGCAAACGGCCGTCATCGAATACGCCCGCAATGTGCTTAAAATGGATAAGGCCAACTCCAAAGAGATGGACCATACCACTGCCTACCCGGTGATTGATTTAATGGAAGACCAGAAGAACATCTCCGACAAGGGAGGCACGATGCGTTTGGGCGCTTACGACTGCAAGCTGAAAAAGGAAAGCAAATTGTTTGCTGCTTACGGACAAGAAAATATTCGTGAACGACATCGCCACCGTTACGAGTTCAATAACGACTACCTGGCTGCCTACGAAGCAGCAGGAATGAAAGCCACCGGGATTAATCCCGATACGGGACTGGTTGAAATTGTAGAATTGCCCGGGCACCCCTGGTTCGTGGGCGTCCAATTTCACCCTGAATACAGCAGTACCGTGTTAAAACCCCATCCGGTCTTTATGGCCTTCATTACAGCCGCAATAAACGAAACGCCAAATACTAAACAATAAAAATGGATAGGAATTCGATAACGGGTCTGGTTCTCATCAGCCTGGTACTTATAGGTTTTTATTTCATCAACAAACCTTCTGCCGAACAGGTAGAGGCCATGCAGCGCCAGCGCGATTCGCTGGAAAGAGTAGAGATGCTGCGCCAACAAGAATTGGATGCTGCCCTTAAGCAACAAGCCGAAGCCACCCCCGTGGCGCTCGAAGCAGAGGCAGAGGCAACGACAGAAATCGACAGCATTCAGTTGAATAATCAGCTTCAGGCACGCTTTGGTCAGATGGCCCCCTTCGTTGAAGGAGAAACCACCTACTACACCCTCGAAAACGAAAAGGTACGTATGGTACTGAGCTCTAAGGGTGCCCGCATCTATTCGGTAGAGCTGAAAGAGTACAAGACCCACGATGGTAAGCCCCTTGTCCTTTTTGATGGGGACGCCAATAAATTTGGCTTTACCTTCACGCACAACACCCGTGTTTTCAACACCAACGACCTCTATTTTGAGACCAGACAGGTTGGTGACAATCAACTGGTTTTTGAGTTGGGCACCGAACTGGGCGAGCGTTTGCGCTTTAACTATACGCTGCCTGCCGACGAATACATGGCCCGCTTTGAACTGCAGACTGAAAACCTGAGAAACCTGATGGCCACCCCACGGGGCAGTATCGACCTGACCTGGTATATGGAAATGCCGGCATTTGAAAAGGGTCGCAGCAGCGAGAAGCGCTACTCAGGACTATATTACAAATACCACCTCGACGAAGTGGATTGGCTCAAAGGAGCAGGCGACGGAAGTGAAGATCTGAGAACCAAGGTCAAGTGGATTGGTTTTAAGGGCCAGTTTTTCTCCTCTGTATTTATCGCCGACGAGGCCTTTGCCAGTGCCCTGGTTGAAGTCAAAGGAGAAAGCAGTGAGAGCAGCAACTTTTTAGCGTACAATAGGGCCGAGACGGTGATTCCGGTGGACTTCTCCACCAACGAGAACATCGGCTTTTCCTTTTACTTCGGACCCAACCACTTTTTCACGCTGAACCGCTACGACAAGGCACTGGAACTGAACAAGCTGATACCTCTGGGTTGGGGCATTTTTGGCTGGGTCAACCGCATTGCCGTACTCCCTGTCTTCAACTTCCTCGAAGGCTTCATCGGCAGTTACGGCATCATCATCCTGATCCTGACCATCCTCATCAAACTGGTACTCTTCCCCCTCACCTACAAGTCGTACATGTCTACGGCTAAGATGAAAGTCCTGAAACCCCAGATCGATGAAATCAACGAGCGCATCCCCAAAGAGAAAGCCATGGAGCGCCAGCAAGCTACCATGGCCCTCTATAAAAAGGCCGGGGTGAATCCCATGGGCGGTTGTTTGCCCATGCTGCTGCAGATGCCCATCCTCATTGCCATGTTCAACTTCTTCCCGGTTTCCATCGAATTGCGCCAGGAAAGTTTCCTTTGGGCTACCGACCTTTCGACCTACGACTCGATCTTCGACTTACCCTTCAACATTCCCTTTTACGGAGCGCATGTGAGTCTCTTTACCCTTTTGATGGCGGCTACCAACATGTTGTACACCAAAATGAACTCTGAAATGACCGCTTCGGCCAACCAAATGCCGGGTATGAAGGGGATGATGTACATGATGCCGGTGATGTTCCTCTTCTTCTTCAACAACTATGCATCGGGTTTGAGTTATTACTACTTTGTTTCCACCTTGATTACTGTGGGACAGACTCTCTTGATTCGTCGTTTTGTGGATGAGAAGAAGCTGCTGAAAAAGATTCAGGCCAACCAAAAGAAACCGGTGAAGAAATCTAAGTTTGCCCAGCGTCTGGAAGAAATGGCCAAGCAGCAACAACAGTTGCAAAAGAGCGGCAAGAACAAGAAACGTTAAGCGTTTCCACCGTCAGTATTACCCATAATAAAGAGGGAGAAAAGCAGCTGCTTTTCTCCCTCTTTATTTTCACAAAGCCCCTATTTTTCAAGCACCTTCCCCACAAAACGGAGGTGGGGCGACAAGGCCATCCCATTGGGGTTGCAACCCGGCCTTCCTTCGGGAATCTCCACCCCCAAACGCGCATAATGATCCACCCACAAGGGATGAAAATCCCCTGTTTCGGGATTCTTAAAGGTCATGGCTTCCAGTTCAAAGATATTGGACGAGCGAAAAAGGGTGTACACAAAACCCGAGCAGTAATGGCCGGTCCCATCCATCAGATAGGCATCGTCATAAGGCAAACCATTGAGGGTACGTGCAGTGTCCAGCGCAGCGGGTATATGTAGGTGCAGAGAGTCGGACAGCCGATACACATCGGCCCGATGGCGGGTTTTCAGAAAAGCCTCCAGGCTTTCGCAACTCACCCCCTTCTTGGGGGCTGCATGCCAAATCCACACCGTGGAGTCCCTCACCTCCACCATCCCCATGTGGGTATAGGAAGTCTCCATCTCGGTCTTGGTTACATCGTCGATGGCTGTTGACAGCTTATCGCCACCCCACAAACCGGGACCGGTAAACACAAAGTCGCCCGACTGTAAATCGCTTACTTTAAGGTCTGGGGGCTTATGCCCACAGCCCGGTGTCCAAAAAAGAATGCCCATAAGCACAACAACAATACAACTTGCCGGAATGAAACGCTGCCTCATATTCCCAGGGCCCTCAACAGGTCGTCGGCCTTATCGCGATGCAAGGCACAAATGCGGTTTATTTTATCACGCAAAATAAGGTGCGCGCCCATGTACTCATGGGTGGGCGTTATGGGAAAATCCTTGTTGTAGTACTGCATCTCTTCCTCCTGCACCTTAATGCGTTTTTCGAGCTGCTGCAATTCACTTTCATGGTCCTCCAGCACCATCAGCTCTACCGTATTCATGGCCCGTGCTTCATCGCGCTGCAACAGCTCCTCGTTGCGGGCCTTCAACAGCGCCAGCTCTTTCAGATAGTAACTGAGTCTGTTTTTCCAGAGTCGGTATTCAAACTCCAGATCAGTCAAAAAAATGCACCCTTCCTTCATAGCCGTGGAATTTGTATGGAAGATAGCAATTTTCGCGTAATCGAACAATGCTTTATTCCTCCATTACGCAAATTTCGCCTCGAAACAGGTGGCGCAAAGTATGCCAGGCCACAACAGCAATAACCACCGCTGAAACCCCGGCAAAAAACCATGCCATATATTTAAAAGCAGCTTCTCCTGACACTTCAAAGGCCAAAGTGGTGGCCACCGTTAAGGCGGTAAGCGGGAAAGTAAAGGCCCACCACGACATAAAAAATTTAAGCCGTGTAAAACTTCGGTACATGCTCACCAAAAGCACAAAAAAGAACAGGGCCATCATCAGTAAAAACATGGCGCCCCCGTCCCAACTGCCAAAAAGCCGCATGTAAGCCAAAAAGCCTACCGCCGGCGGGGCAATTATGATGAAAAAGGTAGGAATAAACTTCTCGGGCAGCTGTCCGTGAAAAATCACCCTGTTCATAAACAGACCAAACAGAATGATCCAGAAGAACATGCCCGAAGAAAAATAAAAATACGACAGCAATTCGGGGGCATGTTCCACCCCACTTATGGGCACCAAAACATTACCCACGGCAGGAATGAACCAGGCGGGATTAAAGTGCTTGATTTCATAACTGTGCGTTATCCAGTAGCCGATGGCTTTCAACATAAAAAGGGTATGCAGCACCACGCCCGGCCACCAAAGATACTGCGATACCGAAGTGCTGACCGGCTCCCAGGCAATGGACAAGAGCAGCAAGGAAATAGAAATAGAGGGAAAAAAGTTGATCTTAATGGGATGCAAAAACTCCCTGCGCACCTCATCCATAAATCGCAGGGTCTTGAGCAAATAAAGGGCCGCAATAAAAATGGCCAGTCCACTCAAAGTCCACAATGCTGTACTGTAACACCAGGAAGGCAGCCAACCGTTGCTGCCAAACTTCGACAGAATCAGGGTAGCTCCACTCAGTCCCATAATCACCGTAAAGGCCGAAATGGGAAAATATTTTATCTTATTCCACATAATGATAAGTTCTTAAACAGACCTTAAAACACTGTTATTGCGGGCCAGCGTCTCCATACCAGGAGAATAAGAAACCGGTCCCAGCTTAAAGGTATGAAAAATACCCGGACGAACGCTTTAAGGTCCTATCCGGGCATTTCCAATTAAACAAAAAACAATAGCTCTGTATATATAGAAGCATCGGGCCTAAGCCTGCTGCATTTTCTTCAACAGAAAATCCTTACTCTTCACCCCTACAAAACGATCCACTTCGCGACCGTCTTTCAGCAAGAGCAAAGTAGGTATGCTGCGCACCTTAAACTGTTCAGCCAGGCGCTGCTGCTCCTCTACATTGACCTTGGCAACCTGTCCATTTCCGTCAGCAGCCTTGGCCACCTGGTTCAATACAGGGGCCATCATTTTACAAGGGGTACACCAGCCGGCCCAGAAATCGACCAGAACCACTCCCTTTGCCGTTTTGGCTTTAAAATTGGCGGCTGTCAGGTGCTGAATCTCCTCCGCATCGGGCAAAGCGGCAAAGTGCTTCATTCGCCGATAGTTAAAGTACGAATAGCCGATAAAAATCACCACAAAGGCGATGAGTCCATAATAAAAAGGGTCCATATACCAAAAGGTTTTTGTGCTTAGGCCGACTT
>DUOK01000124.1 GCA_012838865.1 Bacteroidales bacterium | reverse complement strand
GGGAGTTCCGGGACCTCCTCCACTTTGCCCTGGCCGAAAACTACCTGCAGCAGGGCGACACCCTGCACACCCATACCCAACTGCGTCTTTCAGCCGGCTACAACAACGGAAACCGTGACCTCCTGCGCGAGACCCAGCTGAAAATGGCCGCCCTCTTCTTTGAACAAAACGCCTACCCACAATCCTTTGCCTATTACGACAGCAGCCTGAATCTGCTGGCACAAAACGACCCCCGCAGCAGTGAGATCCGCTTCCGCCATACCGGTCTCCAACCCCTCAGTACGGCCCTGGAAACCGTGGAGCACAACGACAGCCTCCTCTACCTGGCCAGTCTGCCCGAGGCCGAACTGGACAGTTACCTCGAGGCCCTCATTGAACACGAACGCCAACAAGAGTTGAACAAACAACTGGCCCTGGAAACCGGCGGGCGAAGGGGACCAGACCCCTTCTTCTCTGCCACAATGCCCGGCTCCTTTGGAGCAAGGGGGGGACAGCCAAACACTCCGGGTCAATGGTACTTCTACAATCAGGCCACCGTTAGTCTGGGTAAAATGGAATTTGAACGCCGCTGGGGCCGGAGGAGCAGTGAGGACAACTGGCGGCGCTCCGACAAAAGTTCACAAAGCAGTGAGCAGGCGGCAGAGCAGCCCATGGCCATGCCCGGGGCGCCCGGCGAACGTCTGCCCGGACTCGATGAAATGGAGGGCCCCGCCCAGGGCAGGAGACCACAAAGTCAGGTCAGGGACAAAGAAAGCCTGCTGGCCGAGCTCCCCTTAAGCGAAGCGGCGAAGGCCGAGCGCCGCGATGAAAATGCCCGGGCCACCTTTGATGCGGCGATGGTGCTGCTCGACTACTTCAACAAACCTGCCGAGGCCGCCGCCCTCTTTGAGACCCTCCTAAAGGAGTATCCCGACCATGCCCTGGCCGAACAGAGCCTCTTCTGGGGACACCGTGCCTACAGCGCGGCCCAACAGCCGGCAGGAGCTGCCGCCTTCAAGGCCGCCCTGCTGGAGCGTTTCCCCGACGGCAAATACGCCCCCTTTCTGCAAAACCCCGACCATGCCGCAGAAATCCTCAAAAAGCAACAGGAAACCGGGGAAAATTACCACAAGGCCTACACCGCCTATTTACAAAACAGACTTTCAGAAAGTCTTCTCCTCAGTCGCCAGGTTATAGAAGAAAGCGACCAGCCGGAACTCACACGCAAGGCCCAGTTGCTCGAAGCCCTTCTGTTGGGCAAGCAGGGTCAGGACGAAGCCTTCCGCAGCAGTCTGGCTGCCCTGCTGTACCAGCATCCCGAAACCAGGGAAGCCGAAGTAGCCGAAAGCTGGCTGGCCATGCTCGAACAGGGCTTGCGCCCCGTCCGCAGTGTTCGTCCCGCGGCCTCCCGCGACAGCCTGACCCTTGCCGGAGAGGAACAGGAAAGCGAAGATGAGCTGCTGGATAAAGGCGCGTTGTTCACGCATCAGCCGGAAGAAGAACAACTCGTATTCTTTACCATTGATGAAGAGGCCGACCTCCATCGTCTCTTTTTCAATTTGGCCGACTACAACTTCCAGCGCTTCCTGCTGGCCGATTACAATGTGGAACAGCGCAAGACCTCCACCGGGGAGACCCTCATTGTCATATCCGCTTTCGGCAACCAGCGCGAAGCCATGGATTACTACTATGCCCTGCGTTCCAACACCAGACTGATGCAAGTCGATGGCGCCACCCAAGTGCGACTGCTGGCCGGTAGTAAAAGCAACCTGAATGCCCTGGTGACCACCGGGGATTTCGGCAACTACCGCGACTTCTTTTCCGAACACTACCTGGGCGGAGGCGGAGGCATCCTCATCCAGCTTCGCTTCGAAAACCTGCAAAGCCCACAGCCTTGATTGGCGTGATCTTTGCAATTACCGGTGAAGCATGTAAAAAAAGACTATGGAAAATCTACAAAAGCACCGGCTCCTTTGGGTCGACGACGAAATAGAACACCTCAAAGCCCACCTCATTTTTCTTCGCGAAAAAGGCTTTCAGGTAGACACCGCAACCAACGGCAAGGATGCACTGGGCTTGCTCAGCAACCAGACCTACAGTCTGGTCTTTTTAGATGAAAACATGCCGGGACTCAGTGGCCTGGAAACCCTGATGCGCATCAAGGAAAAAAGCCCCTCCCTGCCCGTAGTCATGGTCACCAAAAGTGAAGAAGAGGACATCATGGACCAGGCCATCGGCAGTAAAATAGCCGACTACCTCATCAAGCCGGTCAACCCCAAGCAGGTACTCTCGTCCATCAAAAAAATACTGGGCAGCCAAAGCCTGATTACCCAAAAAACCACCACCGACTATCAATCCGCTTTTGCTGAAATCGGCCTGCGCATCAACGACCGCCTCAGCTATGAAGAATGGTATGAAGTATACCGCCAACTGGTGTACTGGGAACTGGAGCTGCAGCAGGCCGACAGCCCCATGAACGAAGTCCTCCTGATGCAAAAAACAGAAGCCAACAACCAATTCATCCGCTTCATAAAGGACAACTATGCCGACTGGCTGCAATCCGACGAGGCCCCCATGATGTCGCACACTCTGATGAAGCGAAAAATCCTGCCCCTACTCAAAGAAAAGCAGCCGGTAGTCATGGTGGTGATCGACAACTTTCGCTACGACCAGTGGCAACTCATTCGCCAACAACTGGCCCCCTATTTCACCGTTCGGGAAGACGAACTCTATTTCAGCATCCTGCCCACCGCCACCCAGTACGCCCGCAACGCCATTTTTTCGGGACTGCTTCCGGACAAGATCCGTAAAATCCGACCCGACTTATGGGTAGAAGAGGACGACGAAGGCAGCAAGAACCAGCACGAAGAAGCACTGCTCAAGGACTACTTCGAGCGCATCCGGCAAGGCAACACCCGGGTACACTATCAAAAAATCGGCGACACCGAATCGGGCCGGAAAATGCTCGACAATTACCATCAGCTCAAAGACTACGATCTGTCGGTCGTCGTAGTCAACTTCGTAGACATGCTCTCGCACGCACGCACCGAAATGAAAATGATTCGGGAACTCATCTCCGACGAGTCCTCCTACCGCTCCCTCACCCTTTCCTGGTTCCAGCATTCGCCCCTGTTTGAACTGCTCAGACGCCTGGCCAACGACCAGGTAAAGGTGGTGGTAACCACCGACCACGGCACCATAAGGGTACAAAATGCCATAAAGGTGGTGGGCGACCGCAACACCAATACCAACCTGCGCTACAAGCAGGGAAAAAACCTGGCCTACGACGCCCGCTCGGTTTACGAGGTACGCAAGCCCGAAAGCATCTTTTTACCAAAGCCCAATGTGTCCACCTCCTACATTTTTGCTACGGGCAACGACTTCTTTGCCTACCCCAACAATTACAACTACTATGTAAGCTATTACAAGGACAGCTTCCAACACGGCGGCATTTCCATGGAAGAGATGCTCATTCCTTTTGCAATTCTGGAACCCAGGACTTAATTTTACTGCAAAAGAAAACAACAAAATGGAATTTACAGCTGCCGGTCCCCACGACCTGGGCCCTGCTGCAGCTGCTCTGGCAGAGCAACTGCGCAGCACCCCCGTAGCCGCCTTCCGGGGCGCAATGGGCGTAGGCAAAACCACCTTCATCAAAGCCCTCTGCGCCCAACTCGGCGTCAGCGACCCCGTAAACAGTCCCAGCTTTGCCCTGGTCAACGAGTACCTGGGCAGCAGCGGCCAAAGCATTTACCACTTCGACCTCTATCGCCTAAAAAGTCCCGAAGAATTGTTCGACATCGGTGGCGACGAATACCTTTACAGCGGAAACATCTGTCTTATTGAATGGCCCGAAAAGGCCGGGGAGCAGCTCCCCGAAGAACGCATCGATGTACATATGGAAGAAGGACCCGATGGCCGACGCAACATCAGGTTCTGATTTTTTTTGTAACTTCGAAAAAATTACCCCGAAGAACAAACACCATGGAAGGAAGGGCCTCCTATTTTGCCATCAGACGCACCCAGTTGATTCCCCGTGAAGAAACACTGGAAACCGGCAGGCGACAGCGCTCGCTCAGCATCGGTATTCCCAAGGACCCCCTTCCCTCTGAAAACCGTATCGCCCTAACCCCACAGGGCGTTGAACTCTTGCGGGCCAACGGCCATAAAGTCCTCATAGAAAAAGGCGCAGGCGAACGTGCCAATTACTTCGACCGTGACTTCTCAGAAGCGGGAGCCACCATTGTACCCTCCCTGCGTGAGGTTTACCAAAGCGACATCATCCTGAAAATATCCCCACCGGCCCCTGCCGAAGTGGAGCTGATGAGTCCCAACCAACTCCTGCTCTCCTTCTTATACATGCCGGGACAAGAGCGGGAATCCATCAGTGCCCTGCTCAACAAACGCATCAACGCCATCGCCTACGAGTTTTTAAAAGACGAAGCCGGCTGCTATCCGGTCGTCCGAAGCATGAGCGAAATTGAAGGCTATGCCGCCATTACCATTGCCTCAGAATATCTCAGCAAGGCGCACGGCGGAAAAGGCGTACTGCTGGGCGGCATAACGGGCGTTACGCCCGCCGAAGTTGTCATTATAGGCGCAGGGACCGCCGGGGAATTTGCGACCAGGGCCGCATTGGGACTCGGTTGTCAGGTCAAAATCTTCGACAACTCCTATCAAAACCTCAAGGAATTGGAGCGCAATGTGGGCCAACGCCTCTTTACCTCCATCCTCCATCCCAGCGTACTCAGCAAGGCCCTGAAATCGGCCGATGCCGTGGTGGCCAGTCTCCGTTACTTCGACAGTGAGCCCGGCTTTTTCATCACCGCCGACCAAATCGCCAAAATGAAGCACGGCTCCGTCATCGTAGATTTAAGTGTGGGCAACGGCGGCTGTTTTGAACAACCAGCTGTCGCTCATGCCGGTCAGCCCTACATCAACGAAAGAGGCGTGGTACACTATTCGGTACCCAACATCGCCTCCCGTGTGGCCCGCACCGCCTCCATCGCCCTCAGCAACATCTTCACGCCACTCTTGCTGCACATGGCCGATTCGGGCGGCATCCACCAACTCATTAAAGAGGATACCGGAGTGAGTCACGGCACCTACATTTACAAAGGCATACTCACCAACAGTTATGTCGGCAACCACCTGAATCTCCCCTTCAAGGACATTGGTCTCCTGCTGGCGGCCTTTTAAAAAAAGAGAAAGAAAAACACTAAACCGCCACCACTTCCAAAACGGCCGGAACCCGGGTTTTCACCACCATCTCCACCCCGTTCTTAAGTGTTTGCATACTCATGGGACAGCCATCACAAGCGCCCTCGAGCCGCACCTTCACCACCAGATCGTCGCTCACCTCCACAATGGTGATGTCGCCCCCATCCGATTGCAAATAAGGTCTGATTTCGTCAATAGCGGCCTCAATCAAACCCACTACTTCCTGTTTATCCATACAGCCAGTATTTAATATTTTCTGTCTGAGCCCCGGAAACTGCCGTTGATTTCTTTGAAACGTGCAGCCCCGCGCCTCAGAAAAATGCGCTTGAAAAACTAAGCACTTCAGCAATTTATGTGGAGAGGTCGTCAAGAGCAAGGCTTGCGACGCCGGAAAAAGCGGAGTGTAACTTGTGTACATGAGCATTTTTCCGGCAAGCGTAACGCAGCTCTTGGCGTCCTCTGCGCTTAAATTATTTTCTGGTGATTTGCACCACCTTAGTCTCCGGCAACTCCCTGTTCCGCTTCTCTACCGCTTCCACCACAGCCTCGGCCAGGGCCTTAAAGGCCTGCCCTGTTACACTGTCCTCCTCCAGCGCCGAAGGCGTTCCGGCATCGCCACCTTCACGAATGCTCTGCACAATAGGAATTTGTCCCAACAAAGGCACATTCAGCTGCTCCGCCAGGCGCTTGCAACCTCCTTCACCAAAAATGAAATATTTGTTCTCCGGCAACTCTGCGGGTGTAAACCAAGCCATATTCTCCACCAGACCCAGGACCGGCACCGCAATCTGTTCGCCCTGAAACATGCTGATTCCCTTGCGGGCATCGGCCAAAGCCACATCCTGAGGCGTACTCACTACCACAGCACCTGTCAGCGCCAAAGTCTGCACCAAAGTCAGGTGAATATCGCTGGTACCGGGCGGCAAATCGAGCAATAAATAATCCAGCTCTCCCCAAAGTGCATCCGTAATCAACTGTTTCAAAGCGTTGGTGGCCATAGCGCCACGCCACACCACAGCGTCTTCGGGACTCACAAAATAACCGATGCTCAGCAATTTTACCCCGTACTTTTCCACCGGCAAAATCATGTCTTTGCCGTCCACTTTTTCCAGATAGGGACGGGCATCTTCGGTGGCAAACATCTTGGGGACAGAAGGACCATAAACGTCGGTATCCAATAAACCCACCCGGTAACCCTGCTGCGCCAAAGCAACCGCCAGGTTGCTGCTGACGGTCGATTTGCCTACCCCGCCTTTACCGGAAGCAATGGCTACGATATTTTTTACGCCCTCCAACAAAGGTTTTTCTTTCTTCACCTCGCGGGGTTTTACTTTAACAAAGATGTTTCCGCGGATCTCCACCCCATCCCCGATGTAAGTCTCTATCGCCTGCACACAGGCCTTTTTAACCGGAGTAACCATGGGGTCATTGGCACGGTCGAACAACAAAGAAAAGCTGATGCGTTTTCCGTCGATACGGATGTCGTCCTCCACCATACCCAGACTGACAATATCTTTTCCCTTCCCGGGATGTACCACATGCTTGAGCGCATCCAGCACCAATTGGGGATAAAAACTCATGTTTGTATTTATTTAAACTTCATAAAGATAAGCACAAAGGTAAAAAAAATATTTGTACCCCTTTTACAATTGGTCCAAAGCTGTTGAAGGATCCCAAAAACAGTCGGCAAAGTCACAAATCCTATCGTCTTCCACCCGAACACCCTCAGACACCAGGAGATCGCGCATCATCCCCTCGCCCGGGAAAAAGTGCTTGCCACTGAGCAAGCCCTTGCGGTTGACGACCCGATGGGCGGGGACAGGGGGGTGAACGCTGTGACATTTGTTCAAAGCCCAACCCACCATGCGCGCGGCCCCTGGTGAACCCAGGGCCGCAGCCAGCGCCCCATAGCTGGTCACCCGGCCATAGGGAATCAGACGCACCAGATCATAAACCTGTTCAAAAAAGGGACGGTCCTCATTCGCGGAGGTCGGCGGGAGCTTCCTGGTCATTCTCATACAATTTTACACTGCGACCGGCATTGTGGTAGCTGTCGCGCGGAATGTCCACCTCGGGCTCTTCGAGTTCGGCGCGATGGTCGAGCAAAAAGCTGAAATACTTTATGGGGAGATTGTGGGCCATAAATCGCTCCTCGTAATAGGTACGAATGCCCAGTATCTCATCTTCCAGTCCACTGTGGTACAAGTCCTCATAGTCCTTAACCACCGTCAGCTTATTGTGTCGCGCCACCTCCCGGGTATAAGTGTACAAAAAGCGGCTGTCCGTTTTCAGGTGTACCCTTCCCCCCGGCTTCAGAAACCCGGCATAAAGCTGCAGAAAGCGACAGGAAGTCAGGCGCTTTCGGGTCTTGTTCATTTGTGGATCGGGAAAGGTCAGCCAGAGCTCATCCACCTCCCCCTTTCCAAAAAAAGAAGCGATCAGTTCGATGCGCGTTCGTACAAAGGCTGCGTTCTTCAATCCTTCCTTCAAGGCTTGTTCCGCCCCCTTATGCATCCGTGCGCCCTTAATGTCGATTCCGATGAAATTCTTGTCGCGAAACTGACGCGCCAGTCCCACAGTATACTCACCCTTGCCGCAGCCCAGCTCCAAAACCAGCGGCTTGTCGTTGCCAAAAAAATCCTTGGCCCACCGCCCCTTCAGTCGGTAGTCCTTCTGAAACACCTCATCAAATGCGGCCTGAATCACGTGAGGAAAATCCTCCATCTCGGCAAAACGCTGTAGTTTGTTCTTTTTCGACACCTTAGCTCCTATTCTTTGATCGTTGTCACCCAAAACTCGACTTGAAACATCTCCGGCAAAAGCTCCCGACGCATGCCCTGCTGTATCCGAAAGCGGTAGGTTCCGGGTCGCGCCAAACGTACCCCGTGCTGGTAGTAGGCGGAGACCTCCAACTTATCTCCGGACCGCTTGCCGAGCCAAGGTCCCGAGGGTTCGGACAGAAAAAACTCCAGGGTGTCGCGTACAGCCGGTCCGTGATCCGTCTCCACATCTACAAAAACCCACAAGTTACTGTAAGGATAATCCTCCCCATGCGTCAGCGTCAGTCCAATGTCCAACAGCTGCGTTGTATCCTGCACCTCCACCTCAAATTCAGCGGCTTGGTCGCGGTGCCAGCCTCCCGCTCCAAAGGACTGCTCCTCCCTGAAAAGCTCCCCTTGTGAGCAGCCTGCCCACAACAGCGGCAGCAAAAGCAAAAACCAACTATTCCGTCTTAGGTCCATTGTCCTCCTTTCTGCGTCGGTCGCCACCCCTGCCGGGGCCTCTGCGACGCGCGTTGCCCTGTCTACCAGGTGAGGACCTGCGCTCCTCCTGACCTTCCGCCTTATTGGCATCGTTCGTATTTTGTGGTCTGTTACCGGGTTTCCGATTCTTCCGCTTTTTACGATTGCTTTTCTTGTTCTTATCGTCGAAACGGGTAATACTGTCCTCCCCAATCACATTCTCATAACCATTTTCCTTAGGCACTGCAAGCACCGGAGTCTGATCATCGAGCTTCTTCACCCGCTGCCCTTTCTTATTTTGCGCCTGCACCTCCTTCACCTGATCCACCGTGAGGGTAACAATAATCCCGGCATTTTCTCTTCCGGCCGAATACCACATCAAGCGCTTAAAAACATCGGTCTTAAAGTGGTACCAGGTACCGTCCTCCGTTTCCAGGGGAATCGCGGTATTCGGAAAATCCTTCTGGGCATCGAGGTAAGCATCCAACTCATAATTGAGACAGCACTTCAACTTACCACACTGTCCCGCCAGTTTTTGCGGATTCAGCGATATTTCCTGATAACGCGCCGCGTTGGTGGTGACCGACTTAAAGTTGGTCATCCAGGTAGAACAGCACAATTCGCGACCACAGGGACCAATGCCGCCAATACGTCCCGCTTCCTGACGCGCCCCAATCTGACGCATTTCAATACGCACCTTAAAACGCTCGGCCAAAACCTTTATCAACTCCCTGAAATCGACCCGCTCATCGGCAATGTAGTAAAAGATGGCCTTGGTACGATCCCCCTGGTATTCCACGTCACCAATCTTCATATTCAGGCCCAGGTCCCAGGCTATGCGCCGCGACTCCAACATGGTTTCATGTTCCAGGCCTTTGGCCTCCTCCCACTTCTCCAGATCGAGCGGTTTGGCCTTGCGGTACACCCGCTTAAACTCATAAGATGAAGGTGAAACATTGTTCTTCTTCATCTGCAGCAAGACCAACTCCCCGGTAAGGGTAACAATACCGATGTCGTGACCCGGAGAGGCCTCCACTGCCACCACATCTCCCTTGCTTAATTTGGTCTGACTGGTGTTTCGGTAAAAGCCTTTACGGGTATTTTTAAACTGTATCTCCACAATGTCGTTGCCGTCACTTTGATCGGGCAAATCACTGAGCCAGTCGAAAACCTCCAATTTGCCACAACGGTCGCCACAGGAATCGCACTTACTGCTGTGCGTGGGCGCAGCTATATCTTGTTCCATCTACTTTGTATTAGTGCCCTTGAAAGGGGCGGTTTATTTTGTCTGCTTCCCCGCCGGGGAAGCGTTTTGAATCATCAGGCGGCAAACATCGGCACAATTTTAATGGCCGTGTCGAACAGTACAATACGCGCATTCCCGTTTTGTTCAATATGGGCATAAGCCTCTTGCAGGGCCGCCGCCATCCGCTCCACATTCTTTTCGGTGATAAAGGGCGAAAAGCGACGAACAAAATCCTCTTCTGCAGGCGTCAGATACACCAGTTCGGGCTGCTTAAAATTATACAAATAGCTCTCCCGCAGCATGCCCGTGGCATAGTCGATGAAAGCCTTCAATTCATCGCGCGACAAGGGCGCCGTTTGTTCCACCCAGGACATAATGTCGAAAATCTTACGCGAATAGGTCGAGCGCATCAAAAGCGCAAAGGCCTCAAAAAAAACAGAAGCGTTGTTCGCAGCTTCGAGCTGCTTCAGCGCCTGCACGTAGGAACCACGCGCCAGTCGCGCCGCCACGCGGGCACTGCCCTCATCGCAGCCGGTCTGCTTAACCAGAGCGGCTGTAAGCACGCCCGCATCAATGCCGGGAATGCGCAATTGCTGGGTGCGCGACAAAATGGTAGGCAAAAGGGTCTGAGCCGCTTCCGAAACCAGTAAAAATACGGTTGCTTCCGGGGGCTCTTCCAAAATCTTCAGCAACTTATTGGCCCCGGTCAGGTTCATCCTTTCGGGCAGCCAAATGATCATCACCTTGTAGCGCCCCTCAAAATTCTTCATCGAAAGCTTGCGCAGTATTTCGGGACTCTCATCGGCATAAATCATCCCGGCCTTTCGGCCGTCTCCAATTTTTGCAAACCAGTCGCCTGCCCCAAAATATTTATGCCTCAGCACCATCTCCCGCCACTCCTTAATGCGGTCGTCGCTCACGATCTTTCCGCTGGTCTTTACCACCGGAAAAACAAAGTGAATATCGGGATGTACCAGCTTTGCCGCCTTCAAACAAGAAGGACAACGGCCGCAGGCATCGTGGTCTCCGGGCTGGGTGCAATTCAGATATTGGGCATAGGCCAAAGCCAGCAAAAGTGCGCCCGAACCTTCTCCTCCGGAAAAAAGCTGAGCGTGCCCCACCCTGTCTTCACGCACGGTACGCAGCAAATGTTCTTTTATGGTTGTCTGACCGGCAATTTCACTGAAAAGCATGCCCTCTCTGTTTTTTATTCTGTCAAAGATAAATAAATCCTTTTAACTTTGCCCCAAAAAGAGGCATGTCCACCTTCCTGTTTGGAGAAATCATTTTTGGTCCCGTTGCCAGTCGCCGACTGGGTGTTTCACTCGGCATCAATCTGCTGCCCAAAGACCGTAAACTCTGCTCTTTCAATTGTATTTACTGCGAGTGTGGCCTCAATCCGGGAAAGGATGCGCCCAGTCCGCAACTGCCCACACGCAAGCAGGTAGCCACCCAACTCGAAAGGAAACTGCAGGAGATGCAGAAAGACGGAAAACTTCCTGATGTGCTGACCTTTGCCGGGAACGGGGAACCCACCCTGCACCCCGACTTCGCCGCCATCATTGACGACACCATCGAACTGCGTGAACGTTATTGCCCCCAGGCCCGAATTGCCGTCCTCTCCAACGCCACCCGCCTGCACAGGCCCGCCGTTTTTGACGCCCTGTTGAAAGTTGACGACAACATCCAGAAACTGGACTCGGCCCTGGAGGATACCGTGCAGCTGCTGGACCAGCCCCAGGGTCGCTTTAGTCTGACCGACACCGTAGCCCAACTGCAAAAATTCAAGGGCCGGGTAACCATTCAGACCCTTTTTGTAAAAGGTCACTACCAGGGACAAAGCATCAACAACACCACCGAAGAAGAAGTACAGGCCTGGCTGCAACTTCTGCAAGAGATAGCCCCCCGTGAAGTGATGATTTACACCATTGCCCGCGACACCCCCATTCCCACCCTCGAAAAAGCAGACAGTACAACCCTGCATGCCATAGCCAACCGGGTAAGGGCCCTCGGCATCAAGGCCCAGGTCTCTACCTAAGCACCGATTCTAATTTTAAACCCGAGAAAAACCTTAAACACCTGAAAATGGAAAACCCACCCTGCATTTTGTTTTGCCCCCTCCACTGGGGCCTGGGGCACGCCACACGCGACCTGCCCCTGATGCATTTTCTGAGTCGCGCCGGCTACCGCATTGTAGTGGCCACCGAGGACCCCTTGCAAAGCCTCATAAAACAGGCAGTACCGCAGGCAGAATTCGATTCCTTTCCCGGTCCCCGCATACGCTATGCGCCCGGTCCGCTGCTCCCCCTAAAGTTACTCTTCCAAATACCCCGCTGGCTGTTTTGGCTGCAAAAAGAAAAAAAAATCATTCGAAAGCTGGCAGCCAAACACCGTCCCCTGGCCATTGTATCCGACAACCGCTACGGGGCCCGTCATCCGGAGATTAAGAGTGTAATCCTCACCCACCAGCTCATGGTTAAACTGCCCCTGCTCCTTCGCTGGGCCGAACCACTGGCCCATCGCCTCATTTTAAAGCTGATTCGCCCCTTCCACGAATGCTGGATCCCCGATTACCCGGGAGCCGCATCTCTTGCCGGAGATCTAACCCAGCGCTATCCCCTGCCCCCAAACGCCCGCTTCATCGGACCCCTCTCCCGTTTCATGTACCAAAAAGAGCAAGTCGCACCCCCCCTGCGTTACGATTGTGTGGCCCTGCTGTCCGGACCCGAACCCCAAAGGAGTCGACTCGAAGCCCTCTTGCAACAAAAACTGGCAGCGAGCGGACTTAAAAGCCTCCTGCTTAGTGGTCAACCTGAGTTGGTGGACCAAAAGCCAACAGAAAAGCAAGGCCTCCTCACCAGGGTGCCCCACCTGGGCGACAAAACCCTGATCCCCTTTCTTAAAAACAGTCGACTGATTATTGCCCGCTCGGGCTACAGCACCATCATGGATCTGCACTTTTTACAAAAAAGCGCATTGTTGATACCCACGCCGGGACAGGGCGAACAAAACTACCTGGCCCGCCACTTGTCGCACCAGCACCACTGCATGCGTCAAAAAAAATTGAAAAAATGGTCCCCTGAAGATCTGGCCCGGATTGTTGCCAAAGAACCAGTCGTCCCCCAGCCCTTTAAAAATCTGCTGGAACCGGCCCTCGACGACCTCGTGGCCGAGCGCTAAGCAAGGGGGAAGCGCTCCGGCAGGTCACGAACCGCAAGCTCAATTTGCCGGACTTGTTCCAGGTATTCCGCCTCCAGTTCGTCCCAGCCCTTTTCCCGTCTGCCCAAAACAGCCAGATACTTATCCATAAAACGCCCCAGCATATAAAAGTCGTGCCAGGTCCCCAGCAACTGTTCGGCCTCCCGAAAAGGCATAAATCTATGTTGCCCGGGCGAAGCAAGACCCAGCTCCCCGGCCATCAACAACAAATGTGCGGCTTTTTTAAAACAGCTGCGCGCCTCATGCCAGTCCTCCCCGGGCCCTGAAGCCTGCATTAAGGAAAAAGCCCGCCCGGCCAAGTCGCCCACCACCTGCTCCACACTCGTCTCCAGGGTTTCGGGGTGCGCGCGCACCAGGGTGTCGAGCTCAGCAAACCAGGCCCTGGGCGACAACAGGGCAGCCAATTGTGCCTCTTGCAAAAACACCAGCTTTCGCTGGTGCAGCTGTTCATAAATATGTTGCCGGAAACCCTCCGGTCCGGGCCAGGTAAAGCCACCCAGCACATCCAGGAGCACCTGCAGATTACGTACCTTTCCGGCGCTTTTATACACGGGCTGAATGCAAGCCGTCAAGTGCTCACTATCCAGCAAAACCGCAGCTTCTGGCCTGTCCGTCGTCAAAAAAAACGCCAGGGCACGCAGCTTTTTAACCGCCACCCGAAACTGATGAATGTACTCGGCCTCATCGGTCTCCACGGCCAGCCCGTAGTTCTCTAAAAAATCGTGGTACAAACCGGTACCCAGCTGCAATACCTGATCTCGTCTCATCATCTTTTCAACTAAGGAAGTTGCGCCTTCATGGGGTGTCGCAAGCCCTCGGCATCAATAAACATCGCCTTTACCGAACCTATCAAAATTTTGGCCTCCACAATAATGGGCACCCGATTGGCATCGTCGGTCACCCAGACCGTCATGTCCTCCCCGGCCTCAAAAATGGTCCCCTTTACCAGCAAGGGCGAAAACTTCAAACAGGAAAAGCGGCGGCCGTCTCTCAACTCAGCCACCTCCCTGCCCAAATAGCGAATGTACAAGTTATGAATTTCCCCGTCAACAATCAAAGTTATGGGAATCTTATCCCCCTTGTTGTAAAGCGAGAAATCGATGTTGCGCGCCCGGTACACCATACTCACCAGGTCGTACGAACACGCCGGCCAGTCCATCAGCCCCTTTTCCACCGGTCCCCCTTCCCGACTTATGGAAGAGCGAATCTGACGCTGGGAAGCATCGAAAAGATAATGATGAGAAGCTTTATAGGAGCCTTCATTGGTCACCCTGCGGAATTCAAAAGGCTCTAAGGTACGGGGGTGCACCCAGGTCTCGAAAGTATCCCGAACCATAAAAAAGCGGTCGTAGTTTTTCAGACTGACACCTACACTCTTAAGATGCAGGGCCTCCTGCCCCTTCCTCTTGGTGGCATCTACCGAGAAAGTAACCAAACCCGCATTCAACCATATAAAGCCCCAGTTGTACACCGCCTGATAGCGCACTCTTTCGCCCGATTGGAAAACGGTATTTTCAGACCCTTCGCAGGGTTTTTGAGCCGAGGCCAAAAAAACCACCAGCAGTGCTGTACAAACCAGAAGCACCCGCGCCCTATCTGCTGCCCCCTTCCTCATCTTCGCCTGTTCCCCGTGGATGTTTTACGCATGCGCTCCACAAAATCATAAATATCGAACTCAGCAGGATTCCAGGGCACCATATGATCCCAGTTGGCCCTGACCGAAACCGTTTCGGGATAATAAATGAGTCGCTCCGGCTGTCGTCCCTCATCCAGCTGCCCCGTATCCCAACGTCCATTGTCGTTAACATCCTCCACAATCCGTAAGAGGTAATCGCCTGGTTTCAGATAACGAAAACCCATTTTACCATTGGCCGGCACTTTTGCCTGTCGCAGCACCTGCTCCTGGCGGTTCAAGACCTGTAACAACCAATGTGCCCCCGCTTCCTCAAAGTCGAAATACATAATGCCGTAACTGTCCTCCGTCTTCACCGAAAACTTATGTGTGAGCGGACGGTTGGCCAGACCATAAATACTGGTGAAGGCCGCACTGTCGATTTCCAGCACATAGGAGGCGCCCGCCTGCCGCTTAAAATCCACCGTAAAACGCCGCAAGCGCACACTATCGCCCTGCAAGGTCATGGCCAAGGGCTTTGGCACACTGTCGACCACCTCAAACAAACGCAAGCCCTCCTCACTCACCGCTTCCAAAGGCGCAGCGAACGAAAAAGCCAGGGTCTCCGTAATTTCCAGACTGTTTTTGAGACCATCTACTTTCAATTCGGGCACCACCACCGGATCATCCTCCTCCTTACGGTTGCGCCTGCTGCGACCCTCGCTTTCGGTGCTGCGGTCGAAGAAATAAGCATTCAGCGTATCCCGCTCCAAAACCACTTCTTGCAAGGAGTCCCGAACCGGATAACTGAGGGCCAGAAAGAGGGAGTCGCCCCGAATCAGGGTAGAATCACTCAGCCAAAGCGTAATGCTGTCGTTTTGCATACTGCGCTCAAGAACCCAGGGGGCATCTCCGCTGTAATCGGTCGCCTCCAGTTCGAGACGCCCCTCCAGGGGCCGGTTGAAGAAAAAGTCAACCCGGTGCCGCACATCCCGTTTGTAATCGACCAGGTATTGCGGTGCATTGTCCTCCTGAAACATAAACAACTGCAAACTATCGGGTAAAAATGCCTGTTCGCGCACCACAACCACCGAATCGGCACTTATGGAATCCAGGCGCTCATGAAAACCGACCGAGGGAACCACCAGATCCGACAAAAAAGCAATACGCTCACCCGGCTGATCGTAACGATAGTTGCGATTGGAATCTTCCAATCCGTAAACCTTATAACTCCCCGGAGCCAGATTTTGAATGGAAAAATGCCCCGTTGAGGAAGTCCGTGTGACCCGCAGGGGCACCTTTGTACGGAACAAGCTGTCGGCAGCATCGGCATAAACCATAACAAGCGCCTCGGGCACCGGCGCCAGATTTGACGCTTCAAACAAGTGCCCCGAAATGGCCAGACTGTCGATGTATTCGCCCGTCGAAAAGGAAAAAGTGAAGTTCTCCAGGATATTGCCTTCGTTGTTGTCGCGAATGGCATCCGCAAAATCGAGGGTATAGGTAGCGTTCTGCTGCAGCTCCTCGTCAAACTTAACAATCAACACATTGCCTCGTGCAGTAGCCGAAGGCTGCGTATTCACCGGAGGCGAAACCATCAGCTTTTGAAAAACATCGGTCAGCTGAATGTTTTCATCAAACTCTATCCTGATCTGATCGCCCAAAAAATTCAAGGCATTGGCCGGTGGCGAAGACTTCAGCATAACCGGCGGGTCCTCATCCTTGGGCCCCCCCGTAGGGTAACCCGTGCTGGCACAGGCCGACCAGTACAACAACAACAGTAAGACAGCAAGCACCTTAACAACTATTCTCATGCAATGTAGTTTTAAATCCGCCCTTCCCCCGAAAGGCTAAGCGCCGATGACACAAAGTTATAAACTTTCTCCATTTTATAGAGCAAGCCCGTCCGACAGCCTTTCATAAATCATAGCGCAGCTTGCCCTTAATGCAAAAAAACCTATTTTTGCCCTGCAAACCATAACTTAACAGCGATGGAAACAACGAGTAAGCCCACAGGCAACAACAAACGCCTCTACCTGATCATCGGCATCATTGCTGCCGTACTGATTGCCATCAGCGTTCTGTTTTACATCCAGAACCGCGAAATGAACACCATAGTAGAGCAGCTCAACGTAGAAAAAACCATACTTACCGAAGAATATCAGAAACTGGCTTTCAACTACGACTCCCTCCACAGCGACAACGACACCCTCAACCTCATGCTGGAAATGGAAAGGGAGCGCATTGCCCAGCTGGTAGAGGAACTCAAAACCCTAAAAGCCACCAACACGGCCCGCATAAGAGAATTTCAGAAGGAGCTGACCACCCTTCGGGGCGTATTGCGCACCTACATTGTACAAATCGACTCACTCAACCAACGCAACGAGGTGCTCACGCGCGAAAACATCGAACATCGCCGTCGTTACACCCAAATACAAAGTTCTTTCCGCGAGTTGGAAGAAGTCAAAACCACCCTCGAAGAAAAAGTCACCATAGCCAGCAGGCTCGATGTGACCAACCTAATGGCCGAAGGGCTCAACCCTTCGGGCCGAAAGACCGACCGCAGCAACCGCATTGCCAAAATCAGGGTTTGCTTTACCGTGCTCAAAAACGTAACAGCCCCGGTGGGCATGAAGGATTTTTACCTGCGCATTGAGCGGCCCGACGGACAGCTGCTCCTGCACGCTCTGGACGACAAGTTTCGTCATGAAGATGCCGACATCAACTACTCGGCCATGCGCAGCATAGAATATGGTGGCGAAGAAACAGACGTGTGCATTTTTTACGATGCCGATGCCGGCGAACTCCTCAGCGGAGAATACATCGCCGACGTGTTTGCCGATGGCTTTCACCTGAAAAGCCTGCGCTTCACCCTGCGCTGAACAAGCACCTGCGCAACAGCAGGTCCCTAAAAGACAAAAAGCAGGCTGCCGCCTGCTTTTTTTATTCCAGTTCGCCCAATTTGTAGGGCGTAGATTGATAAACGTAATAATTGAGCCAGTTCGAATACAAGAGGTGGGCGTGACTGCGCCAGGTCACCCTGGGCGGATTCTCCGGGTTGTTGTCGGGATAGTAATAATCCGGCACCGCCATCTCCATCCCCTTATTCACATCCCGCCAATACTCTTCACCCAGCGTATTGGCCTCGTACTCCGGATGCCCCGTCACAAAAATCTGACGGCGGTCCTCCGAAATCACGATATAAGGCCCCGCCTCGGCAGAACGCGTCAGGAGCACCACCCCCTTACAGGCTTCAATGTCCGCCTCCCGCACCTCGGTGTAACGCGAGTGGGGCGCGGTAAAGGTATCGTCGAAGCCACGCAGCAAAGGCTCGGTACGCAAAAGCACCTCGTGCTCAAACACCCCAAACAGCTTCTTGCCCAGCTCGAATTTTTTCAGACCAAAATGGTGGTATAAGCCCGCCTGGGCACCCCAACAAATATGAAACGTCGAAGTCACATGCGTCTTGCTCCAATCCATGATCTCCTGCAGCTCCTTCCAGTAAGTCACCTCCTCAAAATCGAGCAACTCCACCGGCGCACCCGTAATGATCATGCCATCAAAATACCGATGACGCACCTCTTCAAACTGCTTGTAGAAAGCCAGCAGGTGCTCCTGCGGCGTATTGCGATGCGTGTGGCCCGAAGTCATCAGCAACTCCACCTCAACCTGCAGGGGACTGTTCGAGAGCACCCGCAAAAGGTGCGCCTCGGTCACAATCTTGAGCGGCATCAGGTTCAGAATCAAAATCCGTAAGGGGCGAATGTCCTGCGCCACCGCACGACTCTCCCCCATAACAAAAACATTTTCCGCTTCCAGCAAGGCCTTGGCCGGGAGCGAATCGGGAATATTAACCGGCATGGTGCAATCAGATTAACGCTTCATTACTCCGTAGAACAAGATGTTAAGGATGTTGTCGAGCTGCGCTTCAAAATCCTCCGTCGAAGCACTGCCCCGGAACAAAGGAATCTCGAGTCCCCGCAGCGCCGTAACAATACCAATGGCCCCCATACGGGTGTTTTTTACATGAAACGCCCCCGAGGCAACCCCTTCATCCAGAATGGTCTTCAATAAATTCTCCTCCAGGGTATCGCCACTCTGCTTAAAGGACCCCAAAAACTCATAGCCGCCATAAAGGTCTTCCTTCAACACCTTTTGGTAGTTCTCCAGCTGACCAATGGTCTCCATACGCACCTTCACATAAGCACGTAACTTCTCGGGAGCCGTACTGTTTCCGGCCACCACCTCCTTCAGTCTGCTGTACAACAACTCCGACTCCAGCTCGATAACCGCCTGAAAAATCTCCTCCTTGTTCTTAAAATAGTAGTACAAAGAGCTCTTTCCTTTGCGCAAGGCCATGGCAATGTCTTCCATGGTTGTTTTTTTGTAACCAAAACGAGCAAACAGCTCACGCGATGCATCCAGAATGGCATTCCGGTTGGCATCCTGGGAAGGAGTAAGTGCGGTATTTTCCAGACTCATAATAGCAATTTTAATGGGTAGAACATACAAAAATAGAAAATGTTTTGGAGAGCCTCCCTACGGAAGCCCCCAAAATACCACACCATACAAATAAGAAAAGCAAAAAAAGCGGCCCGCCTACTCGGCCCCGGACTTCATCCAGTCGTCGCCAGCCTCTCCGGCCAGTTTGAAATCAAGCTGCCTTTTCTCCAGATTGGCACGTACCACCTGAATTTTAAGCGCATCGCCCAGCTGAAAGCGACGGCGACTGCGGCGACCGATCAAACAGTAATTGTCCTCATCAAACTGGTAAAAGTCGTCGTCCAGCTCCCGCATAGGAATCATACCCTCACACTTATTCTCTACCAACTCCACATACAGGCCCCACTCGCTGACACCCGAAATAACCCCCTCGAACACCTCACCCTCATGGGCCTTCAGAAATTCCACCTGCTTGTATTTGATCGAAGCACGCTCCGCATCCGACGCCCTTTGCTCCATCTCCGAGCTGTGGTCGCACTTCTCTTCATACTCGTCGAGAGGCACCGAAGCCCCTCCGTCCAAATAGCGCTGCAACAAACGGTGCACCATCATATCGGGATAGCGACGAATGGGCGAAGTAAAGTGAGAATAAAAGGGAAAGGCCAGACCATAATGCCCAATGTTGTGGGTGGAATAAATGGCCTTGGCCATGGTGCGCACCGCCAGCGTCTCGATGATGTTCTGCTCGGCCTTGCCCTGAACAGATTTGAGCAGGCGATTGAGGGCCTGACTCAGGCGCTCCTTGCCCTGCGGGGTGGCTTCCAGGCCAAAGCGACGGACAAAATTGCTGAAAGTCTCGTACTTATCCGGATCCGGCTCATCGTGAATCCGGTATATGAAAGTCTTGGCTGCCGCCTTCTTATTCTTCTCCAGCTCGTTTTGCCCGATCAACTCGGCCACCCGCTTATTGGCCAGGAGCATAAACTCCTCAATCAGCTTATTGGCATCCTTCGATTCCTTAAAAATCACACCCAGGGGATTGCCCGCCTCGTCCAGGTCAAATTTCACCTCCATGCGCTCAAAGCTGATCGCTCCGCGTTTAAAACGTTTTTCCCGTAAAGCCTTAGCCATCGCGTTCATGGTCAGCAACTCCTCCGCCAAATCGCCTTCTCCGCTGTCGAGCACCTCCTGCGCCTCCTCGTAACTGTAGCGCCGGTCCGAGTGAATCACGGTCCGCCCCACCCACGAATCCTTCAGCTCGCCCTGCCCCGTAAGGGTCAGCACCACCGAAAAGCACAGCTTATCCTCCTTGGGCCGCAGCGAGCACAAAAAGTTGCTCAAACGCTCCGGCAACATCGGCACCACCCGGTCGACCAGGTACACCGAAGTCGCCCTTTCATAAGCCTCCTCCTCAATAATGGAATCGGGCTGCACATAGTGCGTTACATCTGCAATGTGCACACCCACCTCCCACAAATCCTCGCCCACCTTCTGAATGGACAAGGCATCGTCAAAGTCCTTGGCATCGGCAGGGTCGATGGTAAAGGTCGTTACCCCCCTGAAATCGCGCCTGCGCGCGATTTCCTCGGCAGGAATCTCGTCCGGAATCTTCTCCGCAGCAGCCACCACCTCGTCCGGATAAGTATAAGGCAGGTTGAATTCCGCCAGAATGGCGTGCATCTCCGTGTTGTTTTGTCCGGCATCCCCCAGGATGTCGACAATCTCGCCCACGGGATTCTTCGCCTTGGCCGGCCATTCCACAATCTTAGCCACCGCCTTCTGACCGTTAACCGCACCCTTCAGCTTATCCTTGGGTATAAAAATATCCTTATTGATCACCCGCGAGTCGGCCACCAGAAAAGCAAAATTCTGACTCACCTCCAGCGTGCCCACAAAAAGCTCACGCTTGCGCTTGATGATTTCAATCACCTCCCCTTCTATCTGCCGGCGGCGCTTGCGCGCAAACTGCAGAATCTTCACCACATCGCCGTGGAGGGCCGTGTTCAAATTGGCCTGCGCCACAAACACATCCTCACCCCCATCCTCGGGCACAATATAAGCCGCCCCGGAGGCCGTCATATCCACCTTACCCACCAGCTGCATGCCGCGCGACAACAACTTGAAGCGACCGGCCGACACCTCCGATAAAAAGCCGCTCTCCATCAATTCGAACAGCAAGACCTCCACCATCTGACGCCCGCTCTTCTTCTCCACATTGAGCAAAGCAGCCAACTGTTTGTAATTATATGTCTTCTTAGGATTGTTGTAAAAAACATCCTGAATCATACTCTTCAATTCCGACCGCTTGGGTCGTTTTCCATCTTTCTTTTTTTGCATAATTTCTGTTTAAAATGCCCACGGCATCCTACCAAAGATAACAAAATAAAATTCGTATCTTTACAGCTCTAAAATAAAATCCTATAAACTAAAGTTATATGTCTAAAATCGAAGCCTACAATTTTGCCGGCAAAAAAGCCATTGTACGGGTGGACTTCAACGTTCCGCTCAACGATAAATTCGAAATTACCGACGACACCCGCATCCGTGCCGCCATGCCTACCATTCAGAAAATTCTGAAAGACGGTGGTTCCGCCATCATCATGTCGCACCTGGG
>DUOK01000017.1 GCA_012838865.1 Bacteroidales bacterium | reverse complement strand
GAGTTTGCCTACAAAGGAGCCGAAGGCACCGGGTTCGGTGACTTTGGCGTGCTTGCCCCGGATGGGCTTGCGGATGCGCTCATGGGTGTCGGAACCCAGCACGTAATCCACGCCGCTCGCTGCTTCGCTGTTGGCCAAATCGACTTGCTTAAAAATGCCGATGTGGGTCATGAGAAATACCGCTGCAGGTTTTTCTTTTTCCTGGACTTCCCTGATGAGGCTTTTTACTTCCTCATTGATGGGGTTAAAGGCAATGCCTTCGCTGAAGCTGGGGTTTTGGCGGACCGGCACGTCGGGGTCGTTGATGCCGATGAAGGCCAGTTTGATGCCTTCGATTTCGGTGGTCCAGTAGGGTGCAAACAGCGGTTCCCCGCTGTCTTCGTGCTTCATGTTTTGTACAATGATGTTGGTGTTGTAGGCGTTCATGACTTCCAGCATGATGTCCTTGCCGTAAACCACCTCCCAGTTGCCGGGTTGCAGCAGGTCGTAGCCCATTTCCCGTACGATGGGCGGAAAGATGCGGCCTTGCGAGCGGGCTGCGTAACCGCTGCCCTGAATCAGGTCGCCCGAATCGACGATGAGGGTGCGGCCCGGGTTTTTCGCTCTTTCGCTGTCGAAGAGGGTTTTGATGTGGGCCAAGCCGCCCCGCTCACGGAAGACCAGTTGCCCGTCTTCGACAAAGAGTTCGTCGTGGGCATCGAGTTGACCGTGGATGTCGGCGGTTTGTAAGAGGCTTATGCTGAGGGTGTCGGTCTGGGCCTTGAGCTTTGCGGTGCCGAGCAGTAGTGTCGCTGCCAGCAGGATTTTGAATACTTGCATGATCAAACTTGTTTGAGGTTTCCTAAGTAACAACTATGAATATCTAAAAATGTTCATAGTTGTATTTATGCAAGTATCGTGCCGAAGGACGGCTTGGTGGTGTTTACCCGAAATGCGCTTTTGCGATATTGTTGTGTAAGGGAAGTAACGCGACCGGAGCTACCGTCTTTCGAGGGTTTCGTAGTGGTAGTGGAGACCCGTTTTTTCGTCGACCTGCGTGGGTCCGCATTCTACACTGTGCCAGTCCCCGGGCAACCATTGGGGAAACCAGGTGTCGGCCCCTTCAAAGCGGTAGTGGATGTGGGTGAGGTAGAGGCGATGGGCCAGGGGTAGGAAGGCCTTATAGATTTCGCCACCGCCTATGATGAAGCATTGTTCCTGGCCAGCGGCGGCCCGGAGGGCAGCCTCCGGGGTGGTGGCCATACTGCAGCCGGGCAGTTGCAGACCGGCGTCACGTGTGAGTACAATGTTCTGACGCTTGGGCAGGGCCCCTTTGGGCAGGGCCGCAAAGGTCTTGCGCCCCATCACGATGGCCTGTCCGGTGGTGAGTTGTTTGAAGCGCCGGAGGTCGCCGCCGATGTAGGCCAGCTGGTCGCCCCCGCGCCCGATGGCCAGGTTTTGATCGACGACTGCTATGAGGGCTATTTGCATGGCTGGGGGTTTATACGGCAACACTGCCTTTGATGTGGGGATGGGGATCGTAGCCGCTGAGTTGGAAGTCCTCAAAGGAAAAGTCGTTGATGCTTTTCACCTCGGGATTGAGCGTCATGGTGGGCAGGGGACGCGGGGAGCGACTCAGTTGCAGCTTGACTTGTTCGAGGTGGTTGGTATAGATGTGGGCATCGCCAAGGGTATGCACAAAATCCCCGGGTTGCAATCCAGTTACCTGGGCCACCATCAGCAGCAGCAGGGCGTAGGAGGCAATGTTGAAGGGTACGCCCAGAAAGATGTCGGCGCTGCGTTGGTAGAGCTGGCAGCTCAGTCGGCCCTCGGCCACATAAAACTGAAAAAGAATGTGGCAGGGCGGCAGTTGCATGTCGTCGATCTGGCCTACGTTCCAGGCACTGACCAAATGTCGGCGCGAGTCGGGGTTCTTCCTGATCCCCTCCACCACCTGAGCAATCTGGTCGATGTGGCCTCCTTTGTAATCGGGCCAGCTGCGCCATTGGTAGCCGTAGATGGGACCGAGTTCGCCGTCTTCTTTGGCCCACTCATTCCAGATGCGCACGCCGTTTTCCTGCAGGTAGGTGGCGTTGGTGCTGCCTTGCAAAAACCACAAGAGCTCGTGGATGATGGATTTCAGGTGCAGTTTTTTGGTGGTGACCAAAGGGAAGCCTTCGGCGAGATTAAAGCGCATTTGGTGACCAAATACGCTGTACGTGCCCGTACCGGTTCGGTCGGCTTTGTAAACACCTTCGTCGAGTACGCGCTGTATGAGTGAGAGGTATTGCTGCATGGTTTCTACTTGCTTTAGATTCAGGATTGGGGTTTCAAATCCAGGGTGGTCATGATGGGATGGTGATCGGAATAGGGCAGGGGCAGGGTTTCGAAGTTCCAGGATTTAAAGGCCGGATCATGAAAAATGTAGTCGATGCGCAGGGAGGGCAGTCGACCGTTGTAAGTCGCACCAAAACCACTGCCGCTTTCCACAAAGGCGTCTTTCAATTTTCCACGCATGGTACGGTAGACGTAAGACACCGGCGTGTCGTTGAAGTCGCCACACACAATGACGGGGTAGGGGGCGTTTTTGATGTGTCGGGCCAGGGTTTCGGCCTGACTCGAGCGCATTTTAAAGGCGCGGGTCAGCTTGCGTGAAATGTTGACCAGGCCCTGTTTCTGGCTTTCTGTCATGCGAAAATCCAGACTGTCGAGCACATTCAAATCGTTGTCCTGAAAGCCGATGGATTCGAGGTGCACACTGAAGACTCTGATGGTGGTTTCTCCCACTTTTACATCGGCGTAAATGGCCATGTTGCGCGAGTGTTCAAAGCGCACCACCCCCTGATCGACCAGCGGGTACTTGGAAAAAATGGCCAGTCCGTAGCCCGTATTCTGCTGGTGGGTGGTGGCGTAGTGAATGTGCTTGTGCGGATAGCCCCTGAATTTGGCCGCGATGGCCGTTGGGGTGAAATCCTTTTTATTCAGATTGGTGTAGTATTCCTGAAAACAAAGGAGGTCGGCGCCCTGGCGCAGGATGTCGTCGTAGGTGCGCTGTGGCGTTCCCTCGAGGCCCGAATGTCCGTAGTAGTCGAACATGCGGGTGTTGTACGACATTACTTTCAGGGTTTGCCCCAGTTCTTCGGGGTGATTGCTGCTTCGGCTGCTTATTTGAAAGGTGTTGTTCCAGTGCGACCACGAGGCGGCCAGTGCCAGCAGGGGGATGATGATCCAGAAACTGCGACGAATCAACAGCCAGAGTGCCAGCACCAGGTTCAGCAGCCAAAGCAGGGTAAAGCCAAAGCCGGCAAAAGCCAGGACGTTGATTTTGGCGGGACTGACATAGGCGGTTCCGATGGAGCCCAGTAGAAGCAGGGCCGGTGTTAAAACCAGGAGGACCGATATGGAGTAAAAGAGCCGTTTCAAGGTGCAGAGGTGCTTTGGTTGAACATCCAAAAATAAATAAAAAAAACGGGTTTTGCAGGGGCTAGTCCTTGCTGGCCTCGAAGAGGGTCTTCTTTTCGGCACTGCTGAGACTCTCGTAGCCGCTCTGTTTTATTTTCTCCAGAATGCGGTCGAGTTCCTGTTGACGTCTGATTTTGATGGCGTTGTATTCGAGGTCGCTCAAGGGTCGCTTATGGGCTACCGATAATTTACTTTTTTTGCCGAAAGGCCACCTGAAAGAGGACTTTCGGGGCGTGCTGTAGGTCTCGTCAGAGAAGGTCGTGCCGGTGGGGCGACCCTGTGCAGGGAGGCCTTTTCGGCTCCAGACATAGCCCAGCCACAGGCCTGCTGCGGCACCGCCCAGGTGGGCCAGGTGCCCGCCTGTATTGTTGAGGGTGGGGATGCTGATGAGGTCGATCAGCAGGGCCACCAGGGCCACATATTTCAGGCGGACTTCCCCAAAGAAAAGGAGGGTGATGGTGGCTTCGGGTCGGTAGCGGGCTAGGGCAAAGAGAATGGCCATGGCCGAGGCAGAGGCGCCCAGCAGAAAAGAGGACCCAAAGAAGGAAGAGAAGGCTGGAAGGAAGTTGTAGCTTAAGAGGTAGAATACGGCTCCTGCCAGGCCTCCCAGCACATAGGTCTTTAAAAAGGGACCGGGGCCTATGTAGTGCAAAAAGAGGCGGCCGAACCAGTAGAGGTAGAGCACATTAAAAAGCAGGTGCAGGAAGTCGAAGTGCAGGAACATGTAAGTCAGCAGGGTCCAGGGTTGTTGCAGCAGCCGGGCCGGCTCGGAGGGCACGCTGAAAAAGTGCAGCCAGCCGACGATGGCTTCGGAGGCGGCGCCGCCGAGCAGCATGAATAATTGAAGGAAGCGGAAGATTAAAAAAACGCCGATGTTGATGTAAATCAGTCGCGTTAAAATGCTTCCCTGTTTAAATGAACTGCGTATTTCCTGAACGATGCTCATGCTGTGTGCTGTTTAGTAAATGCCTTTGCTGCGCCAGTATTTGATGAGGATGAAGCCAAAGAGCATGCCCCCGAGGTGGGCAAAGTGGGCCACATTGGTCATGCTGCCACTGATACCCAGGAAGAGCTCCAGGGCGCCGTAGCCAATGACGAAGTATTTGGCTTTGATGGGAATGGGCGGAAAGAGGAGCATCAATCGGGTGTTGGGGAAGAGCATGCCAAAGGCAAGGAGAATGCCGAAAACGGCTCCCGAGGCGCCCACGGTTACGTGACTGTTCAGATAGTCGCTGCGGAAGCCATAGAGGTATTCCCGTGCCAGTCCCGTTGCCAGTTCGGGGTCGGTGTGCAATAGCTCGTTGTAGGAGGCCACAAAGGCATTGAATTTTTGCTGCATCTCCATGGAGCGGATTTGCAGGTGCTCGTCTAAAAAGAGCAGCAGCTCTTCGTGACCGGCATTGTTCATATAATGGGTAATGCCCTTGAGCACGGGCAGGATGTCGATGTATTGGGTCAGCAGGTGAACGAAGGCGGCACCTACGCCGGTCACCAGGTAAAAAACCAGGAAACGCCTGGGGCCCCAAACCAGCTCCAGCATGCGGCCGAACATGAAGAGGGCAAACATGTTGAAGAAGATGTGCATGGGATCGGGGTAGGCGTGCAAAAACATGTAGGTAAAGAGCTGGTGCACCCCAAAGTCGCCGGCCATGGGCACATGCAGACCCAGAAATTTTTCGAGGGGCAATCCCAGGGTACTGTTCAGTACAATGCTGGCCAAATAAAACAGCACGTTGATGATCAAGAGATTCTTGACCACGGGGGGTAAGCCGCCAAAGGGAGATGCTCCGTAGTTCATGCTAAAATTTTTTTACAAATATAGTGCTTGTTGCTGCACATCTGTCGTTTCAGTTGCCGAATCGTTTGTCGAACTCTTCGTTATCGATGATGAAAAAGACGGTTTTTCCGCGGGGCGAAAAGCCCGGCATGCTGCATTGGAAGAGCTGGCCCACCAGGAGGGTCATGGCTTCGGGCGTCAGGCGTTCGCCACTGTGCATACGTGCCTTGCGGGCCATAATGCCGGCCAGGCCTTCGCGCAGACTGTCGGTGGCATTTTTTTCTCCGGTTTTATAGGCCTCGAGCAGTTCTTCAATCAGCTGGGCATGGTCGGTCTTTTCCATTTCTGCAGGAATGCCCCGGAGACAAAACTGCCGGGAAGCTTCCTCCACCAAATCAAAGCCGAAGGCACTGAGTTCTTCCTGCAAGTCGCGAACCAGTGCGGCGTCCTCGGCACCAAAGGAAAGGGTTTGGGTAAAAAGTACCTGTTGTGTGGTGGAGCGGCGACTTTGTACGCGTGCCATAAAGCGCTCGTAGAGAATGCGCTCATGGGCCCTGCGCTGGTCAATCACCATCAGTCCCGATTTAACAGGTGTAAGGATGTATTTGTTCTTGAGCTGGAAAAAAGTGGCGTCCTGCACGGGGCGGTCCTCTTGTTGCGGGTGCAACTCCTGTTGCCTGGGCGCTGCATTGCCCCGCGAAGGCAGCACGATGGTTTCGGGCTCGCGAGGCCCTTCATCTGCCGGAAAGGCTTCGTCACTACTTTCGAAACCGCTGTACAACTGATCCCAGTCGCGCGGCAGGGGATCTTTCCGCTGGTAGCTGCTGCCGGTGTTAAAGGGATTGTAGTCGGGGTTAAAATGGACCTGGGGCGTTTTTATTTCGTCGCCGCCACGGGCTACCGGAATTTGCAATTGGTTGTCGGTGTCAAAATCGATGGAGGGCACGATGTTGTGCTTACCCAGACTCTCGCGAACGGCGGCGTTGAGCACTTTCCACACCAGTTTTTCGTCTTCAAACTTGATTTCCGTCTTGGTGGGATGGATGTTGACGTCTATGTCGCCCGGATCTACATCAAAATACAGAAAGTAGGCCGGATACTGGTCGCTCCCGATCAGGTTGGCGTAGGCCTCCATGACCGCCTTGTGGAGATAGGGGTGCCGCATGTAGCGGTTGTTGACAAAGAAGTACTGATCGCCGGCTGTTTTACGGGCACCCTGCGGGGTGCCAATGAAGCCGTGGATGTTCAGAACAGTGGCTTCGGTGTTTACTGGGACCAATTGTTGGTTGACCTGGCGGCCCAGGATGCCGGCAATGCGTTGCCTGTGGTTGCCTGTGGCCAGATTCATCAGCGGCTGGTCGTTGTGGTAGAGCGAAAGGGCTACCTGGGGCTGGGCCAGGGCGATGCGCTGAAATTCGGTGAGAATGTGGCGCAGTTCCGTGGCGTTGGATTTCAGGAATTTTCGTCGGGCCGGTACGTTGTAGAAGAGGTTTTTGATGAGGAAGTTGGCGCCCTGGTCGCAGGCAACGGGCTCTTGTTTCCCGATGCGGGAGGCGGCGGTTTCGATGCGGGTGCCGATGTCGGCGCCCGCTTCCCGGGTGCGCAGTTCCACCTGGGCAATGGCCGCAATCGAGGCCAGGGCTTCCCCACGGAAGCCCATGGTGTTGAGGGCAAATAAATCGCCTGCTTCCCGTATTTTGGAGGTGGCGTGGCGCTCAAAAGCCAGGCGCGCATCGCTTTCACTCATTCCTTTGCCGTTGTCGATGACCTGAATGGCGGTGCGACCGGCATCTTTAATGAGGACTTTGATCTGGGTGGCTCCGGCGTCGATGGCGTTTTCCACCAGTTCTTTAACTACCGAAGCGGGACGTTGTATGACCTCTCCGGCAGCAATTTGATTGGCTACCGAATCGGGTAATAATTGAATGATGTCGGACATGAAAAGCGCTTCTTCTTTTGTTTTGCGGTGGTTTAGGACTGGGTTGGCTTATAGAAAGCGGCTGTACCACTCGTATCCGGCCTGCAGCAAATAGTAGAACAGGGCCATGAGTGCCAGTAAAATAACAATAAGGCGGAGGTTCGACTTCTTGCGGGCACTGCGGGTCACCTCAAAAGGGGTTTTGATGCGGCGACGCATTTGTCCCCGAATGCGTGTGTCGAAGCTGCGGTGGTCTTCCTCGGTTTTCAAACCCATTTCGAGGCGTATGCGTCGCTCCCTTTCTTCCCGCTCTTCCTTATCGGCGTCGTAATAAATCGGGTCGTGCTTAAACTTTCGGTGTTGGGGTACTTTCACGAATGTAAACCTCATGGCACAGTTTCTTTTTGTTTGTACAAAAATACAAAATCCCCTCGGGCTTTTTAAAAATATGGAATTTTATTAAATTGAGCGGGATTACTCTAACCTGATTACTATGTTGGTAAAGACTTTTGGCGCCGCGGTGAGCGGTATTGATGCGCTCGTGATAACCATGGAAGTGGATTTGTCGCGGGGCATTCGTTTTTTTATGGTGGGCCTGCCCGATAATGCGGTTAAGGAGAGTCAGCAGCGCATCGAATCGGCCTTTAGGGTGTGGGGCTTCGACTGGCCGGGCCGACGCATCGTCATTAATATGGCCCCGGCCGATACCCGCAAGGAGGGTTCGGCCTACGATTTGCCCCTGGCCATTGGTATTTTGGCGGGCGACGAGCAGTTGTCGGCCGAACGGCTGTCGGATTATATGCTGATGGGAGAGCTGTCGCTCGATGGCAGTCTCAAAGCCATTAAAGGGGCCTTGCCCATTGCGTTGCGCGCACGGGAGGCGGGTTTTAAGGGCCTGGTGCTTCCCTTGGAGAATGCACGGGAGGCTGCGGTGGTAGACGGTTTGGAAGTATATGGGGCCGGGGATTTGGGCGAGGTGGTACGTTTTTTAAATGGGGAAGAAGGGCCGACTAAAACGCAGGTGGACCTGAAGGCCGAACTGGGTAAGGCGGGACTGGGTGAGCCGCTCGACTTTGCCGATGTAAGGGGCCAGGAAAGTGTGAAAAGAGCGCTGGAAGTCGCCGCGGCCGGTGGTCATAACCTCATTATGGTAGGCGCTCCCGGCAGTGGAAAGTCGATGCTGGCCAAACGCTTACCTTCCATTTTACCGCCGATGGTGTTGGACGAGGCCCTGGAAACCACAAAGATTCACTCTGTTGCCGGCAGTTTGGCTGGCGGCAGCGCCTTGCTGACTCAGCGGCCCTTTCGTTCGCCCCACCATACGATTTCAAATATTGCGTTGGTAGGCGGGGGAGCGGTGCCCCAGCCCGGAGAAATTTCTCTGGCCCACAACGGGGTCTTGTTTTTAGATGAGCTGCCCGAATTTAAGCGCTCGGTGCTGGAGGTGCTGCGGCAGCCTTTGGAGGACCGCAGCATAAGGGTTTCACGGGCCCGTTATGCCCTGGAGTATCCGGCCGGATTCATGTTGGTGGCCAGTATGAATCCTTGTCCCTGTGGTTTCTACAACCATCCCGATAAAGAATGTGTTTGTCCCCCCGGTGCCGTGCAGCGCTATCTGAGTCGCATTTCAGGTCCTCTGCTCGACCGCATCGATCTGCATGTGGAGGTGGTGCCTGTAGCTTTTGAGAAGTTGAGTGGGGCAGCACCGGCTGAAAGCAGTGCCCAAATCAGGGAGCGGGTGGTGGCTGCACGGGACTTGCAGGCACGTCGTTTCGAAAAGGAGGACTACATTCATTGCAACGCCCAAATGGGCAGTCGCCTGCTGCGGCAACATGCGCAGCCCGATGCTGCAGGGGGGCAGCTCTTGCGCGCCGCCATGCAGCGCCTGGGCCTGTCGGCCCGGGCCTACGACCGCATTTTGAAGGTGGCCCGTACCATTGCCGACCTTGAAGCCGCGCCCAGTGTGCAGGCCGTGCATGTGGCTGAGGCCATACAATATCGGAGTCTCGACCGTTCCGGATGGGCCGGCTAGAAATTTAACGAAGCCTTAATTAGGTAAAGCTTAGCATTAATGCGGAAAATCCCTTTATTTTGTAGCGCTAAGAACAGTAAAGATGGCTAAAACTAAAAAAAATACGCAAAAAGAAATGTCTTCGAACAGCTTAATGGACCCGATAGGTCGCCTAATGGGCCTTCGGTACAAGTCGCATCCCTGGCATGGGATAGATATTGGCGATAATGCCCCCGAAAGTGTGATGTGCTTTATTGAGGTGGTGCCTACCGATACCATCAAGTATGAAATAGATAAGGTCAGTGGCTACCTGCGCATCGACCGCCCCCAAAAATACTCCAATGTGGTTCCCTCGCTTTACGGCTTTATTCCGCAGACTTATTGTGGACTTAATGTGGGTAAGTTTTGTGAGGAAAAGACGGGGAAAAAGGACATAAAAGGGGATGGTGACCCACTGGATATATGTGTGCTCACCGAAAAGGATGTGATGCACGGCGACATCATTGCTGAAGTTATTCCCATTGGTGGTTTTCGGATGCTCGACGGCAATGCGGCCGACGATAAAATTATTTCGGTACTCAAGGGCGATGTGGTGTACGGAGACGTAAAGGATGTGACCGAATTGCCCGAGCTGGTGCTTGAGCGATTGAAGCACTATTTTTTGACTTACAAAGACATGCCCGGTGTGAGTCGCGAGTCTGAAATCACCCACGTGTACAATGCGGAAGAAGCACGGGAGGTGATTCGTCATTCCATGGTCGATTACGAGGCGCGCTTCGAAAAGCTGCGCAACGCCCTGTCCTCCTACTAAAGGAGGGCAGCTTGCATTTGGGTCGTCCCTGACCCTTTGCCCTTGGTGGTTGTTGGTCGACTTAGGTGCCCAAGCGCTGGAGACGCTTGTTCAGCTGTCTCAGTCGGAAGGTCTCGAAGTAGTGAATGATGCGACGTAAAATGTCGAGGTAGAGGGTCACGTAAAGCAAGGCTACCCCGAGCCAGATGACCAGCAGGTTGAAGACGCCGGTAGGAATGTTCAGGGGGCCCATGCGCTTGGATGCCGCATAGAAATGAGCGCGTCCCCAATGGCTGTCCGGGTTTTTGAATATGGGGTGCTTTTTTTGGATGTAGCGTTCGCCGGTAAACTCAAACTGGCGCACTTCGCGGCGATCGAGCAACCATTCGGCAAGGGCCTCATTGTAATGGCGTGCTTTAAGTTGAACCAGGGCATCAATGGAGCCCAGTTCCCTCACCATTTGTTCCACCTTCTGGTCTTTTTGTTGGGAGTATTGCTGATAGGCCCGGTTGTAATGCCTTTGGGCTTGCAGCAGTGCCTCTTCGATGCTTTGGTGCAAGGTCTCGTTGTAGCTTTGGGTGGCACGAGGAAGGATGTTTTGCCGCATAAGCAGCGGCAGGTCGTTGCGCAGTTGCTGCAGGGCTGCCGCCAGGGGCGTACTGTTGCGCAGCACCTCGGCATGGTCGTTGCGTTGGGCCGACCACAGACAGGCATCGTTGAGGCGGATGAGTTCGGGAATGAGGGTGCTGCCGTAGTAGGCGCTTTGGCTCATTTCCTTTTCTTCTTCAAAAAAGTGCCTTTGGTAGCGGTTGTTTTTAAATTGGTTGACCGCCAGGGCTTCGTACGACCAGCGGGTAACCATGATGTCGCCAATGCGTGGTGTAAATTCTTTGGAGCTGATGGAATTGTGCAGCTTGTCGAAATTGACAATGACGCCGCTGAACAGCAGGTGGGGCACTAAAATGAGGGGAATGAGCACATAAATGGCCACCACCGAATTGAGTCCGCTGCTGATGTTGAGGCCCAACATGTTGGCAAAACAAGCTGTGGAAAAGAGGATGGCCCAGTAACGCAGGGTCATGCCTTCAATTTCCAGGATTCCGTTGCCAATAAGGACAAAACTGAGGGATTGAATGGCTGAGATCACAAAGAGGACAAAGATCTTGCTGTTTAGAAAGCTGAACCGGCTTAGGTTGAGGAAAGATTCTCGTTTTCGCAGTCTTCGGTCGCGAATAATCTCCTCCGCGCTTACATTGAGGCCGATGAAGAGGGAGACAACCACACTCATGAAAAGGTAGGCCGGGATGTTTACGTTTTCGGAGAAGAGGTAGAGGTCCGGGTCGCCTTCTCCACCAATCAAAAACTTGGTGAAGAAACCCAGGATGAGGGCCAGCAGCGGTGCCTCCAGTATGTTGATGGCCAGATACTGGTGGTCTTTAAGTTTTGAAAGCGCATCCCGCATGGCAAAAATCCAGAATTGCTTTTTTCGATTGGGAATGCTGAACCAGTTTTTCGGGAGGGCTTCTTTCTTATTCAGATCGCGGCGCTTCTTCCACTCAAAGCGACTTTCAAAATTGTCGATGTAAAGCTGGTACCATTCTTCGGGACTCACCTTGCGTTTACGAATGAGTTTGCCGTAGGGGTTGACGATGCGTGCTTCTACAATGCGCAGGGGTTGCTCCGTTTTAACGCTGCCACAAACATAACACTCGCGCTCTTCGGGATTCACGTAATTGGCTTCCCGCTTGAAATAGGCAATGGCGTCCATGGGATTGCCGCTGTAGATGATGCGTCCCCCCTTGTCGATCATCAACAGCTTGTCGAGCAACTTATACAAATCGGAGGAGGGCTGGTGAATGTTGATGACCACCAGCTTTCCTTTAAGGACCTGTCGCTTGAGCAGGAGCATCACTTTCTCGGAATCCATAGACGAAAGGCCCGAGGTGGGCTCATCTACAAAGAGGATGGAGGGCTCGCGAATCAACTCCAGGGCGATGTTCAGTCGTTTGCGCTGTCCCCCGCTCAGGATTTTATTGAGGGGCGTGCCTACTTTCAGATCGCGTGCCTCCACCAAATCAAAATCCTGGAGGGCATCTTCCACCAGTTTCTTGATTTCTTCTTCCTTGAGTTCTGAAAAGCACAACCTGGCATTGAACCACAGGTTTTCGAAGACGGTGAGTTCTTCTTTAAGCAAGTCGTCCTGCGGCACATAGCCAATGAGTCCCCGCAGCTCCTCCTTATCCTTGTGCAAATCGTAACCGTTGATAAGGATGCGGCCCGAACTGAGTTTGAAGTTGCCATTGAGGACATTCAGCAGGGTCGATTTTCCGGTGCCGCTGCCGCCGATGATGCCGACCAGCTGGCCGGAACGACCCGTGAAGCTGAAGGGGTGGATCCCCATTTGGTTGTTGCTGAATTTGTAGGAGACATCGATGGCGCGATAGGTGATGCGTCCGGTTTCTTTTTGGTGGATGAATTTTTGTGCCACGCTGCTGTAATAGACCGGTGGCATGCGGGAGGTCTTAATGACTGAGCCGACCGCCAGGGCATAGGCCCTGTTGCGTTCCACCTTATGGCCGTTCAGGTAGAGGTTGCGTTCTCCGTCGTAGCGAAAGATGAAAGAGTTGGTGCTGCTTACGTGCAGCACCCAGACCACCACCTGCTGTTTGGGGTTAAAAAGCAGACGCACCTCAGGGTGCGGCTTTTCGTTTTCCCCACTGATGAGCAGGATGGCGTTTTTATCGGGCACTTCCAGGGGGTTGCCCAGAATGAAGCGCTTCAGATTGAGGTAGTCGCTTTCGGCAATTTTAAATTTCCGTGCCAGCAAATCCACAAAGCCAATTTCCGCTTCACCAATGTCTTCGTCTTTTTTAAGGAAGTCGAGCAGCTGGACAAAGAGGACTATTTTGGGTTCCTGCTCCAGCTCTGCATTGATTTTTTCGGCAATGTTGAGGATGCGACTCAGGTTGTCGTTCGATTGCTTCTCGCGCAGTTCCTGATTGCTGTTGTTGACTTCTGAGTGATAGCGGTTCAGGTAAACCTCAAAACGCCCCAGGTACTGGTCCACATACTCCTTGCTGAACTGTCGGGCCAAAAAATCCTGTACCAGCGAGTAGCCGCGTCCTGTCTGCCTTTCCTTCTGAACATCGGTCAGCAGGGCAAACAATTGCATCAGGGCTTCCAGCAGGGTTTCACTCATAAGACGGGCGCGTTTTCAGGTAAATGATGAAGCAAGTTTTCTCCGGGGGAGGCCGCTGCTTTGATGAGGTGAAGATACAAAAAAAAGTTTGCAGGCCCGAAAAGCGGGGCTGCAAACTTTTTTTGTTGGTGCTGTTTGTACGCTCGTCTTAAAAGCGGGAGCAATAAAGCGGCCTGCAACCTGCTTGCGTCATCAATGCCCGCTTTCGTCCAATTGTCGCTCAATGGCCATTTCCATGCCGGCGAGTTCGGCCAGTCCTTTGAGTCGACCAATAAGCGGGTAACCCGGGTTAGCCTGGCGCTTGAAGTCGTCCAGCAACTTTATTCCATGGTCGGGTCGCACCGGCATGCGATGGTCTTTTCTTCCCGCTTGCTTTCTTCGCCTTTGTTCCTGTAGGAGGGCTTTCATTACCGCATACATATCCACCACCCCATGGATGTGGCCGTATTCGTGAAAGCAACCGTCGGGCAGCAAGACGTTGTTGCGCAGGTGCAGAAAATGGATGCGGTGGCCCAGCGATTGAACCATGGCCGTGAGCTGTTCGCTGCTGCGTATCGAAAGCGAGCCGGTGCAGAAGTTGATGCCGTTCGCGTTGGAGGGGTGCTGCGCCGCAATCCACTCCAGGTCTTCCTTCGTGCTGACAATACGCGGCAGTCCCAGTACCGGAAAAGGCGGGTCGTCGGGGTGAATGGCCATATTGATGCCGGCCTCTTCGGCAACGGGGACCACCGCCTGAATGAAGTCCGACAGGTGCTGGCGCAGCTTGTCGCGACCAATTTCGCGATAGGTGTCGATGAAACTCAAAAAGACTTTTTTGTAGTCGGGGGTGGAACCATCCACGACCCCGTCGATAAAGCCCTGGGTCACCACAATGATGTTGTAGGCCAGTTTTTCGGCTTCTTCCTCCGTCATGCTTTGCATGCGTTCTTTGGCCTTTTCCACAATTTCTGCCGGATAGTCTTTTTCGGCGCCCGGCCTTTTTAATATGTAGGCGTCGAAGGCTACAAAGGTGGGGAAGTCGAAATACATCACCTCGCCCCCCGAAGGCAGCAGGTAGTGCAAGTCGGTCCGCACCCAGTCGAGTACCGGCATAAAATTGTAGACCACCGTGTCGATGCCGCATTGGCCCAGATTGCGGAGCGATTGCTGGTAGTTTTTAATCAGGCGGGGGTAGTCGGACGACTGGGTTTTAATGCCTTCCGACACGGGGAGACTCTCCACTACACTCCAGCGCATGCCGTGGGCTTCAATGTCGCGCTTTACCTTCATAATTTCTTCTACCGGCCACACTTCGCCATTGGGAATGTGGTGGAGGGCGGTTACTACGCCCTCTATGCCCATTTGTCTGAGTTCGGCCAGACTAAGTGTGTCTTTTTGGCCAAACCAGCGCCAGGTTTTTTCTAATGCCATACCTTATGCTTTTCTTAAACGCCACTAAAAGCACTGAAGCCACCATCTACCGGAATAATGGTGCCGGTGATGAAACTGGCGTCGTCGCTGCAAAGGAACTGAACAATGCCGTTGAGTTCGGTGATGTCGCCGAAGCGCTTCATCGGGGTGCGGGCCAGCACCTTTTTGCTGCGCTCGGTGTAACTGCCATCGGGGTTGATGAGGACGGCCCGGTTTTGGTCGCCAATGAAGAAGCCCGGTGCAATGGCGTTGACCCGGATTTTTTCGTCGAATTTGGTCGCCATTTCCATCGCCAGCCATTGGGTCCAGATGTTTACGCCGGTCTTGGCTACCGAGTAGCCCGGAACCCTTGTGATGGCCGAATAGGTGGCCATAGACGAAACATTGATGATGCTGCCCTTGCCTTGTTTGGCCATGGCTTCGCCAAATACGATGGCGGGATAAACCGTTCCGTTGAGGTTCAGATCGTTTACTTTATTGAAATCTTCAAATTTCATGTCGAAGATGGTCTGTTCTTCGGTAAGCGTAGCGCCGGGCATATTGCCGCCGGCAGCATTTACCAGTATGTCGATGCGTCCCCAGTCGGCTAGAATTTGTTCGCGCACGGCGGTGAGACTCTCCCGGTCGAGTACATTGCAAACCAGCCCTTTTACAGTGCCTGCTTTCTTCAAATCGGCCATTCTGTTGTCGAGGGCTTCCTGGCGAATGTCGAGGATAACCACTTTAACACCCGCTTCGAGCAAACTCTTGGAAATGCTGCTTCCCAGTACGCCTCCTCCTCCTGTAACCACGGCTACACGGCCGTTTAAATCAAACTTTCCCTGTGGCATAATCTCGTTTTTTAAGGGTCTGTTTTGGGGCAGACCGCTTGGTTTATTTAAACAACAAAGTTAAGGGCTTGGAGTTTTGGCAGCAAATACTTATTTTGCCTGCCTTAATACAATATTTGCCTGTCTTGAAAAGCCCTACAACACCCCCGCTTATGCACGAGCAGTCGGTGCTGCCCGATCAGAGTCCTCTTAAAGTTAAGTGGAACGATTTTCCGCACTTCACCTTTCCCTGGCATGCCCATGGCGAAATGGAGATGGTTTTTGTTCTGCAAAGTTCGGGTACCCGTTTTGTCGGCGACAGTATGGAAGCTTTCGCAGAGGGCGATTTGGTTCTGGTGGGCAGTCGGCTGCCCCACTACTGGAAGAACAATCAGGATTATTACAATGAAAACTCCGGCTTAAGGGTGCAGGCCATTGTCGTCCAGTTTTCTCCCGATTTTATGGAGAAGGCCATTCAGAATTATCCTGAAATGTCGGCCATTCGTGATTTGTGGTTGCGTGCCGGAAGAGGGGTGCATTTTCCTTTTCCTGAGAATGAAGACCTGGGGCCGCTCTTGAAAAAGCTGTACGACCTCAAAGGCTTTGCGCGTTTGTTGTGTTTTTTGGACTTGTTGAATAAAATGGCCCGTAGCCCGCATTATCGTTTATTGGCTTCTCCCGAGTACGCCGTCCAACCCTCACTGCTGGGTGAGCATCGACTGGAAAAGGTACTCAATTTTATTCACCTGAATTATACCCGCACCTTGCGGCTCGAAGAACTGGCTGCCCATGTGGGGATGAATCCTGCAGCCTTCAGTCGCTATTTTAAGCAGCGTACCGGTCAAACCCTGGTGCGCTATGTCAACGAGATGCGGGTGGGTTATGCCTGTAAGTTGCTGCAGGAAGGCGCTCCTTCCATTACCCAGGTTTGTTTCGACTGTGGCTTCAACAACTTGTCCAATTTCAATCGCTTTTTTAAAAGCCGTATGGGGGTGAGTCCCCGTGAGTACCTTGCTGTCTTTCAGGAAAATGGGGTTCAGTTACCCGGTGAAGAGGCTTAATCCTGTCATTTTCAGGGGCTTTATTTGTGCCCATTAATGCTTATATTTGTGGTTTGGCAGTGTCGATGCTTTTTTTTGGCACTTTTTTGGACAGATAATACATACCAGGACCATGAATAAAACAGAACTACTGCACAAGGCCGCTGCAGCGCGTATCCTCTTGTTGGATGGCGCTATGGGCAGCCTTATTCAACAATACAAATTGAGTGAAGAGGGTTTCAGAGGCACTCGTTTTGCTGCGCATAACTCTCCGGTACAGGGCAACAACGATTTGTTGTCGCTGACCCGGCCCGACATTATCTCCAGCATTCATGAGCAATATCTGGAGGCGGGGTCCGACATTATTGAGACCAATACCTTTAATGCCAATCGGATTTCGCAGGCCGATTACGGCATGGAAGATTTGGTGTACGAACTCAATAAGACTTCGGCAGCTCTGGCTGCCGAAGCGGCTAAAAAGTTCAGTACCCCCGAGCGTCCGCGCTTTGTGGCGGGCTCCATGGGTCCCACCAATAAAACCGCCTCCTTATCGCCCGATGTGAACAATCCCGGTTACCGGGCGGTGTCCTTCGACGATTTGGCCGAAGTCTATGCCGAGCAGGCCGCCGGCCTGCTCGATGGGGGCGCCGACATTTTGCTCCTCGAAACCATTTTCGACACCCTCAACGCCAAGGCCGCACTTTTTGGCATCCGCCAGGAGCTGCGTAAGCGCAATATCGAAGACTTTCCGATTATGGTTTCAGTCACCGTGGCCGATGCCAGCGGGCGCACCTTGTCGGGACAAACCCTGGAGGCTTTTATCATTTCAGTATCGCACGAGCCCTTGTTTTCCATTGGACTGAACTGTTCTTTTGGGGCTTCGGATTTGCGCATGTATGTGGAAGAGTTGGGACGGAAGGTCCCCTTTTACGTGAGTGCCTATCCCAATGCGGGTCTGCCCAATCAGTTTGGCGAATACGACGAGACGCCAGAGCAAATGGCACCGCAGATTCTGGACTATCTGAAGCAGGGTTTGGTGAATATTGTGGGCGGCTGTTGCGGAACAACGCCCAGGCACATTGCGGCCTTTGCTGCCTTGCTTAAGGACGGTCGGCCCCATGTACCCCCTCAGCTGGAGGTTAGCACACGTCTGAGTGGCCTGGAGCCCTTGAGTATCGACAAAACTTCCAACTTTGTGAACGTGGGGGAGCGGACCAACGTGGCGGGGTCGAAGAAATTTGCCCGACTCATTCGTGATGAAAAATACGAGGAGGCACTTTCGGTGGCGCGCGACCAGGTAGAAGGGGGTGCGCAAATCATCGATGTGAACATGGACGATGCCATGCTTGATGCCAAGAAGGAGATGGTTACTTTTTTGAATCTGATGGCTGCCGAACCGGAAATTGCCCGCCTGCCGGTCATGATCGACTCGTCGCGCTGGGAAGTTTTGGAGGCGGGACTCAAATGCCTGCAGGGCAAGTGTGTGGTCAATTCCATCAGTCTCAAAGAGGGGGAAGGTCCCTTTTTGGAGCAGGCGCGTTTGCTGCGCGATTATGGCG
>DUOK01000123.1 GCA_012838865.1 Bacteroidales bacterium | reverse complement strand
GCAGGGGCGAGTCGGGTATGGGATGGAATTTGATGAGGTTGATGCGGCAACGGAGTCCGTTCAGCAGCTTGCTGATGCCCTTTACATGGGCCGCGGTATCGTTGATGCCGTCGAACATGATGTACTCGAAGGATATGCGACGCTGGCGACCAAAATCGTAGTCGCGCAAGGTGTCGATAACCTGCTCTATGGAGTAAACCTGTTGAATGGGCATCAGTTTTTTGCGCTCCTCATCAAAGGGAGAGTGCATGCTGATGGCCAGGTGGGCTTCGCTTTCTTCGATGAAGCGCCGCATGGCGGGTACCACCCCAATGGTGGAGACGTTGATGCGGCGTGGACTCCAGGCAAAGCCCCAGTCGCTGGTGAGGATTTGGAGACTTTTAAGCACTTCTTCGATGTTGTCCATGGGCTCGCCCATGCCCATGTACACCACGTTGGTCAGCAGGTCGCTTTCTTCAATGCTCCGCACCTGGTTGATGATTTCGCCGGCAGTAAGCTGGCTTTGAAAACCCTGTTTGCCGGTCATGCAAAACAAGCAGCCCATTTTGCAACCTACCTGGGAAGATACACAAAGGGTTTTGCGGTCTTCTTCGGGAATGTAGGCGGCTTCGACAAAGAGGTTTTTGTGCGCGGGGAAGAGGTACTTTTTGGTGCCGTCGGCAGAGGTCTGTACTTTGGAGGAGGGGGTGAGGCCCATGTCGAAGCGTTCGCTGAGTTGGGCACGGGCTTTTTTGGAGAGGTTGCTCATCTCTTCAATGCTGCCGGCTTTTTTCTTATACAACCAGTCGGCAATCTGACCGGCGCTGAAGCCGGGCAGTCCCATTTCTTTCACCACCACCTTCAATTCGTCCAGGGTCTTTCCAAAAAGCACTTCCTTCTGTTCCATCTCTGCCTCTTTTTTAAAAATAAATCTCTGCCACTATGTTTTCGAAGGGTACCCCGCGCTCCAGCAGGAGGTCGCGCACATCTACCACCATATTGGCGTTGCCGCAAAGGTAATACTTTCTGTCGGCCTGCACGTCATCGCTTTCTTTCAGATAGTTGGTGAGTCGGCCGTGAATCACCTCGGGATGCTCCTCGGCGGTGCAGAAACGCAGGTAGCGCTCGCCAAAAGCGGTTTTGAAAAAATCGGCATAGTAAAATTGAGTCAGGTAGCGCGCACCCTGCAGGAGGGTGGGGCCCTGGGTCTGGCCCGATTCGGCCATGCTCAGAAAGGGGGCAATGCCGGTGCCGGTGGCGATCCACCAGGCATCGTCGGGCGCTTTGGTGAAGCGACCGAAGGGGGCGGAGATGTAGAGGGTGTCGCCCTTTTGCAGGCGCGCCATCTGAGGGGTGAGGAGTCCCCCGGGTTTTACATCGTAGAGCAGACGCAAAAAGGGCTGCTCCTTGCCCGAGGCGATGCTGTAGAGGCGTAAGGGGTCGCTGGTGTTGATGGCGGCGGCGACTACCTGACCGGGGATAAAATCGTGCAGGCGTTCCACTTCAATGGAAAAAACGCCGGGGGTGATTTCGGTATTGGACAGGACTTTAGTGGGAAATACTTCTTTTTTTCTGCGGACGGGCTGTGACATTTTAGTTGCTGTGTTTTAAAAACGGAGGCGCAGGGTTTCGGAGCGGGGACTCATGTTGTTGTGGGCATCTACTGCCACAACCTGCACGGTGTAGCGTCGCTTGCGCCCCAATGTGGGCGGCAGACGGTAAAAGGTGCTTTGTGTTACTACTCTTTCTTCCCTGTTGTCCCTGTCGCTGAAAAACAAGAGGAAGCGCAAGTTTTCCTGCTCCTCTTCTGCCGGCAGCTCCCAGGTGAGTACGCCTCGTTTGTGTTGCAGATTGGAAACAGCTGAGGGCGAGGGAATGTTCACGTCGCGGGAGCGCTCCAGGGGAGGCACCAGGGCCGGATTGCGGTACAGCGTATCGCTCAGGAGTTGTGCCAGCTGGTGGTTGTCGCGTAAAAAATGGTTGTGGCTGTAAAAGATGCTGCCGCTCACCTTGTCGAGCCTGCGGGCATAGCGCAGCTGGTCGGCCAGCTCGGTGGGTCGGTCCCAGTGCCGCTGCGTGCCGTTTATTTTGTAGATGGCGTGACCAATATACAGCTGTGCCCCTTCCACATTTTTATTCCACCAATCGGCCAACTTGATGTAGTTGGCCGCCTCGTCGCGGGTCGACCAGTAAATTTGTGGCGCCACGTAATCGATCCAGCCTTCGCGGGCCCATTTGATGACGTCGGCGTACAAATGATCGTAGGAGGTGATGCCTGCGCGGGAATCACTGCCCCGCGGATCGTCGCTCCGGTTGCGCCAAACGCCAAAGGGACTCACGCCAAAACGGACGTCCGGCCGCAGTTCCTTGATCAGCTCATGACTGGCCTTTACAAAGCGATCGGTGTTTTGTCGGCGCCAGTCGTGGATGCTCAGCGGCTCCTCAAAATTGAGTCGTGCCAGGTAGCTGGCCGAGTCGTTGAAAACCTGTCCCACCGCCGGATAGGGATAGAAATAGTCGTCGATGTGCAGTCCGTCCACCCGGTAGCGCGTCAGCAGGTCGGTCAGCACCTGCAGCAGGTGCTCGTGCACCTGGGGCAGACCCGGGTCGTAGTACAATCGGCCGTTGTGGGTAATGGTCCACTCGGGATGGATGCGTGCCGGATGGGTCAGGTGCAGGGAATCGGCAGCGTGCAGGGAGGCTCTGAAGGGATTGATCCAGGCGTGCAGCTCCATGCCCCGCTTGTGGCATTCGTCAATCCAAAACTGCAGGGGATCGAAGTCGCCCCCGGGCGCCTTCCCCTGCTCTCCGGTAAGGTAAACCGACCAGGGGGCCAGGGGCGTGGGGTAAATGGCATCGCCCGAGGGGCGCACCTGCAGGATAAGGGCATTCATGCCCAGGCGGTGATGCAGTTCGATGATGCGGAGGGCTTCTTTTTTCAATTCTTCCACAGGCAACTCCCGCTGAGAGGGCCAGTCGATGTTGGTCACCGTAGCCACCCATACGCCCCGAAATTCGTACACCGGCTCTTCGGCCCGAAGAGCCAAAACCCTTAGACTGCCAAGCAGCAAGGTTAAAATCAAAAGTCTGTGCATCGGCCATTTATTTTGGCCGCAAGATAATATTTTGTTTTGTGTCATGAAACGGCAATGAGTTGCTGCGATGTGTTGCCCCTATGGATATTTAAGCGCGCTACATGCCTGTTTTAGCTAAAATTTTGCGAAGTTTGCAGGGAATTATATTCTTTCGAATGCATTTGCCCATGTTGTTCCAAAGGCTTAAAGCCCAGCAAAGTTCCATCAGTAAAAAGGTGTACCGTGGTTACATTCTTATGCTGTTGTTGCTGGTTACGGTGTCGGGAGCAACTGTTTTTGGGGTGCTGCGGTTGAACGACTGGATAGACAGTACCGAAAAGGTAGACAAGCTCTTGCATCAAATCTACCTGGCGCGCATCGAAACCAAGAGTTATTCGCTCAGCAGCGATACCCTGCACATGGGCCAGGTCGATAGTCTCACCCTTGAAATTGAGCAGGCCCTGCATAAAGCCCGCGAAAGCCGCTTGTACCATCAGAGCAGGCTGGAGTTGGAGGATGTGGATCAGTGGATCCAGGATTTCAATACTTATTGGAGCATGTTTACCGAACTGAAGGCGCGACGCCTTCAGTCGGAGCAGCGTATGGACCAACTTTTTCAGCGGGTGTTTTTGGCAGCCAGGGAACCATTGCCCCGCTTGAGCAGTGCCGGAGCCGGTGGCAGCATCGATCCTCGCAACGACCTCCTTTTTCAATTGTTGCATTTGAAGGAGGCCGAAAAACAAATTTGGAACTATCCGCAGAGCGTGGTGGTGCCCGACTCGGTCCGCACCATTTTTCAGCGCATTCGATTGTTGCTGCCCCCTGCCGATGTGGTGGCGCCCGATTCCAGGGCAGCCTCCGCGCTCCGACAATTGGGCAGTGATCTGAGTGCTTACGAAGAAGTGATGCTTTCCTTGTCGGTTTCCATTCATCACTTGCAGGAAGCCCAGGATATGATGGTCGAAAGTGCATTGAGTCTGCAACAAGCCGGCGAACGTGCCAACAGGCTTCAATCCGAGGCCATGGAGCGTTGGTCGGCCCTCAGTCTTTGGTTTTTGGTGCTTATTCTGGTGTTTGCATTGGGCGTAGGGGTGTTTATGGCCTACCGTTTTATCCGAAGGTTGCGTAAGGATGAAAAGTTGCGTGAGGAGAAAGACCGACTCCTGCGTGAAAACAGGAAATTGCTCAACGACATCATCAACAACAGTGCCTCCCTGATTTATGTGAAGGATTTGCAGGGGCGTTATACCCTCATTAACCAGCCCATGGAGGAAATCCTGGGCGTTGAGGCGCACCGCATTATTGGAAAGACCGACGACGCGGTCTTTCCCCCGGACTATGCCGAGGCCATCAGTCGCAACGATGCGGATGTGCTTGCCGGAGGACAGGCGGTACAGATTGAAGAGTTTATTCCCGGCGCCGATGGACGCCGTATTTTTCTTTCCAACAAATTTCCCATACAGGATGCCGAGGGGCAGAATGTCTCTTTGGTTTGTGTTTCCACCGACATTACCGACCTGCGTCGTGCCTTGTCGGAGCTTGAACGAAGTCGCGAAAACTACCACAACATTGTGAGCAATGTGCCCGGGATTGTGTACCACTGTCACAACGATGCCCGACGCACCATGCTCTTTGTGAGCGGTGGGGTGGAAAAGCTGATAGGTCTGGGTATCGATGCCTTCATTACAGAGGGGCAAAGTATCATGCCTTTTATCGATGCGGAGGATGTGCACAAGGTAAGGGAAACCATACGCCAGGCGGTGCTGCGCCAACGCCCCTACGAAATTGAATACCGGGTTCGCGATCTTTACGGACAGCGCAAGTGGGTGTACGAAAAGGGTTTGCCCGTTTATGAACCGGATTCGACCAAGGTCACCCTGCAAGGGGTCATCATCGATATTACTGCGCAAAAAGAGGCCATGTCGGAGTTGATGCTGCGCGACCGTTTGTTGGAAGGTGTTTCGGAGGCGGTAAAAGAATTGATTGCCAATCAGGAACCCGAAGAAGCCATGCTCAAAGCCCTTCGGGTGATGGGCGAAGGAGCCGGTGTCGATCATGCCTTTGTCTTTATCAATGAGCGCTCTGACGCCAGTGGTAAAATTGCCATGCGCCACGTGGTGGAGTGGGACCGCAGCCTTTTAGAACCGGTAAGGCGCGAGGAGATGGCCGACCTGGCCTATGAGTCGGTTTCCACCACCTGGTTTTATCGTTTGAGCGAGAAAAAGGAAGTGGTGGTGAATATGCGTCAGGCAGAGCAGGCCGAGCAACTGTTTCTGCGCCGGATGAATGCCTCGGGCATGCTCTTGCAGCCGGTTTTTGTGCAAAAGCACTTTTGGGGTTTCATTGGCTTTGCTTACGGGGTAAGAGGGGGTTCGTGGAACGAATCGCACAAAACCTTGTTTAAAGCCTTTGCCACCACCCTGGGTATTGTACTGGCCCGTAATGCCGGTGCCGAGGAGTTGCATAAAGCCAAGGAGGCTGCCGAAGCAGCCACAAAGGCCAAGAGCGACTTTCTGGCACGTATGAGTCATGAAATACGGACCCCTCTGAATGCCATTATTGGCTGGACCCACCTGGGCCTCGAGAAAATTGACGTCCCCGGGCACTCCGATTACCTCAAGCGCATCCAGTCCTCCTCACGTTCGCTTTTGGGGATCATCAATGACATTCTCGACTTCTCGAAAATAGAGGCCGGGCGTCTTGAACTCGAACAAATCGACTTCGATTTGGAGGGCGTGATGCAAAATCTGGCCGATATTGTCTATTTCCGTGCCAACGAAAAGGGTCTGAATCTGGTCTTCGATTACGCGCCCAATGTGCCTTTGAATTTGGTGGGTGACCCCCTTCGAATTGAACAGGTGTTGGTCAATTTGGTGAACAACGCCATCAAATTTACCGATCAGGGGGAGGTCCTGGTTAAAGTACGGGTGCAAGAGGAGAAGAACGGGCAGCTGGTTTTGTTCTTTTCGGTAAGCGACACCGGAATTGGCCTGAAGGAGGAGCAAAAGCAGAACTTGTTTCAAGCTTTTTCGCAGGCCGATGTTTCCATCACTCGTAAGTACGGAGGCACCGGTCTGGGCCTGGCCATTTGTAAGCGTCTGACCAGTTTGATGGGCGGGAAAATATGGGTGGACAGTGAGTACGGCGTGGGCAGCATATTCTCCTTTACCGTTAAGCTGGGGCGCCAGTCGGTGCAAAAGAAGGAGCAGATGGTACATGCCTTTGAAGGGGAGGGCGATACCGTTTTAATTGCCGATGCCAACCGCTCCTCGGCCAAGAGTCTGGAGCACATGTTGCAGGATTTTGGCTTCAGTGTGCGACGGGTCAATGGGACCAAAGCCCTATGGCGCGAGCTGGAACGGAAGGAGCAGACCGACAGTTATCGGATACTGTTTTTGGATACCAGTGTTTTTGGGGAACGAACAGAAGAGTTGGGCATGCTGAAGGATTACGCTTCGGGTTATGAGCATCTTGTATTTTTGTCGACCCCTTTCAACGAGAGCAGCATGCACAAGCTGGCTGCCGCCTTTGGCGATCCGGTATTGCTCAGCAAGCCGGCCAATTACTCCATGCTTTTTGATTGTTTGATGGATGTGCTTGGCGGAGGCGTTATGGACGCAGAGCCCATTGGCCGCAAGCGCGTGTACCGTGAGTTGTTGCGTGAAAAGGGACCGGTGCATGCTCTGGTGGTGGACGATACCGCCAGCAACCGGAGTCTGGCCATCGAACTGCTGGATATGGCTGGCGTTAAAGCAGAGGTGGTTTCCGGGGGAAAGGAAGCCCTTGATTTGGCCCGTTCCTCCAAGGGCGAGTGTCCTTTCGATATTGTGTTGATGGACATCAATATGCCGGAGATGGATGGTTATGCAGCGACCCGGAAAATCAAGAAGATGGAGGGTTGGGAGGAAGTCCCCGTAGCTGCCATGACCGCCGAGGCCTTTGGCGATGTCGAGGGCCTGTGTTTGCAGGCGGGTATGTCCGGAATGATAGCCAAGCCCATTGACCCGGAGGACTTGTTCAGAGTGGTTTATCGTATGGTGTTTGGTCTGGAGGAGGAGGCCCCGGCCCCGGCCGCTTCCGCAGTCGGGGACGACGTGCGGATAGATTTTCCGGATATTGAGGGCCTGGATGTGCAAGCCGGAATCAGACGCATGGGCGGACGCAGTGATTTGTATAAGCGCCTGCTTAAAGGGTTTTGTCACGACTACCAACATTTTGGAGAAAGCATACAGGAGTTACAGCAGTCGGGCGACCATGAAACGATGGCCAGGGTGCTGCACTCCCTTAAAGGCATTGTGGGCACCATGGAGGCGGTGGACTTGTATCCTTTGGCCATTGAGGTGGAGGCAGCCTTTAAGGCAGAAGAGGCCGATTTTAGTCTGAAGTTGGAGTCCTTATTGGTTGGGGTGGCGCAGTTGGTGCGGCGCTTGCAGGAGGAGTGGTAGGCCGCTACGCGGCCGTCGGGGCAGGTCTGGCTCCAGAGGGCAGGTCTGGCCCTCGCAGATGGGCCCTCGCTGATCCCAGGGTTGAAACCCTGGGTTATGATTGGGAGGAAGTGGTCAGGCGCGAAGCGCCTGTTCTGGAAAGCGGACTGAAGTCCGCACGGCGGCGGAGCCGCCGTAGATCTATCGAGGCAGCGCCTCGGCCGGGACTTCAGTCCCGTTTATGGTCCGTGCCCCTATCGGGGGCACACCGCTCTTTCTCAATTATGGCCCAGGACTTCAGTCCTGGGTGTTATAAATTTTAAAGACGGTATCATGAGCATTTCAGTACTGTTAGGAAATAGGGTTTTGGGGGTCTTGGGCCTGGCGGCGGTCATGCTGGGTGCTTTTGTGGCCTGTGATTTTGGGAAGAAGGCGACGCCTTTGCCCGCTATGCCTTTGGTGGCGCTCGATTTTAATGGAGAGGTAGTCAATAAGGGTATTTTGCCCCTGGGGTTCAGAGGGGACGGGAATATTTCTTACGGCCAGGGTTTGGAAGGGGAGGCCCTCGATTTGTCGGACAGTGCCGTTTTTCGTAAACCGCTTGTTTTGACCAACTCGCATCGTACTTCGCTGATAGACTATCCGGGGCTCACCTTTTTGTTGTGGGTGAAAAAGAGCCCTAATGACTACAACAGTTACACGGTGGCTGCCCAGATGCAGGACAGCGAAGACTTTGATGTCAAAGGTTGGGCGATTCGGACGGAAGAATGCGGTTCCTGGAGCTGGTGGATTTCTGATGGGATGGAACAAACCCGCTATAAGGCAAGCCCTGAAAGGCAGCCTTTGAATGATGGGGCCTGGCATCAGATTGGCTTTTCCATGGATTTTAACACGCGGGAAGTACGCCTTTATTACGATGGTGTAAACCGTGCTGTTTACACCCTCCCTCAAGAAGATTTGGAAGTCTTCAATCGGGAGGTTTTTCTGGGGGCCAGTCCCCTTGCCCTGGACCCCGTTATGGAAGCCTTCAATGGGATGATCGATGAACTGAGTCTTTGGAGCAGGGTGTTGAGTCCCGACCAGGTGGCTGCTCTTTTTGCGCAATACCGAAAGCCCGTGAAGACCATGCCCAGGCGCCTGCCCGATTCTTTAACTGTTATGACCTGGAACCTGTGGGGTGGGGGCATGCGTGAAGGTCGTTTTGTGGGGCCCCGGCGTATTGCTGATATGATTGCCGAAAGTGGTGCCGACCTGGTGGCTATTCAGGAGGGCTTTGCCAGCGGTCCCCTGATCGCCGACATGCTTGATTTTTACTATTATCAGCGCAGCGAAGGTTTGGCTGTTTTGAGTCGTTATCCGCTGGGACAGACCTACGATGTATACCGGCCCCGTCATGCCGGTGCGGTCACCATTGAACTGCCACGTCAGCAGCAGGTGGTTTTTTGTCCCCTTTACCTCAGTTATTTGCCTAATTTGGCGCCCTACATCATGTCGGGCAATGCCAGTGCCGATTCGGTTTTGTTGCGCGAACAGGAAACACGTGGTGCCGAGATGCGCTATATTTCCTGGGAATTACAAGCCCTGTTGGATCGCAACGATCGGGTTCCTGTAATATTGGCCGGTGATTTTAATTCCGGTTCGCACCTCGACTGGACAGCGGCTAATCGCAGTAAGCGCTATGATTTGGTGCTTCCCTATCCGGCCACACAAACCCTTGAAAGAGCTGGCTTTTCCGATGCCTACAGGGAGGTTTTTCCCGACCCGCTAAAGGCACCCGGTTTTACCTGGTCGCCCCGCTTTAAAGAGGTGCTGCACGATAGGGTTAACTTTATTTTTTATCACGGAAACACGGTAAGTCCCACTTCGGCACGTGTCGTGGACCAGCATCCCCTGGGTTTTCCTTCTGACCATGCTGCAGTAGTTGTTGTTTTTGACTGGAAAGAGTAGGGGTTTTTGGGTGCCTGTGGGTCTGTTAACAAAGAGGCTCTTGCTATGGGTAATGCCGACCAGGAATTGATGCAGCGTTTGGCTCAGGGAGACGCCGGGGCGTTCGAGACAGTGTTTCGCACGCACTACACGCTTTTGCTGCGCTATGCCTGCAAGATTACCGGCGACAAAGCCGCAGCGGAAGATGTGGTGCAATTGGTTTTTGCCAATATCTGGGAGGGGCGAAAAAGATTAGAGGTGAAGCAGCTCAAACCCTATCTTTTACGTGCTACCCACAACAAAAGCCTCACTTTTTTGATGCAGCATCAACGGCAAGCCTCATTGGAACTGCTTCCGCCTCTGGCCGAAGAGGAGGTCGATGAGGTGGACGAGCAGCGGGAAGAGGTGGTGCGACTTCTGATTGACGCCTTACCCGAACAGCGTCGGCGCATCTTTAAAATGAGTCGCCTGGATGGACTCAAATACAGGGAGATTGCAACGCAGTTGGGGTTGTCGGTTAAAACAGTAGAAGCGCAAATGGGAAAAGCCCTGCAGTTTCTACGCAGCAGTCTGCCCCAGGCCCTTAAGAACAGTGAAGTAAGTGATTAATAATATCCGCAGCATGAAACAAACGACTGGTATTGATGCAGCCTTGGCCGCAAGATTGTTGGCCGGAGAAGCCTCCGAGTCGGAAAAAGAAAGACATCGGAATCGTCTGGCCGGAGACGCGGACTACCGGAGCGACTGGGCGCAGTGGCTTTGGGTTTGGGATGCGGCTGGAACCGAGGAAGCCGAGCGCAGGGACTGTGATGTGGCCTGGACACGTTTGCAAAGAAAAACCCATTCGCCGCTCTTTCTTTTGAAAGGGCGGACACTTGCCCTGAGTCTGGCTGCGGCCGCTGTGCTGCTCCTGGCTTTGCTGCTGCCCTTGCTGTGGACCCCTGCTGCGAACCAGCCAGAGTTGCTGGTAACAGCCGGAGGTGACGAGATTCAGGAATTGGTGTTGGAAGACGGGACCCGTGTAAGTCTTAATACCAACAGTCGCTTATCCTACCCGGAAGAGTTTGGTCCGCACGAACGCCGGGTGTTTCTCAGCGGGGAGGCCTGGTTTGAGGTGGAAGCCCAGGGAGGGCGTCCTTTTTATGTGGAAACCGATGAGCTGCTGGTGAAGGTGGTAGGAACAGCCTTTAATGTTCGTTCCTGGCCCGAATCCGCAGGAGTTTCTGTAGAGGTAGGCAGCGGCAGGGTAGAAGTGCATGCCGGTCTGGAGGGCGCAGAACACGTTCTTTTGCAGAAGGGAGAGGGTTTGGTTTTTCATCGCGGCACCCAACACCTGGAGCATGTACCGCTCAACCCGAATTATCTGGCCTGGAAAACCGGGCAGCTTTATTTTGAGGACACTCCGCTTTCAGAAGTTCTTCAAACGCTGGAACGGACCTACCGACGCCCCATTACTGCCGATCATCCTTCCATTTTTGAAGAAAAGCTGGGAGGCAGTTTCAGCCATCAGTCTTTTGAGTACGTCGTAGAGGTCCTTTGCGCCACCTTTCAACTGGAGCAAAGCACCGTGAACGGTGTAGTGGTACTCAGTCGGCAATAGACCATAGGCCCTTCCGAGTGCTGAGGAGCAGAAGTTTCTTCTTGAGCTGCGAAATAAGGGCTGTTTTTTGTAGCTTTAAGCATGACTAGGGCAAACTTCAATTGGCTGTGGGCGCTATCTATATGGATGACGCTGTCTCCTTTTTCCATGCTTCCGGCTCAGGAAAAAAAGGAACTGGTTCCTTTGGGAGCGGTAATGGACAGTCTGGCCCTGCGTTACGACCTGGATTTTGCCTACGACGCGGCAGTGCTCCGTCGCGACAGTCTCGTAAGCAGCGCCTTGCCCAAAGTCTTCGATAAACAATGGATCAGCACTTTACTGTCGGGACCGCAAAATCTCGAGGTCGTTTTTATGGGCCAGCAGGTTATTGTTGGGCGCAGCACCCCCGGCAGTCGCCCTTCGGCTCTGCTCGAAGTCAGCGGAAGAGTTTTGGCTGCCGATGGTTCCGGGGGCCTGCCCATGGTAAATATTGGTGTGGAGGGCCGGGCCCTTGGGACAAGCACCAACGATGAGGGGCGTTTTGTGTTGCGCTATCCGCGTGCTTATATCGGAGAAGCACTGGTTTTTTCTTCTCTGGGTTTTGTGAGTGAACGTTTTTCGCTTCCCCAAAATGACAGTGTTTTGGAGGTGGTGCTTAAGAATTATTCCATTCACCTGCCCGAGGTGCAGGTTTTGTACACCGATCCCGACCAATTGATGCGCTCCGTTCGCCGTCGATTGGCGCAGAACTATCCTTCCGAGCCTTTTTTACTGACTGCCTTTTTCCGGGAGACGATTCGGCAGGACGACGAGTATGTTGAGGTGTCCGAGGCGGTGGTAGACATTTATAAACCTTCTTATCAGGCCGGTTTTGCAAGTGAGCGGGTTCGTTTTGTTAAGGGGCGCAAGGGCGCAACGGCTCGTGATATGGAAGTGGTGCAGTTTAAGTTGCTTGGAGGGCCCTTTCATTTTGCCCAGGTGGATGTGGTACGCAACGGCGACTTTTTACCCGATGAGGAGGGTTTTTCGGCCTATCGCTATTTGTACAAGGGGGTGGATATGGATAACGACCGGGTGCTTTATCGGGTCGGTTTTGAGCCTTTGCACGATGAGGAGGGGCTTTTTTACAGGGGAGAGCTGCGCATCGACAAAGAGAGCCGGGCGGTGGTGCGTGTCGATTTTGAACTGACCCCTGCATCTATCCGGCGCAGTCGTTCCTATTTGGTGCGTCGCGACTCCCGGCGTTTCAGAACGCGCCCGGTGGTGGCCCGCTACCATTTGGCCTATCGGCCCTGGGGGCAGCATTGGGTGCTTTCCCGGGTAAGGGGGGAGGTCAGTCTGCGTGTCAACGATCGCGATCGCCGTCAGCGCAGTCTTTTTGCTACTGTTTCGGAGATGTTGGTGAGCGACTTTGCTCCGGCCGACGGCCAACAGCGCATTCCCTGGTCGGAGGCCTATCGGTCGGACTATGTGCTCTCAGAGCAGCTGGGGACCTTTGATCCGGATTTTTGGCAGTTTTACAATGTGGTGGAACCCGATGAAGACTTACGCCGGGTATTTCAGGAAGGGGAGCGGTAAAGCTTCTAATGCAGGCAACAAAATACAGGCAACAAAAAAGCAGTTCCGGGGGCGGAACTGCTTTGCTTCTTCAGGGGGGGGCTGTACTAAAATTTAAAGCTATGTCGATTAAGCACAGCGTTGTTGAAGATAGTTTATAGTCGACTGTACAGTCGGTATTTTCGGTAGTATTTCATTCTCAATGGCCAAGTTGAACTTGGTTTCCAGGTAAAAGAGGAAGCAGGTCATGTCGATATCGTCCATCAGCATGTCGTTCTCATAGGAAGCATCCTCAGCAATTCTTTCCCGGGGTACTCCGGTCTTTCTCAGCACCTTATAAAGGTTCCTGCGAATCATTTTATCGTTCATCTTCACTTTTTATTTAAGTCTTTGTAAATACCGCCTTTTAAGGCGCATTCATAACTAGGACAATCCAACAGGGGGGCACACGTATTTTGAAATGAACTTTTTTTCATTTTCGTTGAATTTTTCTGCCGGCAGCTTTCAGCAGGATGCTGTTCAGTGTTTTATGTTGTTGATAAGTATTTGCGTCTTTTGTTCCCCAAAAGTCCCTCAATTTGCCGCGGCTTCTTAATTTTGCTGTCCATCTTTTAAAATAATTACCATGCATACCTGGTTTGAGTGTAAAGTTAAGTACGTGAAAATTGATGAAGTCTCCGGCAGGGAGAAGAAGGTGAATGAGCCCTATTTGGTAGATGCGGTGTCGTTTACCGAGGCCGAGAACCGCATTCATCAGGAACTGGAGCAAATGATTCGGGGCGATTTTATGGTGACCAACATCCGTAAAGCCAACTACGCCGATATTTTTCCCTTTGACAATGCCGATCGCTGGTTTAAGTGTAAGGTCAGCTATGTAGCTCTTGATGAGGGAGCCGGTAAGGAAAAGAAGGTCAGCAACACCATGCTGGTAATGGGCAACGACCTTAAGGAAGCCTACGACAATTTGATGCAGGCCCTGGATGGCATGACCGTCGATTTTGAGGTCAACGGCATCAATGAAAGCCCCCTGATGGATGTATTTCCTTACGAGGCCGATTTGGTGACACGGGGACAGGAGGCGGAG
>DUOK01000122.1 GCA_012838865.1 Bacteroidales bacterium | reverse complement strand
GTTGACGATGATTTTTTCGGCTGTCCAGCGGTTGATGCCCGCCAGTCGCTGAAAGCCACTCATGCTTATGGCGGGATGCTCAGAGAGGTGCGAGAGTAAAATATTTTCGGCCTGGGTCATTTTGAGGTAGGTCCCCTGCTTCCGTTTTTGTCGGGCCCAGACCTTGAGCAGTACCCCATTGGCCAGGATGTTTTGGTCGTTGACGCGCACATAAACCTTATAGCTGCCGTCCTTGGCCGGTGCTTTGTGGGGCTTTTGTCCACTCCTGGGAACCACTACTTCCAACACGGTTTTTCCGTCTTCTTCCCAAATACTGGTTTCGAAAGGCACCGGGGGCTTGCAATACATATTGGCTGCTGCCTCTACCATGTAATACTCTTCATCCGAAGCTACGCCCGCCACTCTGCCGTTGTCCTTAACGCCGACCAGCAACCTGCCTCCATCTGTGTTGGCGAAGGCCGCCAGCGAACGGGCAATTTTTTTGGAGTCGTTTATGGCGTATTTGAAATCCTGCTGTTGGTGTTCACCTTCTGCTATCAGCTCTTTCAGGGTCTTACTCACTGCACTTTCCTTTGCTGCAAAACTCGTAAAAAAAATGATAAATACCTGTCCGTGCTGAAACCATTTTGCTGCTTTGTGTGTACAATATCAATGGTCTATCTTCTATATATGCGCATACCTTCATTTTATAAACGGATTTTGATCAACAGGTTTAAGGGGCTTGTCACGATGTTTTTCTTGTTCCTGATGGCGGGTTCAATACAGGGGCAAAATCAAAATGCCCGTGTACAAAAAATAACCACCTCGCAGGGTTTGTCGCACAATTATGTGTCGAGCATCATTAAGGATGTGTATGGTTTTATGTGGTTTGGGACCTGGGACGGACTCAATCGCTTTGACGGGAGCAATGTGCTTCAATTTTTGCCCGACACTGCCGCCGGAAGTCTTTCCGACGGAGTCATTCTGGAGCTGGGACAGGACAATAAGGGGGATTTGTGGGTGCTTAATCTGGAGGGCTTGAATAAGTACGCCTACCAGCAGGATCGCTTTCATTTGGTTTATCAGGATCAGGAAAGTCTGGATGCCGGCTTGCGTGGAGGAATTTCCAGTCTCGCAGTAGGCGCGGACAATGAAATATGGGTAGGTAGCGTGCATGGGGTAGTAAGTCGTTTGATTATGGATGAGGCGATGCAGTTTGTTGATTCGCTTGTCCATTACGATTTGCGCCCTGTTATGGGGCGGTCTGGCGTTTCGAATACAAATATTAACGATTTGTTTGAAGACAGTCACGGTCAGCTTTGGATAGCCAACAACAGCGGTTTGTTTAAGTTGGACAAAAGCGACGCTACCCTTGTGCCGGTGGGCCAGGGTTATTTTCCGGCAGAGCTTCCTGCCTCTTTGGTCCACACCATCTATGAGGACCACCTGGGGCGCATTTGGGTTGGACACGAAATTGGAATTACGGTATTTGATTATCGGGGCAAGGTGCTCAGGAGTTACCGTACCGACGACAACAGTGGTCTGGGGCACGCGGTGGTTCGGTCTATTGGTCAAGATCGCAAAGGTCGGATGATTGCAGGTACTTTGGGGGGTGTTTTTGTGCTTGCTGGAGATCGGTTTCATCGTTTGCCGACCGGTAATGAGCCCTTCAGCATCAACAACGAGTTTATTTCTGTGGTATGGGTAGATGAGAAGGACAATGTTTGGGTGGGGACGGAAAAGGGAGGAGTGAACCGTTTTAACCAAAGTTTTCAGCCCTTCTCGCATATTGATCGACGTCCCGGATCCGATTATCGCTCCCTCAATAATGAGGTGGTTAACTCGGTGGTAGAAACGCAAGCGTTTTTGTGGGTAGGGACTGCTGGTGGTGGCTTGAATGTTATTGATAAGCAGAGCGGAAAGACACATTATCTGATGCAAGGCGACAGGCCCCACAAGGATTTGAGTCACAATTTCATTTCGGGTCTTGTAGCCGATGGCAAAGGGGGGGTATGGGCAGCCACCTGGGGCGGGGGCTTGAATCACGTCCGGCCCACCGGCCATTCCAGCTTTAAGGTGCAGCAGTACAATTCGGATCATGGCGGCTTAAGCAATTACTTTATTTCCTCACTTTATCGCGACAGGCACGACAATCTGTGGCTGGGTGGTTCTTTGGGCGTGGAAGTGTTTGATGCAAAAGCCGGCCGCTTTCACTTGTTGAGCTGCAAGTTCAATGGGGAGACTATTGGCGGTGTCTCCAGTTTGTTGATTGATTCGAAAGAGCGTTTGTGGGTGGGTACGGTCAATGGTTTGTATATGTACGAGCTGGTAAGTGATGCGGAGCCTTTGGCACGCATTCAGCCCGAAACCATTTATTTTTATGGACATCGCAGTGAAGATCCCTCAGGGATGAGCGGTTCGCACATTGTAAGTATGTTGGAGGACAGGACCGGGCAGTTGTGGTTTTCTGTTTTTGGGAGTGGTCTGGACCGCCTGGACTCTTTAAGTGCGGATAAACATAAGGCTGTTTTTTCTAATTTCTCTGTTCGGAATGGTCTCGCCCACAACATTGTTTACGGCATTTTGGAAGACGACGAAAAGGGTTTGTGGTTGTCGACAGACCGTGGTCTGACCCATTTTAACTACCAGGAAGGGCACTTTAGGGTGTTTACTGAGACGGAAGGACTTATTTCCGATCAGTTTTACTGGTCGGCCTACCACCGGAACCCTGATGGTGTGATGTATTTTGGAACGACTTCAGGCCTGTTGTACTTCAACCCCGTTGAGGTAGAGGAGCCCGTATTGGATGCGCCTTTGGTGCTTACCGATCTTAAAGTGTTTAACCAAGCTCTGAAAGTGCAGGAAGACGGCGCGCTCAGCACAAATATCGTTGGTGCAGAAAGGGTCGAGTTGAAGTACCATCAAAACATGGTGGGCATTGAGTTTGCTGCTTTGAATTATACCAACCCGGATAAAATTCGCTACCGTTACTGGTTGGAAGGAGTGGATCGGGGTTGGGTAGAAAGCTCCTCCCGAAGTCGTGTGGTCAATTACACCAACCTGTCGCCCGGCAACTATGTTTTTAGGGTAGAGGCCAGTGGGGATCGTGGTGCAAGCTGGTCGGTTCGTTCTCAACCGTTTCAATTGGTGGTGTTGCCTCCCTGGTGGCAGCAGCTTTGGTTTCGCTTGTTGTTGGGCATTTTGTTGCTCCTGAGTTTGATCATGATATTGCGGGCTTATGTGCGAAGGGTTTTGCATCGTGCCCATATTACTATATTGGACGAAAGGCACCAGCTCAGGACGCTGATCGACAGCATGTCGGATGCTGTTTTTATTAAGGATAACGACAGTCGTTATCTTATTTTGAACCAGGGAATGCTTCAACTGCTTGGCGCAAGTTCTGAGAAGGATTTGGTTGGCAAAACCGATTACGATTTCTATGCTCCAGCCTTGGCCGGACAATTGTGGGAACAGGAGCGAAGGCTGTTGCGTGAACGTCTTCCTGTAGTAGACGATGAGGTGTTGGTTCCGCTGGGTGAAGAGATGCGCCGGATGGCTGTAACCAAGAGTCCATTGATCAACAGTCGAGGACAACTTATTGGTTTGGTCGGTTTTATGCGTGATGTTACCCTCCAGAGACAGGCCGAAGAGGCCTTGAGTGTACAAAGGGAACAGTTGCGGGCAGCCAATGAGGAGCTTAAGTTGCTCAATGCGACCAAGGATCGTTTTTTCTCCATTGTTGCGCACGATTTGAGGAACCCGTTTAATGCCTTAATCGGTTTCTCCGAGTTGTTGGTTTCCCGTTTGAGTAAATTGTCGCAACAGAAAGTAGTTTCCTACGCTGAATTGATCTATTCCAGTGCTTTACGCGGCTACGAATTGCTTGAGAATTTATTGCAATGGTCGCGTTCGCAAACCGGCCATCTTAATTTTGCTCCGGCGCAGCTGTCGCTTTATGTTACGGTTCAGGAGGTTTTTGCCAGTCTGACCGGAGAAGCAGAGCGTAAAAGCATCAGTTTGGAGGCCGATGTTCCCCTGTCTCTGCAGGCCTATGCCGATGCGCAGATGCTGCAAAGTATTTTACGAAACCTGCTGTCGAATGCCATAAAATACAGTTCTTCAGGCGACAAAGTTTTGCTTTCGGCCGCTTCGCTCAGCGATGGTGTGGCCATCAGTGTGGCCGATCATGGGGTGGGAATTCCCAAGAGTTTGCTGCCTTCTTTATTCCTTATGGAAGGGAAAATCAGTACGCCCGGAACCGCCAGTGAGGCAGGTTCGGGACTGGGGCTCTTGTTGATCAAGGAATTTGTTGAAAGGCATGGTGGGGTTGTTTCCGTCGAAAGCGAGGAAGGTAAAGGAACCACTTTCCGCTTTACCCTCCCAAACCCAGGCTAGTCTGCATTATTCCCATTCGAGCAGTCGACGCTGGCCTTCCAGGGCACGAATTTCCGTAACATCCTGGCTGACTTCCAGGGTGCCTTTGTATTGCTTTTCTTCGTCGCGAACGGCAAAGTAGCGAATGTGGATGAAGCGTTCTTTCATGCTGATCCAAAAATCGGCATGGTCGCGACTCCCGTTTTTAAAGGCGTTTACAATTTCCTCGACCATGTGCACACTTTCCGGTGGGTGGCAGTTTTGAACTTTTCGGCCGATGATGGCCTTGGCCCGGTGAAAAATACGGTGTTCGCCTCCCGAGAAGTAGCGCACCTCATCGTTTTCGTCGATGAAGGTGACATCTACCGGCAGGGTGTTCAGCAACCATTTGATTTGCTCGGGCAACAGTACACCCGTTTCGAGGTCGATAACCTTAGAAGGGGCGCGGCCGGCCTGCGGCAGGGAGGATGCGGATGTTGGTCGTTCTGCAGCGCCGGCCTGAAGATCTGGTTCCGGAATGTAGCACCAGCCCACCTCGGCACTTTGATTCAGCATTTCTTGCCAGAGGCGCTCAGGGATGGCCCTGAGCGCAACCGGGAAGACGATTTGTTCTTCCCTGAAAATAAGGGGCAACACCACAAAAAAGAGGCGTCCCAGTTCGCGGCTGAGCAGGCGTGCATCGGGTTTGTCGCGACTGAGCAGCTCATCCAGTACCTTCAGGCTGTTACGGAAGTCGTCGTGGAAGGACCACATGACCGACAGGCAACGGTGCCCCGGAAAGGCCTGCTCCAGATAGGGGAAAAGGATATTTTCTTTTTTGATGTAATGGCTTTCGTAGGCACGTAGTTCGTGGAGACTGTTTTTAAGGGCTTTGAGATGAGTGGCTTGCAGGTCGGGAAAGACTTGTCGCGACCAGCCTTTTATTTTCTGCATAAGCGCCTCCGCTTTTCTATTTTCCTGCATCAGGTAGTACAGAAAATGCCCTTCGCCGGGCTTTTCCCATTCCCCTGCCTTGAGCGAACGGTGAAATACATTCAGGATTTTTGGCACCCAGGCTTTGAGCGTAGCCACCGGCATTCCCTCGCGAAGAAGCAGATCCAGCACCTCCATGGTTTCAGTGGCTGTAACCCGGTCTGTTATCGGGCGGTAGTGCTGGTAAAGCTCGTTCCCGTTTTCACCTGCAATAAGTCTTCGGCAAAAGTCCAGCAACTGTTTCAGGCGCTGCTCAGGCTGGTTGATTAATTCGGACATAGTTTGTATCTTTTTTTTCGGAATGGACGGAAAGGGACTAAAGATGCATTAAAGATACAAAAATCAGAAATTTTTTCTGTAAAAAGACTTTGAAGTCTTTTTGTTTTTTATCTTTGTTTACTGATTCTAACCTGCTTTATTCATAAGTTGTCGTAATAGATAATTTATGAATAATGCAGGCTAAATAACGACAGCTTTGTTTTAATTTTAAATGCAGGCATATGAGTGAGCTCATCAACAATTCGGAGAAGCGCAAGGAAATTCTTAAGCACATGATTTTGGAATTGCACCGCGGTCAGGCCCCCGAGCAGGTCAAGCAGCGCTTGGTCGATCTGTTGCAATACATTCCCTACGACGATGTGGTGGAAGTGGAACAAGAGCTGATATCGGAGGGACTTCCGGTGGAGGAAGTCCTCAAGCTCTGTGATGTCCACACCCAGGTCTTGGATGGGCATATCGACCAAAGCGGCGCCGCACCGGTGCCCGAGGGGCACCCTGTGGATGTCTTGAAGCAGGAAAACAGAGCCCTGGAGGCAGTTGCTGAGGAAGTCGCGGATTTGTTGAAGCAACGCTCGGGTCTGCAGCAGGATGAGGTGCCCAAGTGGTTAATTGCCCTGCACGGCAAACTCAATGCGCTGATGGATGTGGACAAGCACTATTTGAAGAAAGAGTACCTGCTGTTTCCCTTCATGGAAGCCCACGGCATTACCGGTCCCCCCAAAGTGATGTGGGGCAAACACGACGAAACGCGCAGTTATTTAAAAGCCGCCATAGCCGCGGTGAGTCAGCACGACACGCTGCAGCTGGATGAGTTGCCCCTGGTGGTAGAAGGCGCGGTGAAGCCAGCCGTTCAGTCGGTTTTGGATATGATCATGAAAGAGGAGGAGATTTTGCTGCCTATGAGCATGGACACCCTGACTGAGGAGGAGTGGATGCAGGTGCATCAGCAAACACCGGAATACGGTTTTTGTCTGGTCGATCCGCAGGTAGAGTGGCGACCCGAGGGAGCCAGTGCTTCGCAGGTGGAATATGGCGTCGGAGGCAATGTGCGCCTCCCGACCGGCGCCTTTAATATGGATGAGTTATCTTCCTTGTTTTCCACCCTGCCCATCGACCTCACCTTTGTGGACAAGGACGATAAGGTGAAATTCTTTTCCCACGGTCCCAAGCGCATTTTTGCCCGCAACCGTGCTATTTTGGGACGTGATGTACGTATGTGTCACCCACCCGGTAGTGTGCATATTGTGGATCAGATTATTGAGGACTTTAAAAGCGGGAAGGAAAGCAGTGCTGCATTTTGGATTCAGTTTCAGGGGCGTTTTATTTACATCGAATATTTTGCCATGCGCGGATCCGAAGGGGAATACCTGGGCACGGTTGAGTTTACCCAGGATTTGACCAAGTTGCGGGCCCTGGAGGGCGAGCAGAGACTTTTGAATTACTCAAAATAAAAGATAGTGTTGATTACACCAAAAACAAAGGTGGGGGAGCTGCTCGACCAGTGGCCTGAGCTGGAACAGGTTCTGGTGGCTTTGTCGCCCGCCTTTGAAAAGTTGAAGCATCCCGTTTTACGAAGAACGGTGGGTCGGGTTGCCACCCTGCAACAGGCAGCCGCTATTGGGCAGTTGCCCGTTGATGACTTGGTCAGAAATCTGCGGGAGGCCGTGGGTCAACACGGCACAGAGGCGGGATCAGAGGCGCACAGTTATCTGGTCGCTGTCCCGCCCGAATGGTTTTCTGAAAGCCGGGTGGTGCGGATTTATGATGCTTCCAGCCTTATTCAAAAGGGAGAAAGTCCCCTGGCCGGAGTCCTCAGTGCCGCCCATCAGCTGCAGGGCGATGAGATTTTGGAGCTGCAAGCTCCTTTTGAACCGGTGCCCCTCCTGGATCAGTTGAAAGAGAAGGGTTATCTGGTTTTTGCCCGACAAGGGGACTTGCAGGTGGTTTGTTATATCATGAAAGCTTAGCCTGTTTGTTGTCGCATGCCGGAATAATGCGTAGTTAGCGGTTGATCCAATCTTTAAAACTTCTGGCCTTTTCGCGACTGACCACAATTTTTTCATCGGCCTCGGGGCGGGTTTTTACAACCAGTTTGCCGTTGAACCAGGTTTCTATGCGTTGAATGGCATCGATGTGCAGAATAAACTGACGATTGGCTCTGAAGAACAAGTCGGGGTCGAGCTCTTCTTCCAGTTTTTCCAGGGTCATATCCACAATATGTGGTTGCTGATTGTGGGTTAGGGCTGTGGTAACCTTCTGAGAACTGTGAAAGAAAGCCACATCGCGCACATTGAGTTTAAGGAAGCCGTCGGCGGCAGGCACCAAAATGCGGTTGCGGTAAGTCGGTTTGCCTTCTTGCAGCAAGGCGCTTAAGTTTTTCAGTTCACTAAGGTCAATGCGGGGTGTCAGTGTCCGCATAATGCGCTCGTACTTTTTCAGGCTGTCCTCAAGCTGCTCGGGACGAATGGGTTTGAGCAGGTAGTCGATGCTGTTGACCTTGAAGGCATGAATGGCGTACTCGTCGTAAGCCGTTGTAAAGACCACCACCGATTGGGGCTTAATTTGGTCAAATATCTCGAAACTGAGGCCGTCCGACAGCTGGACATCTAAAAAGATCAGCTGGGGGTGGGGATTGTTTTGCAGCCACTCCACGGTTTCCTCCACTCCGGTGGTGGTGGCCACCACCTGCCAGTCGGGTCGCAGCTCTTCAATCATGTTTTTCAGGAGGCGCTGTGAAGGCAATTCATCCTCTACAATCAGGATGCGTGTTGGTTTGGTATTCATCGGATGCAAATTTTAGGTTTAAATGGGTTTGGGCAGCTCGTGCTTTTCGAGCAAGGGGAGACTGACCTGAAAAACCCCATTGTCGTCTTCGATAATAAGCGCTTTTGGTGTGAGCAGACGATAGCGTTTGGTTATATTTTCGAGTCCGGTTCCGGTAGAATAGGTGCTGCTTTTTCGGTGAATGTTGTTGCTGACTTGAATCCTGCGATCGGGTCTGCTGCTCACCCTTATCTGCAGCGGCTTTTTCTCCGTAGCCCGGTTGTGCTTGATGGCATTTTCAATCAGAATTTGCAGGGTAAGGGGAGGGATTTCCAGATTAAGGTGCTCGGGATCGATATCTGTTTTCAAATCCAGGGTCTCGCCCATGCGGATTTGATGAAGATAGTAATAATCGGCAATAAAATCCAGTTCCGATTTAAGGGCAGTGGTGGTGGCGTTGCGCTGTTGCAACACGTAACGGTAAACGTCCGACATCTTTTGTGCAAACTCAACAGCGCTTATCGGGTTGTATTGAATTTCCGAGATCAATACACTGAAACTGTTGAAAAGGAAATGCGGATTGAGTTGGTTTTGCAGCGCCATATAGTCGGCATGCAGTTTGGCCTGTTTGAGTTCTTCGTTTTCGAGAATGGATTGTCGCCAGTTGTAGGCAAAGTTCCGGAGAATCAGCACCCCGTTAAAGCCCATGATGAAAATGGTGCCAAATATGAAGGAAATCAAAGCGCCTTTAGACAGGCTGCGTGGTGAGGTCAGATAGAAGAAGAGGTAAATAATTGTAAGCCAGGCGAAGCTCAGTGCAAGCTGTAGGCCAATCCGTCTTTTCAATTGTTTGCTCCAGGGCATGCGCCGGTTAAGCACTCTGTTGATGATGATGTTGCCTTCACTCAATAAATTGATCCCCAGTACAGCCATAATGATTGCGATGGGACGCGAATAGATGTCCGACACATCCGACAGATCCAGCAATTCTCCCAGAAGGAGCATGCTGGCAACGCCTATCAGGGAAACATAGGCTATGCGCCTCAGCGAGGAGGAAAGGCCCGGTTTCATGATGCCTTCATGAATCCGCAGAAAATCGTCCGCGTTTTCCGTCTTTTTGCTCATGCTTCAAAAATAATGCTTTTGAGTGGTAATTGGTCTTACCATGGAGCGATTTGCCAATATGTGTTCCCGAAATGACCAAAGCAGGACTCCAAGCCCGCGCAACAGTCCTTGTAAAAGCTTAACTTTTTTTATCACTCCGGCGGCAGGGTTGTTGTAACTTTGCAACGGATTTTGTTGTAAACGAGTCCGTGTGGAGTCTTTCATTTTCAGGCTTTTGTTGCCTGTGTTGAAGCACATGCTTCCTAACAGAAAAGCGTATGAAGTATCAGTTTGCTCTGGTGTGGTTGGTAGTGATTGTGGTGGTTTTGATCGATGCCTTTTTGCTTTGGCGTTGGAAAAAGAGTAAGGGTTTTAAGTCTCCCGCTTCAAGGTTGTTTGCACTTTCTTTTTTTGGCTTGCTTCCTCTTGTTGCCAGCATAGGTTTTATCTATCTGGGCCTGCGTATGCCCCAGACCGATGGTGCACAGATTTATCGTGATTTTGGCTGGTTCTTATTCCTTTTTTTGTTGGTATACCTCAGTAAGTTTCTCTTTACTGGTTTTCATGGTTTGCAGTTGGCCCTAAACCGACTTTGGTCAAAGCGCGAAGAAAAGGTGCACCACTACCCCCGGATGTCGCGCAGGAAGTTCTTGAGTCAGGTGGGAATTGTTATGGCTACAGCGCCCTTTGTTTCCCTTTTGTTTGGTGCCTTTAAAGGCCGCTACGCTTTTTATACCCGGCATTTGACACTAAGTTTCCCCAATTTGCCTGCCGGTTTTGATGGCTTGCGCATTGCTCAAATATCGGATTTACATATTGGCAGTTTTGGCGATCGCAGAGCACCCTTGAAAGAAGCCATCGCTTTAATTAATGCAGAGCAGCCCGACTTGCTCTTATTCACCGGCGATTTGGTGAATAATTTTGCGGCTGAGGTGCGCGGCTGGGAATCCGTTTTTGCGCCTTTAAAGGCGCCTATGGGTAAGTATGCCATTTTGGGCAACCACGATTACGGCAATTACAGTCGCTGGCCTTCCGAATCCAAAAAAGCTGCCAATTTCAGGGGGATTACTGATGGTTATCGTCGTCTGGGTTTTCAGTTGCTGCGCAACGAGGGCCTGGTTTTGAGCCGAAATGGCGACCGCATTGGTCTGGCCGGGGTGGAGAACTGGGGAACCGCCTCCTTTCCGCAGACGGGAGATGAGCAGCTGGCTGCTCGTGGACTCGAAGAACAAGGTTTTCGCATTTTGCTTTCGCACGATCCCGACCATTGGGACCATAAAATTCGCCCCCAGGGGATTTTTGATCTCACTTTGTCGGGCCATACGCACGGCATGCAGTTTGGTATTGAAAAGGGAGACTTTCGCTGGAGTCCCGCCCAATACGTTCAAAAGCGCTGGGCAGGTCTCTACCAGGAAGGCAAGCAGTTTTTGTACGTGAACCGGGGCCTGGGTTACCATGGTCTGCCTGCCCGGGTCGGCATGCCGCCGGAGATCACCATCATTAAGCTGCGGCGTGGACCGCTCGGGTCTGAGGTGATGTAAGCCTGGTCCTTACTGGTTAACCAAAAAGCCACTCAGTGCACTGCTGAAGATGAAGCCGCCAAAAAAGTCGCCTTCGCTGGTGCAGCCTGCCCGGCCTCCGATGCTGAAAGGGCTGATGAAGCGCAGCAGGTGGGTGTCTGCAAACAATTCGAGGCCTGTCGATGCCGGTCGAAGGTGATGTTGCACATTGATTGAAAATGGCTGTAGTTGCTGTTCATATGTACTGAAGCTCTGGTCGTAAAACATATTCATCCTGAGGCGTTTGATGTAGGCCAATTTGCCCAGGCGGACATCTGGCAGCCATAAGGGAAACTGGTAGTTGGCGCTCAGTAACCACATTTTATCGTTGGGTACAAAATCATAGCCGCGGGGGTAATTGATGACATTGCTTTGCCGGTAACGGAGGCCCTCATTGTTGGCCACCGGTTCTCCCCAGGTTCTTTTTTGGAAATCTGCACTGAGGTACAGTGCATCGTGCTTTCCTGGTCCCGGCAGGTAAACACGCGACATTAAACCCCCAATACTTCCATTGTCGGTACTTCCCATGGCGGCATGCCGGTAGAAGAGGGAGACAGCCTGTCCCATTCGGGTGGCTGCATCGCGACTGCTGCCACGCCGGATGTTGCGCAGGCTAAGGGTGTAATTCAAGCCCTTAAAATCGATGCGTTCCTGTCGGTAATACAGGGTGATGCCGGTAGGCAGCAGTTCGTTGCCTGCCAGTCGGTATTGCGTAAGGGGCACGTTGAGGTTTTGCCTTTGCTGCAGACTGAAACGCAGGGAGGCCTGCAGGTGGCGCGACCAGGGGCCACGACTGAAGTCGTGGGGCAGACTTATTCCGGCTTTCAGACTGCGTTGATTTACGCGCTCCTTGCTGTTGATGTAATAAAAGTATTGTTCGTTACTCAGGAAGCCCTGTTCTTCAAAGGGCTGGTAGCCGCTTTGAAAGCGAAGGGACAGCAGGGGGTAAAAACCGCGGTAGTCGATGCGCAGCTGAAAGCGTTCGTGGGTGTGGGCAGGATTGGCGTTGTAGCCTGCTGAAACAAAGGTGGTGCCCAAGAGGTTTTGAGAGAAGGCGGTGATGCCCGTGTACAAGGCGCCGCCTTCGAGGTCGACAAAGGCCGGTGCCCAGCTGTGCAACTGCAGGATATTCCATTTGCTGTAGCGACGCGGGGTATATTCTTTTGTCGAAGTGGAGTCGGCCGGCGGCAGTTCAGCCTGTATTTGTTTTTCCTGTTCGGTCAGCAGTCGCGCCATTGTTTCTATAGCGGAGGCATTTGCGGTGTTGGTTTCTGCTGCGTTCTGCAAATGGCGACTCACCCGGTAGCCCTGGGCAGTGTAGCGACTGTAAAGCAGTCCCCGCTCCGGCGTGGGGTTGGCATAGTCGGCCCCGTAGTCGGTTTGGGTCACCACCCTGGGCGCTGCATCTTCGCCTGATAAAAGGAAAATTTCGTCGTTGTAGGTGGCGGGACCCGTAAACCAAATGCTGTCGCCCTGCTGCACCGGGTTGCGGAAGTCCTTGTGTGACCAGGGCAGGACTTGCTGCCAGTGGCCTGTGTTGAGGTTCAGGGTATGCAGGGCCCGTCCCTCTGGGCCTTGCAAGAAGAGCAGGAGTCCGTTTCCCTTTGCGTTCCATCTGGGTGTAAGCAGCTGACAATGCTCGGGAGCGGCAAAGCGTTGCAGTTCCCGGCCGCTTTCCAAATCGAGGACCACCAGTGCAAAACGCAGGTCGGTATGCGCTTCGACTACCGCCACCTCTGCTTTTTCGGGATGCAGAGCGGGAGAAAAATAGCGGGTTTTACTGCTCAGCCTTCTACGCTGTCCCGTCTCGAGGGAGGCATGCCAAAGCTCCGACCACACCTCCTGCTCCCAACGCGGGTGCTGCCGCAACTCGGTCCACACCACCCCCTGCTCATTGGCCGACAGCGCTTCCTGGGCGCGCCAGCCCAGGTACAGCAGGGTGTTGGCCGTGCCGTCCACCTCATTCAGGATTTGTATTTGTCGCCGCAGTCCCGGACCCTCCACTTCTGCCACAATTCGTTGACTGTCCACCGCCACAGGCCAGCGGTAGTTGCGGTAATCGTCCGACACAACAGGCAGTGCCAGGAAGGACGACGGTTGAATATGCTCGGCTTCTGCCCTCCACTGTTTGGTCCAATCGTCGAAAGTTTTTTGGTACAGCTCCCGTTGGCCCATGTCTGTTTGTCGTTTCAAGCCCCTTTCAAAGGCCCTGGGATGCCAGCTGCGCCGCCCCACAAACTTCAAAGTCTGTTCCCATACCGGCGGTCCCCACCACTCGCGCCCCTTACTTACCATCAGGTAGCCCATTTTGTAGTAGTCGGGCACATAATCCCGGTAGGAGCCCAGATAGGCCTTTTCGTAGGAATAGCGGCCTTTTTCGAGCAACTGCGCCTTAAGTTCGGCGTTGAAGGCGTGGGAGCGGCCTCTGCCGCTCTCACTCAGGGTGGTTTCTGCCAGGATGGCATCTCCCTCCAGCAGCCACATGGGTACGTAGGCGCCCAGCACGCCGCCCACTGCCTGCTGGCCCAGCAGCCACGACAGGCCTTTGGTAAAACCACGGTTCAGTTGGTCGATTTGCACCACATGGCGGTATTCGTGCAGTGCCAGGTGTTGCAGCCAGGGAGTGGGTTGCAGTTGCTGCGGCGGCAGGGTGAACCATTCGGACCGGCGCGGTGCCCAGGTGACAAAGCCGTTGGCATAGGCCGTATGGTTGTGCAGCAAAAGGTCGATGGAAGGGGGGCGGTGTCGCATGCCGGCGCCCACCAAGGGTGCCACACTGTCCATAAAAGCAGCCAGTTGCAAAGCTTGCTGAGCAAAGCCCTTTTCAAAAACGAGTCGCGCCGCCGGTGTTTCTATTTGCTGCCAGCGCAGCCGGGCGGGACTGTTGCCCGCGTGGTAGTATTGACCGAAGAGCGGTGCGGACAGCAGGAGCTTGATGATCAACAGTAAGCTTCTCATGGACATACAGCGACTGGCGTGTGAAGAATTCAGCAGACTAAGATAAGAATTATGTAATTGGCAGCGAAGTTTGTGTTATTTTTACCAGGTAATAATGGTTTCAGTTTGGAGGGATTTGAAGGATGGAAAAACGACGGATGGTCATTTATCAGCTTTTGCCGCGCTTGTTCGGCAACAAGCAGAGCAGCAATATAAAAGGGGGCACCCTGGCACAAAACGGCAGTGGAAAATTCTCTGCCATTGATGAGGCGGCTTTAGCGGCCATTGCCGATTTGGGTGCCACCCATATTTGGTATACCGGCGTGCTGGAGCATGCCACCTGCACCGATTACAGTGCTTATGGGATTGTGCGCGATTCGCGCGATGTGGTTAAAGGGGAAGCCGGGTCGCCCTATGCCATTAAGGATTATTACGATGTGGATCCGGATTTGGCCGATGTGGTGGATCGGCGCATGAAAGAGTTTGAGGCTTTGGTGGAGCGGACGCATAAGCAGGGTTTGAAAGTATTGATCGACCTGGTGCCGAATCATTTGGCCCGACAATATGTGTCGGATGCCGCTCCTGAAGGGGTGGTTGATTTTGGGGCCGGCGATCGTCGGGATTTGGCCTTTCATAAGGACAACAACTTTTACTATCTGCCGGGTGCCCGCTTTGATTCGCCCGAAGCCGAGGAGCGGGGTGAACGCTGGGAAGAGGAACCCGCACGGGCCACCGGCAACGATTGCTTTAAAGCCAACCCGGGGCACGGCGACTGGTACGAGACGGTTAAGCTCAACTATGGGGTGGATTTTGTGGGCGACAGTCCCGAAGATTTTGACCCTGAACCGGATACCTGGTTGAAGATGCGCGACGTGGTGCTGTATTGGGCCGATAAAGGCATCGACGGCTTTCGCTGCGACATGGCCGGTATGGTGCCGATTGCTTTCTGGCGTTGGATGATTGGCGAAGTACGCCGACGCTACCCAAAGCTCTTGTTTATTGCCGAAGTCTACGAACAGGAGCGTTACCACGATTTCATTTTTAAGGCCGGTTTTGATTATTTGTACGACAAGGTGGTGCTTTACGATACCTTAAGGGCCGTGCTGGAAGGAAAGGCAGCGGCTTCTGCGCTGACTGCCGCCTGGCAGCAGACCGACGGACTGCATGGTTTCTTGCTTTATTTTCTTGAGAACCACGATGAGCAGCGTTTGGCTTCGGATTTCTTTTTGGGCGACGGCGCCCGTGCCCTTCCGGGAATGGTTGTAACGGCCACCATGTTCAATAATCCGCTCCTGCTTTATTTTGGTCAGGAATTGGGGGAGCCGGGAATGGACGAAGAAGGCTTCAGCGGAGTGGACGGTCGCACCAGCATCTTCGATTACTGGCATCCGCAGACGCTGCAGCTCTGGCAGCAGGGCCATTGGGGCGAGGAAGGACTCAGCGAAGCGTCCCGACGGCTTCGCGCTGCGTACAAGCGCTTAATGAAAGTGCTGCAGGAACATCCCGCCTTTGTTAAGGGCCGTTTCTACGATTTGATGTGGGCCAATAAGGATAATCCTGCATTCGACGCTGCAGCGCTTTTTGCCTTTCTGCGTTACCATGAAGGGCGCCAGTATTTGGTCGTGGCCAATTTCAGCGAACAGGAGCAAAGCTTTAAATTGCGGATTCCGTCCGACGCCATGCAAGTCTGCGGCATGAAGGCAGCTTGGTTTTACGCGGGCAAGGATTTGCTGGGTGGGGCACGGAAGCTGCAGTTCCCGGCTCAAATCGCCCTGAATGGGGGCCTGGGCGCACGTATGGCTGCACGCACTGCCGCAGTTTACGAATTGAGCGGCAGTGCCGTGGAATAGGGGTTTGGCTAAAATTTTTATCTTTGCTGAAGTAAAAAAAGCACATTCTAATGATTGAACATTCCCAGGTAGTGATTGATGAACTGGTGGTACACCATGTAGGAACCCGTGCCGATGGCGAGCCCGTACGTTTTTCGAAAAGCAGCATGCGGCTGCAGGATGAGGAGATGGTGGGCAGCGTGCTCAAAACCTACTTTTTCTCCGCATTTAAAACCGAGGCGTATTACAATTTCATAGGGGCAGAGGAAGGCGCCGCAGGTTTGGTGTATCAGCAGGCCTGTGCCATTTTTGACGATCCCTCCCAATTTTATCCGTCCTCTTTGCAGTTGGCCGAATTTTTGCATCAGCAAAGCAACCATCCCAAAATTCGCGGTGGCGAATTTTATGTGGCCCTCTTCCGCAACTGTGTGGTAGATGGGGAGGTAGTGGACGGACTGGGCTTGTTCAAGAGCGAGAATAAGGATACTTTTTTAAAAGTCTTTTTGAAGGAGGAGAACTTCATCCTGGGTGCCCAGGAAGGCATCAACATCCGTAAAATGGACAAGGGCTGCATCATTTTCAATACCGAAAGGGCCCAGGGTTTTAAGGCGGTGATGGTCGATAACATCAACAAGGGCAATGAGGCGCGTTTTTGGAAAGAGGATTTTTTGGCCCTTCAGCCGCGCGAGGACAGCTACTACTTTACCCAGAATTACATGAATATGTGTAAGGGTTTTGTGCAGGATGTGTACAACAACGAAAACCAGGTGCCGCGTCCCGAGCAGTTTGATTTTCTGAATCGTTCCCTGGATTTTTTCGATAAGAAGGGCACCTTTAAGCAGGAAGATTTTGAGCAGGAAGTGGTGCGTTTCCCAGAAGTGGCCGATGCCTTTGCCGACTACCGTACCCAGTTTGAAGAAAGCCGGGGCATTCCTTTGAACGACAGTTTCGACATCAGCAAGAGTGCCGTTAAATCGGAGAAGAAACATTTTAAGTCGGTACTCAAACTGGATAAGAATTTTCATGTTTACGTGCACGGGAAGCGCGATTACATTGAAAAGGGTTTTGATGCCCAGCGGGGAATGAATTTTTACAAGCTCTTTTTTGAGAGTGAAATGTAAGCACTATGACCCTTATTTTGCCGGAAGCCTTTCGCAGTCGCATCGCCGCCCAAATGGGGAGTGAGCAGCAGCTTTTTTTTCAGGCGCTGGAGGCCCCGGCACCCGTTTCGCTGCGATTGAATCCTCAAAAAGTGAGTCCGCCCCATTTTGACCAGGCTGAAATGGTTCCCTGGTGTGCCAACGGAAGATATTTGCCGGAGAAGCCGGTTTACACCCTCGATCCCTTTTTTCATGCCGGCTCTTACTATCCACAGGAAGCCAGCAGTATGGTGTTGGACTGGATTTTGAAGCAGTTGGACGACCGGCTGCCAGATGATCCCGTTTTGCTCGATTTGTGTGGAGCACCCGGTGGCAAAAGCACCCTGATGTCCGCTTTTTTGGACGGCAGAGGCTTGCTCGTCAGCAATGAGGTCATCAAGTCCCGCGCCAATGTTTTGGCTGAAAATATGGCCAAATGGGGACAGGTAAACCAAGTGGTTACACGCAGCGACCCATCGGCTTTTTCAGCATTGGAAGGTCTTTTTGATTTGATGGTGGTCGATGCCCCCTGTAGCGGCGAGGGCATGTTCCGCAAGGATGTCCGGGCCATTGAGGAATGGAGCAGCGACAATGCCCGGCATTGTGCCCTGCGTCAGCAGCGTATTTTAAGTGCGGCCTGGCCCGCCCTTAAGCAGGGCGGTTACCTGATTTACAGCACCTGTACCTTTAATCCCGAGGAAAACGAGGCCCATTTGCGCTGGTTGGCCGCTGAGTACGGTGCAGAGATCTTGCCATTGCGGGTGCCGGGAGACTGGGGTACGGTGGCTCTGCCGGTGGACCAGGGCAACGGCCTGGCTTTTTATCCGCATAAGGTAAAGGGAGAGGGCTTTTTTGTGGCTCTGTTGCGTAAAACCAGTGGGGTTTCTGCATTTTCGGCCCCCAAGGCTGAAAAAAAGAAAGACCGGAAAGCGGCAGTCCCTGCTGAGCTCAATCGACTTTTGGTGTCGGGTGCGTGGCATTTTGAAGAGGCGCAGGAAGGATGGCGCGCCTTCCCAGCGGAACAGCAGGGCTTATTGCAGCTTCTGCAGCGGCACGTGGATGTGTTGAGTTATGGGGTGCTTTTGGGACAGGCTTTAAAGGCGCATTGGGTGCCCGCCGCCGAACTGGCACTGAGCACTTCTTTACATCCCGGGGCCTTCCCGGGATATGAACCAGACTTGTCTGCCGCCCTGCGCTATCTGAAGGGAGAGGCGCTCGAGGCGCCACAGGACCTGCCCAGGGGCTATGTCTTGCTCAGCTATGCGGGTGCTGCCCTGGGTTTCGGAAAAAACATTGGTCGTCGCATCAACAATCTGTTTCCTGCTCCCTGGCGGATACGGATGTCTTTGCCCCAATAGTTTTTATGATGTCGCATATTTGACTACATTTGCGCCGCCTTGAAAGAACGCTTAACTTTGTTTTGCTTAGTCCCTGAGAATGAACTTTCGCTTTATCCTAAATATTTTTGGTCGTGTGCTCATCTTGTTGGGCGCCTTTATGCTCACCAGCATCATTTGGGCCCTGGTTTACAAGGAGGAAGTTATCGGCGAGCTTCTGTTGTCGTCGCTCCTGACCCTGGCCGCCGGTACAGCCATGTATTTTTTCACGCTGCGCGACCTTAAAAAGGAGCTGGGACTTAAAGACAGTTATTTTACGGTGACTTTTACCTGGGTCATTATTTCTATTTTCGGCACGCTGCCTTATTTGCTTACCGGAGCCATACCCAATGGTTACGACGCGGTTTTTGAAACGGTCAGCGGATTTACCACCACCGGGTCGTCGATACTTAACGACATTGAGGTGCTGCCCAAGAGCATCCTGTATTGGCGCAGTCTCACCCATTGGATCGGCGGCATGGGCATCATTGTTCTTGTCGTAGCCATCCTGCCCCTGTTGCGTATTGGGGGCTACAACCTGTTTAAGAATGAGGCTTCGGGAATTTCTTATGAAAAGCTGACCCCCAAGACCGCCAGCACCGCCAAGCGACTATGGGGCGTTTATGTTACGCTCACTTTTGTGCTTATGGGCCTTTTATGGGCCGGTGACATGGATTTTTTCGATGCCATGAACCACGCCTTCAGCACGATGGCCACCGGTGGTTTCAGTACCCGCAATGCCAGTATGGCGGCCTATTCGTCCTATGCCCAATATGTGGTGTTATTGTTTATGTTCCTGGCCGGGATCAACTTTTATCTGCATTATCACTTTGTTAAAGGGCGTTTTAAGCGCGTTTTTTCCAATCTGGAATTGCGCACCTATTCCGGCATCGTCTTGGTAATTGCCCTGCTGATTGCCTCCGTTCTTTACTTCAAGGAAGATTTTGGTCTGGAACAGGCCTTGCGCGACAGTTTTTTTCAGGTGGTTTCCATCATGACCACCACCGGTTTTGCTACCACCGATTATTTGAAGTGGCCGCAGGAAGCCTGGATGCTTATTTTTCTATTGATGTTTGTCGGGGCCAGTGTAGGCAGTACCGGTGGCGGTATAAAAGTCATTCGACACGTCGTCTCCTTTCGCAATGTGATGCTTCACTTCCGGCGCATGGTGCATCCCAACAGCGTCAGTCTTCTGAAAATAAATGGTGAGGTAATCGACGATGAAAAGGTGGGCAGTCTCGTTTCTTTTTTGGTTTTGTACCTGCTGACCTTCACCGCCGGGTCCATCATCATGGTTTTTTTGGGGGAGGACGTCCTGACCTCAGTAGGAGCCGTTGCCGCCAATATGGGCGGTGTGGGGCCTGGAATTGGAACAGTAGGCCCGGCAGCCACCTATGCCCACATGCCCGATGCCGGCAAGGTGCTCTTGTCCTTTTTGATGTTGATCGGACGCTTGGAACTCACCACCGTGCTTATTCTCTTTACCAGTACCTTCTGGGAGCGTTAGGCCCCGTTTGGGTCATTAGGGCTTTCTCATCATTGGTCTTTTGATGGAGGCTGATTACCGGTATTGCTGCCGCAGGTTTTGGTCTGGGTGCCGTGTTTATGTCCGAATGGGCCGCTTTGGTGCTGGACAGCGGGCGCAATGTGCTCCAACTGCTCAGTCTGGTCGGGGTGGTCTATGGTGCGCTCATTGTGCTGTTTTCTCTGCTGATAAGACCTCAGGCTAAAATCGTTCGGGGCGACAAGCTTTCGGTCCGTCAGTTTTTACGTTCGGGCTATTTCCTGCGCTTTTTTACAGGGATTTTTCTGGGGACTTTTGCCGGTTTATTGATCATAGGCAGTTTAAAGTTAATTGGGGAAGAAGGAGGTATTTCGTCGGTGACACTGGTGCACAGCGTATCTCTTTTTGCCGTGGCCAATTTTTTGGGTCGCCTGACCTGGGGGGCTCTTACTGATCACTGGAGTGCCAGTCTCAATGTCTTTATGGCTTTGTTGTTGCAGGGCGTGGCCATTGCGCCACCGTATTTGGGGTAGCCAATCTTGGGCTTGTTTATCCCTATGTGTTTTTGGGTTATGCCATCGCCGGTATCGCGGGGCCTTTTAGCGGGGGGTATTTGTACGATTTGTCCGGCAATTTTTCTGCCGCCATTTACCTGGCAGCCCTGATGAGTCTGGCAGGCAGCCTCCTTTTCTTAATCAGCTATATCCGTAAGAAAAGACGCCAAGCGGCCGCTGAGGCACAACACGCGCCCCGTGCTTAAGCGTCCTTGTCTTTTCCGTTGATGAGTTTGAGGTCGAAAACGTCGGTGCGACGGTCCTTCAGGTTGCGCACACTGCCGTAGGTGTGGAGTTCGGACAGCAAATCCAGATCTACATCCGATACCAGAATCATTTCGGTATTGGGTGTTGCTTCGGTCTTTACCCCGTTGGTGGGAAAGGCAAAGTCGCAGGGCGTAAACACGGCGGATTGGGCGTACTGGATGTTCATGTTGTGCACCTTGGGCAGGTTGCCTACCGAGCCGGCAATGGCTACGAAACATTCGTTTTCGATGGCCCGTGCACGGGCGCAGTAGCGCACCCGACTGTATCCGTTTTGTGTGTCGGTCAGGAAGGGGACAAACAAAATTTTCATACCCTGGTCGGCCAGTATCCGTGCCAGTTCCGGAAACTCCACATCGTAGCAAATGAGCACCCCTATTTTTCCGCAGTCGGTTTCGTAGACCCGCAGCATGTCGCTGCCTGAGAGTCCCCAAGCCTTGACTTCGTCGGGCGTGACGTGAATTTTCTCGTAGATTTCATGGGTGCCGTTGCGGCGACAGAGGTAGCCGACATTGTACAACTTGTCGTCGCGCACCATGGGCATGCTTCCGGTGATGATGTTGACGTTGTAGCTGATGGCCAGCTGTATGAAGCGGTCGCGCACATCTTCGGTGTATTCGGCCAGTTTACGTATGGCTTCGGGCTCCGACAGGTGGTTGTATTTGGCCATGAGCGGCGCATTGAAAAACTCCGGAAACAAAATGAAGTCGCTTTTGTAGGCCGATACGGCATCCACAAAATACTCGATCTGTTCGTACATGTCCTCCGAAGTCGCGTACTGCCGCATTTGCCATTGCACCAAACCCAGGCGAATGACCGATTTCTGTTGCTTGAGCTCCCGTGATTTTTTGGTGTAGTAAATGTTGTCCCACTGCATCAGTACCGCATAGTCGCGCGACTCCTTATCGCCCGGCAGATATTCGGTCAACACTTTTTTAACGTGGAAATCGTTGGCCATCTGAAAAGTCAGCGTAGGATCGTAAATCTCCTTGTTCTTGACTTTCTGCAGGTATTCTTTGGGGGTGAGCTCGGCCGCCATTTTGTGGTAGCCGGGCATGCGTCCCCCAAATACAATGGCCTTGAGGTTGAGCTGCTCGCACAATTCCTTGCGTGCATCGTAAAGTCTCCGTCCCAGTCGCAACCCCCGGTAGTCGGGCTGGATAAACATGTCGATGCCGTACAGCACATCGCCCTTGGGGTTGTGGGTCGAAAAGGTATAGTTGCCCGTGATGTCCTTGTAGCTGTGCTCATCGCTGTACAGCTCGTATTTTACGATAATGGACAGGGCGCAGCCCACAATAACGCCATCCACCAGTACGCCGATCTGCCCCATGGGAAAAATATTGAGCAGGGTCCTGATTTCGTGCTCGCGCCAGTACGACTCAGGCCACTTTTCGTAGGCCTTCATCATGGCACTTTTCAGCTCTTCGTAATCTTGTATGTTGAGGTTGCGCAGTTCTACGTTTTTGATGTCGCTCATGGGTCCACTAATTTTGTCCACTAATTACACGAAGGGATTAACTTATTTGGGTCCACTAATTGCACGAGTCGAAGATCAGCGGAGCTCATTGCACGAATAAAGTTACGATTTAGTTTGGGAAGACCAGTGCAAGCGTCGCGGAATATTTTTGGATGCTGCTTTATGGAAATTTGGGGAACTGGTCGAAATTGGGATCCCTTTTTTCGAGAAAGGCCTTGCGGCCTTCCTGGGCCTCTTCCATGAGGTAGAACATCAGGGTGGCATCGCCGGCCAATTCCATAATGCCGGTTTGTCCGTCGAGTTCGGCATTGAGTCCCCGCTTGATCATACGCAGGGCCATGGGACTGCGTTGAAGCATAATCTTGCACCATTCCATGGTGGTGTCTTCCAGTTGCTCAAGGGGCACCACTTTGTTGACGAGCCCCATGTCTTCGGCCTCTTTGGCCGAGTATTGCTGGCAAAGGAACCAGATTTCACGCGCTTTTTTCTGTCCCACGTGTCGTGCCAGATAAGAGGAGCCAAAGCCCCCATCGAAGCTGCCCACTTTGGGGCCACTCTGACCAAAAATGGCATTCTCGCTGGCTACGGTAAGGTCGCACACTACGTGCAGCACGTGTCCACCCCCAATGGCATAACCGTTAACCATGGCCACTACGGGCTTGGGCATGGTGCGAATGCGCTTGTGCAGATCCAAGACATTCAGACGGGGTACCCCGCCTTCATCGATGTAGCCCCCGTGTCCCTTAACGTTTTGATCGCCACCCGAGCAAAAGGCCTTGTCGCCTGCGCCGGTGAGTACAATTACACCGATGTCTTGCCGCTCGCGACAAATGTCAAAAGCTTCAATCAGTTGCTTTACGGTCTCGGGCCGGAAAGCGTTGTACACACGGGGTCGATTGATGGTGATTTTGGCTACGCCTTCCCACGACTCAAATAAAATATCGCTGTATTCTTTTTCACTTTTCCAGTTGCGCATGGTTCCTTAAAGTTGATTGTTCAGGTATTTGAAATATTTTTTCAGCAGCTTGCCGTTTTCCACGTTGGGGGTAAACACTTCCATAACACGGGGCTTTTCAGAAGGTTCAAAGAAAGTGGCCAGGGATGAACTGAAACTTTCTTCATCGCGACAGGCAATATAGTCCAAACCAAAAGTTTCTGCAATACCCCTGGCGTTGTGGCTGTGCCGGGTTTCGAAGAATTGTTCCAGTTCTTCGGTGTCGGAGGGGCCTTCAATAAAACGGAAAATGCCGCCTCCGCCATTGTTGATGACCATGATGCGGAAATTGGTCGGCAGGTAGTTGTTCCACAAGCCATTGCTGTCGTAAAAGAAGGATAAATCGCCCACCACCAGTAAAACCGGTCGCTCTGCCTTATAGGCGGCTCCTGCTGCCGTACTCACGCAACCGTCGATACCGCTCGTGCCCCGGTTGGCGTACCAGGTGAGTCCCTTTTGCCAGTCGAACAACTGGGCGTAGCGTACGGGAGTGCTGTTGCCCAGATGCACCTGCAAACGGGGCAGGGTGGTGCGACTCAGCAGGCGAAAGAGTTTTAGATCGCTCCACGCCAGTTTTTCAAAATACTGTTCGTGGCGTTCAGCCGCCTGGGCTGCACGTTTGGTCCATGTGTCGCTGAAGCGTTTTTCGCGCGGCTCCATGCCGTCGGCCACCTGTTGCAGAATGTGTGCTGCGTCGCCTTTGATCAGGCGGGTGAGCGACTGGTAGGTGTCGGTCACATGGGTCTGGTTGCTGAAATGCCAGTGCAGGTGGGGTTTGCGCTGACGAATGATTTTCTTGACCATTTTAGAAAGCACCGGCACGTCCAGGGTAATGAGGAGGTCGGGGCTGAAGAACAGTTGCTCGTCCTCCGACACGGTAGCCACTACCCGGTCCATGTTGCGGATGTAATGGTCGCCATCGAGATTGGACAAGGTCTCCGTAAGGATCACTACCCCTTTGGCGGCCAGGGCATCGAGGGCCGCCTTGAGCTGGGGCTGGTGATGCATGGCGCCGGTGATGACCATAACCCGCTCGTAGCGGGTAATTTCCTGGGTCAGGGTGCTTATGGCTTCTTCGGAGAGGCGGCTGTCGCCGGTCAGCAATTCAATTTTCCGTGCCGGTTTATCGGGATACACGGTTTTGCCGTAGAGCGGCTCCCGCATGGGCACATTAATGTGTATGGGGCCCGGATGTACGCCCTTGCACTTATGAAAGGCCTCATTGAGGATGCGGTTCATGTACCACTCATCGTCTGCATGTCCCCCCGACAAAGGCAGGGTACATTCGTGGCGAATAAAATTGTGGTAAATGCCCGGTTGTTCTATGGCCTGCCCGTCGGCCTGATGAATCCATTCTTTGGGGCGGTCGGCCGTTATTACCACCAGGGGTATCTGCTGGTAATAGGCCTCGGCAACAGCCGGGGCATAATTGAGGGCAGCCGTGCCACTGGTGCAGACCAGGGCCACGGGTTTGTACGTTTCACGAGCCAGGCCCAATGCAAAATAGCCGGCGCTGCGCTCATCGGTAATGCTGAGACACTCAAATTTTTCGCAACCGGTGAAGGATATGATCAGCGGTGCGTTGCGGGAGCCGGGCGACAGAATGACCTGCTCCACGCCGTGCAGATGGCAGAGTTCAACCAGCGATTTTACAATAGGTTTGTCAGAAATAGGTTTGCTCATTATAAGGGAATTGTTTGAGATTCAATAAAAGAAAAGGTCTTAGGCCTGCCGGGGGGACAGTACCGATAAAAGCGTACGGCTTTTCATGACGGTCTCGTTCCACTCGCTGTGCAGTTCCGATTGACGGGTTAAGCCGCCCCCTACATACAGGGTGCTGTGGCCAGGCGCTGTATTCATGCAACGAATGTTGACAAATAAGTGGCAGTCGGCATTTCCCAGTGGACCCATAAAACCGCCATAATACAAGCGTTGGTGCTGCTCCACCTTTCGGATGAGTGCCATGGCCTGCATTTTGGGTTCCCCGCAGAGGGCCGGTGTCGGATGCAAGGCTTCCACAAACTGTGCCAGCTTGTGTATTTCGGACTGTTTAAAGCTGTAGCTTGTTTTCAAATGCGTCAGATTACCGGCTTTTATTATTTCGGGTCCGTTTTTTTGATAAGTGCTTACCCCAAAGTCCCCCAAAAGCTGGTCGATGTAGGAACTGACCAGCCCCTGTTCCTCCCGCTCTTTGGCCGTCCAGTCGGAAGGACTGCCTTCACTGGAGCGGGTCCCCGCCAGCGATACCGTAGTGCATTGCCGGTCTTGTTGCGCAAAAAGCAATTCGGGAGAGGCGCCCAGCCAAATGCCGGTTTGGGGACTCGCCACCAGGTAACAAAAGGCCGCGGGATAGCGTTGTGTTAAACGAAGAAAAATACCGGGCAGGTCTTGTTTCAAATCCCGATTTAGGGTGATGGTCCGTGACAAAATGACTTTTTGGACCTTTCCGGCTGTCAGGGCGCTCATCATTTGCCTGAATTGTTCGGCGTAGGATGCAAAGGATTCGGGGTCTTCCTCCTGATTCTGCACCGGGGACTGGTTCGGTCTGCGCTCTTTTTGGGGCAGCTTGACGGCTTCCATTTTTTCGGTACCCAGCCACCAGGCCCGGGCTTCCCCGGTATGGAAGGGGACCATGACAAAGCCTGCTTGTTCGGGCATCTGCTCCAACATGTCATACTTGAAGCTGCGAGCTGTGGTGATGCGACCCAGGTGCAAGTTGTCCTCCTCCGGACGACGATAGGCAAAAAATGGCGTTTCGTGGTTCAGTAAGTCCCTCAATGTCGTGCTGATCTCTTGCTCCATGTGCTTTACGTCCCGGTGTCCGGCTGTTGGTTACAAACGTGCAAAGATAATAAATTTATTCCCACCGCTGCCTTGTGCAGCAGGGGGCAAAAAACGGCGCCCCGGTAAGGGAGCGCCGTTGTAGTAAACTAAGGCCTTCTCTTAGTGTTGATGGTCTTCTGCTTCTACTTCAAAGCTGCTGTAGGCAGCCGTTTCATTGCCCTGACGGTCTAAGGCCATCACTACAAGGTGGTATTCGCCGTGTTCTGCGTTTGCAGGGATTTCGATGGGCTGTTCCAGCAAAAACGAGGTTTCGCTGCCCGCAAGGTCGCCGGTCCACTCAGCTTCCCACTCCACTGCTGTGTCTTCCGTTGAGCTGCTTTTGTGGGTGTGTCCGTCTCCATTGAAATGGATGTTCACCTTCCAGGAAGCCAAAGCCTCGTTGTCGCTGAGCTGCGCGCGCAGCTCAAAGCTGTCGCCCGCATGAAAATGGCTGTCGTCGGCAGGAGTCAGAATCTCGATCTCAGGACGAGTCGTATCGGTGCTTTCGTCGTCGTTGCACGAAAGCAGGAAGAGGCCCGTCAGCAGGGCCAGTATATACTTGCTGTACATGGTGTATTTGTTTAAAAGTGTTTGTGTTCAGGCAGGACGCTGTTGTGTAACACGATCCGTCCTGCCCGGAGTGTTGCCTCGGGAAGGGTTTATGCGCTAAAAGAGGCTGTTGCGGGAGGACCACGCAAAAAGCGTGTGAGCGGCAGACTGATTGTGAAAAAAGAAGGGGCAGCGGGCCTAAACTCGTAAAGTCTGTCGACCCGCCGTACCTGAAGCAGGCTCAGGGCTGCCTCAAAGGGAAAGTAGTTGACTTTTTCGTAGGGGCAGGGTGCCTCGGTAGATTTTAGCGCTGTGGGCCCTTCGGTTTGCAGGTTTTCAGCGGACTGGGTGTCGCTGCAATGGGCGCTGCATTCTTGATGGGCCTGGGGATGGTGGAAAAACAAAAAGTGCACGCTCTTGCCGCTCTCCGTAATCAGGAAGGAGAGCAGGAGCAAAAGGGCCATGTTTTTCCATTTTTGTGCCACCGGCAAGGTCTTTCTTTTAGGTTTTCAGATGCTTTAAACGGATGTCAAAGATAATACCACTTCTTGTTTTTTTGCGTAAGGCACCCAAGCAAGAAGAGAAAACATTTGGATTGGAAAAAGGTTTTTAAAACGGGATGTTGAGCAACACCTGGACATTGCGTCCCGGCTCAGGAATTTCGAGTCGCCGGTAAAAACTCAGGTGGTTGTAGTAGCGGGTGTTGAGCAGGTTTTGCACCTGAATGTTCAGCTCCATGGGCAAGCGACCGGCGCGCAGGGGCAGACCGATGGCGGCGCCCAGCAGGAGGTAACCGGGGGTAGTGGCTTCGTTGCGTGCCACCCTGTTTTGTGCTGCCACTGCCTTGGTGTTGAGGCTCCAGCGTATGGGCTCGCGGTTGGGCGAAAAGGTGTGCAGGTAGCTCAACTCCCCAAAGAGGTTGGCCGGGGGCGAAAAGGGCAGGGGGTAAGCATTGTCGCCCCGCTGATAATTGTAGATCCACTCTCCGTTGAGTTCCACTTGCCAATGTTCGCCATAGCGGTCGCTGTACTGCAGCTCCAAACCAGTCAACACCGCCTCGCTTTCGGTGTAACGGTACACTTGCCCCGCATGCGGCAAGAGGCTCCAGGTGCCGGAGGGATTCAGGAAAATGTAGTTGGAAAAATGGTAGAGATAGGGCGAGAGGCTGAGGCGTCGCTCCTCCTGTTGGTATTCGACCAGCACATCGGTGTAAAAACCCCGTTCGGGTGAAAGGTCGCCCCAACCTTGCTCATGTCGAAAGGCCCCGTGGTGCACCCCGTTGGTGGTGAGTTCGTTGGGTGTGGGAGCACGAAAGCTCTCTCCCAGATTCAGGGCCAGTTTCAGTCCCTCAACAGGCCGGTAACTTAATCCCCCCGCCCAACTAAGCGCGCCAAAGTTTCGTTTGCTGTTGGCAGCCCTTTGCGCATAGGCCGCAGCCGTCTCGTTGGTCTGCCCCCGCTCCACAAGGTAGGCAAACAGTAGCGGGTCGTAGTAACCCTCCGTCTGTAAATCCACCCAGTCGTAACGCAGTCCCCCGTTCAATACCCAATGCTCTCCCAGCTTATAATCGTGTTTCAGAAAAAGGCCCCTGCTTTGGCGCTCAAACTCCGGCAGTAAAAAGCTGTAGCCGGCCGATTGGTTTTGCTGATACTGGTATTGCCCGCCCAGGGTAAAGGCATATTTGGGGGTCACACGAAAGTTCCAGCCTGCGTTGGCACTCCAGGTCTCCAGTAAAAAGTCCAGTTCCAGATTGGCCTGCTCGTCCGGTGCCTCCTGCGTACCGTAATGCGTGTGAAACTCCGACCATTCCTGCCGGTGGTTGCGTTGGTAGCCGGCATCCAGGGAGAGGGCCGAATGCGGGGTTTGTACCAGGGTGTTGGAAGTCACATTCCAGTGACGCACCTCTTGATGGGGGAAGTCGATGTTGCGCGTGTTGCCGTCGTCGGCAACGCGCTGGGCGTCGGGCACCCCATGTGCGCCCGGAAAAAAGCCCGATTTTTGGTCCACCCGACTGAGCGACACACTGCTGCGCCAGTGGTCACCGGTCCTTCCCAACTGGAGGTAGCCGTCCATTTCCCGCCCGGCCGTGTTTTTCAAACGTTCCTTGTGAATGGGCAATTGGCGCGTGAGGTAAACCACCGTATCGGTCGGCACCCGATAGTCGCCATAGTCCAGGGCGGTAGCGCGGCCTTTAAAAAACCAGCGGCCATCGCTGCCCTGGAGCAGGGCCGAGATTCCCCCGGTTTCATTCACCGTTTTGCCCAAGAGTTGCAGCTTTCCGCTGAGGCCCTTTGCGGGAATGCGGTTGCTGGTCAGTTGCAGGATGCCCCCGAGGGCATCGCTGCCGTATTCCAGGGAGGCGGCTCCTTTGATGATTTCGGCCTGCTCGCTTAAAAAGGGGTCCATTTCCAGACCGTGATCGGCGCCCCATTGCTGGCCTTCCTGCTTCACGCCGTTGCTGACCACCACCACCCGGTTAAAACTCATGCCCCGAATAACGGGCTTAGAGGCAGAGGCTCCAATGTCCATGCTGTTGAAACCCACCTGGCGGTCGAGGGTGCGTACCAGGGTGCCGCTGTGCTGTCGGTCCAGCTCCAGGGTCTGAACCAGGGTGCGGCTTTGGTTTGATGCGGTTTGCAGGCGGCGGCCTTCCACTTCCACTTCGGCCAGTTGAACGGCATCGGGCTTAAGGTTGATGCGCAGGTGGTGGTGCCCATCTGCCCTCAGCAGCGTGTCGAAGGGCAGGTAGCCCAGAAAGGAGACTTCCAGATGCAGTTCTTCCTTACTCAGGTGGTTGAAAATGAAGCGGCCGTTGACGTCGGTCACGGCAGCACTTCCGTTGCTGCGTACATAGCAGCCCGGCATAGGCTGATTCAGCTCGTCAAGTACCAGTCCCGCCACGTGGTAGGACTGTCCCGCCAGCGTTAACGACCACAAAAGGAGTCCCCAAACCAGAATAAGTGCGCGCATAATCAATAAAACTGCCAAAGATGTCAAAAGGTTTATGTGCTTTAAGCATTTTTAAGTATTCAAAAAATTGCGAAGATGTCGACTTACTTCCTTATTTTTGAGGCAGAAATAAATCTTAGGTTTAAATAATATGCAGTGGCCATGGAAAACATTCATTCATCCAAACGATTTGGTACCGGGATCGTTATTGTATTGGCAGGTATAATTCTTTTGTTGGCCAACCTGGAATTACTTCCCTGGCCCTGGCGCAGGGTTCTTGTCAGCTGGCCCATGATTTTGGTGGGGGTGGGACTCATCAATTTCATTCACCGACAGCGTACTGTGGGCTTAATTTTCACCCTAATCGGCGTGTATTTTCTCTTGCCCCGTATTTTGCACAATTTTGATTGGTACGACTTCTGGCGTTTTTGGCCCGTGCTGTTGATTGTGGGTGGCTTGTCCATGCTCTGGGGCCGCAGAGGGCCCGGAACTAAAAAGGATGAGGTGCCTAAGGAGGCCCAAAAGGATGTGCTCGATGAGACCACCGTGCTGGGCAATGCCAGTATTTGGAGTCGCTCCGCCAATTTCAGGGGCGGAGAGGTCACCACTGTTTTAGGATCCTGTATGCTTCATTTGTCCGAAGCCCGCTTGTCCGACCAGGGTGCCGTTTTGGACGTGTCGGCCGTATTGGGTAATGTTAAGATATTTGTACCCCGTAATTGGCAGGTGCAGATCGACGTCAGTAATGTACTGGGCAGTTTTAGCGACAAGCGTTTGATGGGTGGCGATCAACCCTCTACCCCGGGTGTTTTGCTCATAAAAGGCTCCTGTGTGTTGGGCGGAGGCGAAGTGTTGAATTACTAGATTGTTTTTTATGCGAAAGGTATTTCTGGTCGCACTGTTCTTGTTGGTGGGCTTATCCTTGTCGGCCCAGGAGGGTGCTGAAAAGAAGGAAGGGAAAAGTGGATGGAATTTCGGCGTTTTGCCGGCAGTCTCTTTTGACGCCGACCTGGGTTTTCAATACGGCGGTTTGGTGAACCTCTATAACTATGGCGACGGCAGTCGCTTTCCGCTTTACGACCACTCCCTGTATTTTGAGGTGTCGCGTTACACCCGCGGAAGCGGTATTTATCGTTTCTACTACGACTCAGACCGCTTGCTGGGACGCGTGCGTTTGACGGCCGACGTGACCTATATGCCCGAGCAGGCCTACGATTTCTACGGCTTCAACGGCTATGAGTCGGTTTACAACAGCGCCTGGGAAGACGACCGTTCGCCGGACTACCGCAGTCGTATGTTTTATAAAATGGACCAGCGCCTGTTTCGCTTCAAGACCGACTTTCAGGGCCCCCTGGGCGATGGTCCCTGGCGTTGGCTGGCCGGTATGAACCTTTTGAATTTTAAACTCGCCTCGGTAGATGTAGACAAACTGAACAAGGGTCAGTCCGATGCGGACAAGCTTCCGCAGGTATCGGAGCAACCCGGTTTGTTTGAGCGCTATCAGGAGTGGGGTCTTATTACCGCCGACGAAGCCGACGGCGGCTTCGTCCCCGAATTAAAAGCCGGCTTCGTGTACGACACCCGCGACAATCGCCCCCATCCCATGAAGGGGGTATGGACCGAGGCTGTTCTGGTCGGGGCACCGGAGTTTCTGGGAGCAGAAAGCGGATTCCTGAAGCTGGCCCTGACCCACCGGCAGTACTTCACCCTGGTGCCCGACGATCTGGCCTTTGCTTACCGGTTGGGCTGGCAGCAAACCCTGGCGGGTGAGGTCCCCTTTTATTACCAATCGCAAGTCGTCACCTCCGTAATGACCGGCGCCTCGTCGACCGGACTGGGCGGCGCCCGTACCCTGCGGGGCATCATGCGCAATCGCATTGTAGGCGACGGCATGGTTTTCGGCAATTTTGAATTGCGCTGGAAGGCCTGGTACTTTCAGTTGATCAATCAGGATTTTTATCTGGGCGTAAACGGCTTTCTGGATGCCGGTCGCGCCACCAGCCTAATAGATGTAGAAGAGCGTTTAAGTGCAGAGCAGGCAGCCGATGCCGCTTATTTTGACTTTGGTGCCGAAGCCCTGCATGTGAGTTATGGTGCGGGGCTGCGTATTGCCATGAACCGCAATTTTATTGTGGCGGTAGATTATGGTCGCGCTGTAAAGAGCCAGGACGGCAGCTCCGGGCTCTACATCGGACTCAACTACCTCTTTTAAAACAAGCCCACAGCCTTGCGTATGGAGGCTTTTAATGCGATTATGGAATATGCGGTGATTGTTTTGTCGCTGTTTCTATTTTTTCCTAACTTGGTGAAAAAGGATTTTGATGAATACAGCTGAGCTAAAACTGGAGTTGTTTAGACGGATAGATAAGTTGGAGGAGGCGGCGTTGGAAGCGTTCTATCATAAGGTTCTGGCCTTGCTTCAGGAAGAAGGCGTGTATGAGCTCTCTGTATCAGAACGTCGCGCCATAGATGCTGCCCTCGAAGCCAGTGAGCGGGAAGAAGGATATTCGTCTCAAGATGTGAAGGAAGAGGCTCAAAAGCGATTTCCAAAATTGCGATTCAAATGAGGCGGATTTGCTGGACCTCCCTTGCCAGGCAGGACTATTATGACAATATCGACTATTTGTTGATGGAATGGTCGGAGCAAACGGCTCAAAATTTTATCGATGCAGCAGATCATGTTGAACAGCTCCTTAAACGAGGAAATGTCGAGTTTGAGAAAACCGATATGCCTGGAGTCTATCGTTGTGTTATTTGCTCCCAGGTTTCATTATTTTACCGACTTTTGGAGTTTGATACGGTTGAATTGCTTAGATTCTGGAACAATTATCAAAAGCCTTCAGATCTGTAATTACCTCTTTTAAAACAGGCCCACGGCGTTGCGTAGGGAGGCCTTGAACATGAGTACGCCTTTTTGGGGATTGGAGACCCGGTAGCGCTGCTTTAGAATGGCTTCCGGCTGGGCGTATTTGATTTTGTGGAAGAGATTGAGGTAGTAGCGGTAGGCCAGATAAACTCCGAGCCGGACCTGAGGTTTTAATTGCACAATTCCCTTAAAAGCTTCGTTAAAATCGTGTTGAATTTCGGCCTCTATCTTTCGCTTGACTCCAGGAGTAAAATGGTCAAAGTCAATGTCCTTAAAGTAAATGCGCCCCTTGTTTTGGTAGTCGTCCTGCGCATCTCTTAAAAAGTTCACCTTCTGAAAAGCCTCCCCCAGTTTACGGGCCGGATGTTTTAAGGCTTCATACGCTGCGTCATCCTCCACATAGAACACCCGCAGACACATCAGTCCCACCACCTCCGC
>DUOK01000121.1 GCA_012838865.1 Bacteroidales bacterium | reverse complement strand
TCCACACCATATGATAGGTGCCGTCGGGTCCCTGAATGATGCATGGGTCGCGCATTAGTTTATCCTTGCCCACCGTTGGCTTTAAAAGGGGTTTGCCATTGTTCATTTCCTGCCAGGTGTATCCATCTTCGCTCCAGGCATAGTGGAGACCGGTTTCTCCATTGCCTTTGAAATAACTGAAGAGGTAAACGGGGTCTTCTACCGGGGTTTGGGCACAAGCGGCCAGCATAAAGAGGCCAGCAAGTGAAAATAAGAGATTGCGCATAGTATTTGATTTTAGTTTGCTCAAATATAATAAAAGTCCCGAACTATCCTTAGTTTATCAGGCTTTGTGCGCAGGTTGGAAATACAAATTGGGGGGCTCGAAAAAACATTTGGCCCCCTAGTTTGCACAAATAAGTCAGCTTATTGATTCATTTGGTGTACAAGTATCAACAACTGTTAAAATATCTTTGTAGGCGTTGTTCGTAATTGGAATACTTGAACTTATTAAGCGATGTATATGAAATGTAATAAGGGCTTGTGCCTGATGCTTGGGATGGTAATAATGCTGAGCATGGGCAGCAGCAATTTGCGTGCTCAGGTACGTGAGCGCCTTTTGATGAATTTCGATTGGAAATTTGCTTACGGGCATGCCGGGGATGTAGCCCGGGATTTCAATGTAGGTACCCGTTATTTTACCTATTTGGCCAAGGCCGGTTATGCCGACGGGGCTGCTGCCCCGGAGTTTGACGACCGGAGTTGGCGGCCACTGGATTTGCCGCACGATTGGGCTGTGGAACAGGGTTTTGCACCGCACGCCAGTCACTCTCACGGATATAAAACAGTGGGTCCCGGATTTCCTGAGAACAGTGTAGGCTGGTACCGTAAAAACTTTTCACTTCCTGCAGAGGATGCGGGCAAGCGAATTTTCCTGGAATTTGATGGTGTATACCGGGACGCCCGCGTCTGGGTCAATGGTTTTTATTGTGGTAACGAGCCCAGTGGTTATGCCAGTTTTTCTTTTGATGTGACCGAATACCTTAATTTTGGCGGCGAGAATGTTATAGCGGTGCGGGCAGATGCCAGTATGGAAGAAGGTTGGTTTTACGAGGGAGCAGGTATTTACAGGCATGTGTGGCTGACCAAAGTGGCCCCTTTGCATGTGCCGCAATACGGAACCTTTGTTACTTCTAGTGTAGGAGAAAAGCAAGCGACATTGACCGCTCGAATTGAGGTGCAAAACAAGGCGCTTGAAGCAGCTGAATTTGAGCTTGTGAATGTGGTGCTTGATCCTGGGGGACAGGAGGTAGCACGTAAAAACGCCGGGAGCTTCTGTATGGCGCCGATGGAGCGCAGAACCTTCATCGACAGTCTGGATGTGGCCGACCCTCTGTTGTGGGATTTGGAGCACCCCCATCTCTACACCATGGAAAGCCAGCTCCAGCAAAATGGGGCAACCATCGATATTTACCGTACCACCTTTGGAATACGCACCATCGAATGGACGGCGGATAAGGGCTTTTTTCTGAACGGTAGGCATGTCAAAATCAAGGGCACCAACAATCATCAGAATCATGCCGGGGTGGGTACCGCCATTCCCGATGCCTTGCATGAGTGGCGTCTTAAACAACTCAAAGCCATGGGTAATAACGCCTACCGAACGGCGCATTATCCGCCAACACCGGCCCTTTTGGAGGCGGCCGACCGCGTCGGCATGTTAATCTTGAATGAAAACCGCTTGATGGGTACTACCGACCAAATTATGGATTATTTGGGCCGCCTGATGGTGCGCGATCGCAACCATCCGAGCGTAGTCCTGTGGTCCATCGGCAATGAAGAATGGTCTATTGAAACCAATGATCGAGGTGCGCGCATGGCTGAAATCATGCAGGCCTATGCCCGTCGGTTTGACACTACTCGTCCTTTGAACGCTGCCGTCAGCGGCAGCTGGGGCGGAGGCATCTCCTCGGTTATTGAAGTAATGGGTTACAATTATTTGCGTCACGGCGATACCGATGTTCACCACGAGCGCTTTCCCTGGCAGCCCTCGTTGGGTACTGAGGAAGGATCGACCAATACCACACGTGGCATTTATTTTGATGATGCCGAGCGGCAGTACCTGGCAGCCTACGACCGCGACACGCCAACAGGTTTCTTTGCCATTCAGCACGGCTGGAAACACTATGCCAGTCGCGATTACCTGGCCGGGATGGTGATATGGACCGGCTTCGATTATCGGGGCGAGTCCACCCCCTTTACCTATCCCTCGGTCCTTTCTTATTTTGGGATGTTCGACCTCTGCGGTTTTCCCAAAGACAACGTTTATTATTTGAAATCGTGGTGGAGCCGTGAGGACGTCCTGCACATTCTGCCGCACTGGAACTGGCCGGGGCGTGAAGGAGAGGGGATAGATGTATGGGTATACAGCAACATGGACGAGGTGGAACTGTTTTTGAATAATAAGAGTCTGGGGCGCAAAACTATGGAGCTGAATAGTCACCTCAGCTGGGAGGTGCCCTATAAGGCCGGGACCCTTAAGGCCGTGGGTTACAAAGCCGGTCAGCGAAAAATGACGCGGGTGGTGGAAACCACCGGTGCAGCCCGGCAGGTGCATTTGCGTGCCGATCGCACAGAAATAAAAGCCGATCGCAGGGATGTGGCAGTGGTCACCGTTGCCCTGCAGGATAAAAAGGGACGCTTTGTCCCCGATGCCAATGTGTTGGTGGACTTCGACATCAGTGGACCCGCCCGCATTATTGGGGTGGGTAATGGTGACCCAACTTCGCATGAGCCCGATCGTTTTATTCCCTCTTATTTGCGTGTGCAGCCCGGCACCTGGAAAGAAGCTCTGGCGAGCGGCCTGGATGTAGCGGCGGCTGTTCGGCCCGATTACGACGACAAGAGCTGGGGTGCTGCGTTTCCGGAAGGGGGACTGGCACCTGGTTCGCAGGCGGAAGCCACTGTTTTTAGGGGGCGTTTTGAGCTGACCCGGGAACAACTCGAAGGTGAAATCACCTGGATGTTTCGCAGCATCGGGACGGGGCAGTCGGTTTACCTCAATGGTCATCTCCTGGCTGAAGGACTAAGTAACGAGCAAAAACGGCACACTTTTAGTCTGCCTGCGGAGCATTTGTGCGTGGGGAGCAACGCCCTGGTGATTATTGCCCATCCCTATGTGAAGAACCACGTTTGGGACGAGCCCAATGTTAACCCCGGGGAGCTGCAGATTGTGCTGCCGGCAGGGCAATGGCAACGCAAGACTTTCAACGGATTGGCTCAGGTGCTGGTGCAGTCGACAGGAGCGCCCGGAGAGGTCATCCTGACCGGAAAAGCCGAACATTTACAAGAATTTCAATTGAAACTGGTGGCCCAATAGGCGAGATCCTGTTTTTTTATTCAATACCTTTTCACATGCACCTAACATTTGGATTCAGAAAGCTGCTGCTTGTCGCCCTGCTGGCGACAGGCGCAGCCTCTGCAACAGCTCAGTTGCAGGAGATGGGACTCATGAATGAGCCGGCAGATTTAACTGCTGATTTCAGGAGTTTTCAGAATACTTACTATCTGGCCGATCGTTTGGCGGCCTTTGACCCTGTCACTGCGCAGGGGCAGTTGGTCTATGAGCGCTATGCGTATAAGACCCGGGTGGCCTTCAACAATATGTTGGGGGTGTTGCGTGCAGTCGTCCCCAATGAGTTTCCTGAAGGGGAGTATGAGGTGGCGCCCGCGCTGCCTTTTCGCATCGATTTTATAGATGAGCGCACCTTTCGGATACGTGCTGCCTCGGGCCATCAGCTGTCGCGTGAGCAGGATGAGCCTTCCCTGATGCTTGTTGATGGTCGTGCCCCGGCAGGCAAAATGTGGGCCTACGAAAGGGTAGCTGGTGGTCACCGTTACCAAAGCAGTTACGGGGCTGTTGTGGTGAGCGAAAATCCCTGGCGCATTGCCGTCTTTGATGCAGCGGGCAAGTTGTTGACCAGTACCAATCATCACAGCGATAATGCCGAAACCACCTACACGCCGGTAATGCCCTTTGGTTGGGTGCGTCGTGCTTCCGATTATTCCCGAAGTTTTTCGGCCGCATTTACTTTGGCCCCCGATGAAAAAATCTTTGGTTTCGGCGAACAGTACACTGAGCTGAATAAGCGTGGTCAGCGCGTAGTGTTGGTCGTTGACGATGCCAACGGAACGCAAAATGAAACCAGTTATAAGCCCATTCCCTTCTTTTTGAGCAGTCGTGGCTACGGTATGTTCATGCATACTTCTGCTCCTGTAACGGCCGACGTTGGCCGTTACTACAGTAATGTTAATTCCCTTTTGCTGGGCGATGAAAGCCTTGACTTGTTTGTGTTTTTGGGTGCACCCAAGGAAGTGCTGAGTGCCTATACCGGACTAACAGGACGTCCTGAAATGCCGCCGCTCTGGTCCTTCGGCTTTTGGATGAGCCGCATCAGCTATTTTTCCGAAGACGACGGTCGCCAAGTTGCCCATATGTTGAGGAAGCACCGCATCCCCTCCGACGTTATACACTTTGATACAGGCTGGTTTGAGACCGATTGGCGCTGCGATTATCGCTTTTCTTCTTCGCGTTTTGATGATGCAGCAAAAATGATTAGTGATTTAAAGGAGGAGGGATTTCAAACCTGTTTGTGGCAACTGCCCTATTTTGTTCCTCAAAACGAGCTGTTTCCCGAAATAGTAGATAAGGGGCTTTATGTTCGTTCTGCCAAGGGGGGACTGCCTTACGAAGACGCCATATTGGATTTTTCGAATCCGGAAGCACTTGCCTGGTACCAGAATAAAATCAGGGCCTTACTGCAATTGGGCGTAGGTGCCATTAAGGTCGATTTTGGTGAAGCCGCTCCAATGAGCGGCCTGTATCACAGCGGTCGCACTGGATTTTATGAACACAATCTGTATCCGCTGCGCTACAATAAAGCGGTGGCCGATGTTACCCGAGAGGTGAATGGAGAAACCATAATGTGGGCGCGCAGCAGTTGGGCAGGCAGTCAACGTTATCCGCTTCATTGGGGTGGAGACCCGGCCAACACCAATTCGGCCATGAAGGCCACCTTGCGGGGCGGACTCAGTATCGGTCTCTCCGGATTCAGCTTTTGGAGTCACGATGTAGGCGGTTTTGTTTTGGAAACCCCCGAAGCACTTTATCGACGTTGGTTGCCCTTTGGTGTTTTGTCCTCGCATACCCGCAGCCACGGGGCTCCACCCAAAGAACCCTGGGCGTATGGAGAAGATTTTACCGCCGCTTTTCGGGAGGCGGTAAATATGCGTTACCGTTTGATGCCTTATATTTATGCCCAGGCCAAGGCTTCCAGCAGTCAGGGCTTGCCCATGTTGCGCGCTCTGTTTGTGGAATATCCCGATGATCCGGGCGCCTGGTTGGTCGATGATGCTTACCTGTTGGGGTCTGATCTGTTGGTGGCCCCAATGTTTGAAGAAGTGACTGAGCGCCACGTGTATTTGCCGGGGGGGCACAAATGGATCGACTACCAAAGCGGTCGGGTTTATGAGCCGGGGTGGCAGACCATTGCTGCCGGTGAAATTCCGGTTGTGCTGTTGGTGCGCGACGGTGCTATTGTGCCTCACTTACCCTTGGCCCAGCATACCGGTGCCATGGACTGGTCCCGGGTAAGCCAACGTGTATATGCCGCAGATGCGGAGGAGGCCTGGGGACTGCTTTGTCTTCCTTCAGATGGTCAATTGCAAAAACTCCATCTGGTTAAACGGGATGGACAGTTTGTTGCCCCTTAATTCTGTTTGTCACCAATCTGCCTAGGTGGGCAGCAGCTCGTCGAGTTGCTTAAACAACTCCTGCTTATGCTGCATCAGGGTTTTCCAAAGGTCCTTACGGAACCATTTGATGCGCAAGACCCGCAGGGTGCCCATGGCTTTGCGCCACAATATGTACCAGTTGAAGGCCAGTTTTCCGGCAAAGGGGAGACTGGCCACAAAAACCAGGCGCCACCATCCCGGAATCCAGGGCGCCACAGCCCATAACTCCAGCAGGTAAAACAAGGGGAAAAGGATCAGCGCCAGCACCAAAATTACACTGCTCCAAAAGGCCCTATCCTTGATTTTTGTCCGCACAAACCAATCGATGCTAAAGAAGGGCAGACCATTGAACAGCAGGCCAAACAGAAAGATGGGAAAACCTGCGGTTAAAAGAAGGGCCTGACCGAGCAGGCGCGGCAGGTAATTGAAATCATTCAAAAGGAGCCGACTCTTCAATCGGTGCTTTTTCAGCAGCTGCCCATAGGTGCGCGCAGTCTCCACGAATTGCTCCGTTTCCTGAGGTTTTTCCTCCTCCAGCTGGTCGAGCCGGTTGGCCAGCTGTCTGTCGCTGTTGAAGAGATTCAGGCGGCTAAAAGGCAGTCCGCTTCGTTGCAAAAACCGTTCGCCGTATATTTTACGAATGCGTTCAAAGTCGTTGTAATGCTTTTCGCTTTTGAAATTGACAATCAAGGGGAGGGTGGCCTCTTGCAAAGCCTCACGCAAACGCCGTATGGCCCCTTGCTGATCGTTCAGATAGTCCTCATAAAAAGGTTTAACCCGGATGGGTGTTCCAAAATTGATGATGAGCGTGCGGTTGAATTTCCAATAGTGGCTGTAGTGGATGCCCGTGGGTATAATATGGATGTCGAGCTCGCCCCCAGTCCGCTCTTCAGCCATGAAAACAATTCGGGGAATGGCCTTTTTATGGGTTTTAATCTGGCGTTTAAAGGTGTGGGCCGCCTCCGGGAAAAGGGCCAGTGCGGCATTGTTTTGCAGCACTCTGATGGAGGTGTTGAAGGTCATTTCATTTTTTCCGAGGCTGTCCATCCCGTCACGCATGCGGTAAACCGGCATAATTTTCATGAAGCGCAATATGCCGTCCACCATTTTGCTTTTGCCGAAGATGTCGGCACGAGCCAGCCAGACCAATTGATGCTTTACATTAAGCAGCACCGCCATAGGGTCGCTCAGCGCATTTTGGTGATTGGGTGCAAAGACCAGTGGTTTGTTGCCGGGGATGTTTTCCTTACCCTGTATGAGAATACGTTGGTGAATAACCCAGTCGACAAAGCGAACGTACTGCTTCAGCAGGTTATAGCGGAAGGACCACTTTTCGTAACTCATGATAATCTTTTTACTTATGCCTTGTTCAGTTTCTTGCGCGACCAGAGTCCCGCCAATATCAAACCACTTACAATGTGCCAAACACCCCACCAGGCCGCGATAAAAGCCATGCCGCCGAGTTGCAACTCAGGCGGGAAGATGTTGGGGTTAAAAATCAATACAAGGGCCAGGCCGGAGTTTTGGATGCCGGTTTCAATGGTTACTGTACGTCGGTCCACCCTCGGGAGTTTCAATAAAGAGGCCAAAGAAAAGCCGGTGCCCAGGGCCAGGGCGTTGTGCACCAGTACAATTAAAAACACCAGGTGGATGTAACGTATGAAGGGTTCAAAGTTGGCGCTCAGCAAAATAATGACGTAGGCAATAAATACCACAATGGAGCCGGTGCGTACCGGGCGCAGTATTTTTTGTGTCAGACGGGGCAGATAATGTCTGAACATTAGGCCCAGAAACACCGGTAGGCCCAACAACAGTACGACTGTTTGTGCCACTTCAAAGAGTTCTATTTCAATGGGCACCAGGTAGGCCCCGGCATCGGAGCGCTCGTAAAAGTCGAGATATAGTTTGCCCCAAAGGGTGAAATTGAGCGGAGTCATAAGCACAGCCAGGGAAGTGGAGACGGCGGTCAGACTGACCGACAGGGCCGTGTTGCCCTTGGCCAGGTAGCTCATGAAGTTGGAGATGTTGCCTCCGGGACAGGCAGCGACCAAGATCATGCCCAAGGCTACAGTTGGTGTAGGCTTAACGATTAAAACAAGCAAAAAAGTCAGGGCCGGCAGCATAAGGAACTGCGACACGGCGCCTACGATTACCGATTTGGGGTTTTTAAGCAGGTCGATGAAATGCCGCCAGCGAATGTCCAGGGCTACTCCAAACATAATCAGGGCAATGACAATGTTGAGCGCCAGCAGTCCCTGCTGCGAAAAGTTCAGTACAATCTGATCCAATACCTTCATTGCTTGGCTTTCTGGTACGAAAAAATAAAAGGCGAAAATAAGAAAACTATTCTAAAACCCAAGCCAGCCTGCCTGCTTAGGATATGCAAAGGCTTTGACAAGATAGTGCTGGAAAAATAGAGGCAAAATGTTTATTTTTGTTTACTTACCGAATTGTGCAAGCCCTCTAAATAACAAAGTTAGCTATGAAAAAGATCATTGTAGTGTTGGTGTGCTGTCTTATGCTCGGCTCAGGCCTTAGGGCTGCAGAGCAGGAGTTGCCCGTTTCCTCGCCTTCGGGGCGGCTCGAATTGGTGGTGAAGGTGGACCAGGGTATAGGCTGGACCCTGTATTACGAAAAGGAGGTGGTCAGCAGCTCCCCGGGCATGGCGCTCCATCTGGAGGAATACGGCGTCCTGGGTGCGCAGCCCCGTTTGAAAACGATTCATTTGCAAAACCACCGGGACCTGGTCAGCAGTCCCTTTTACAAGAAGGCAGAGATTGAAGAAGCTTACAACGAACTGCGGCTCGACTTTAGGGGCGACTACAGTGTGGTATTTCGTATGTACGACCAGGGTATGGCTTATCGCTTCGAGACCAGGCTGAAAGGGGAGGTGAAGGTCGTGAACGAAGCCCTTGCTTTCGATTTTCCTAAAGCCGAAAAAGCCTGGGTGCCCTACATCCGGGAGAGTATTTACCGCTATCAGGCCTCGCATGAGAGTCCCTATACCATCCAAACCCTCGAGGAGATGTATGCCGACTCGCTGGTTATTCTTCCCTTCTTGGTGGAGCAGAAAAGTGGGGTTAAGGTGGTGATTACCGAGGCCGATTTGGAAGATTATCCCGGTTTTTTCCTGAAAGTGAATGCTGCGCGCGATGGTTTTGTGGGCGAATTGAGTCCCTATCCCCTGGAAGAAGAGCCGGGTGGCCACAACAATCTGCAATCGATTGTGACCCGCTATGCCGATTATTTGGCTGTAACCCAGGGGAAGCGCAGCTACCCCTGGCGTGTTTTCGCCGTTTCAGGCGACGATGCCGAACTGCTCAACAACGACCTGGTGTATCTTTTGGCTGCGCCTTCGCGGATAGCCGACACTTCGTGGATTAAGCCGGGCAAGGTGGCCTGGGATTGGTGGAACGACTGGAACATTTCGGGTGTGGATTTTGAGGCAGGCATCAATACCGAGACTTACAAACATTACATTGATTTCGCCGCTGAGTACGGCATCGAGTATGTGATTCTGGACGAAGGCTGGTCGGAAAGTACCGATTTGCTTAAGATTGTCCCCGAAATTGACTTGCCGGCCATTATAGACCATGCCCAGGCCAAGGGGGTGGACATCGTACTTTGGGCCGGTTGGGCGCCGCTTCGCAAGCAAATGGATGAAGTCTTTGCGACCTACTCGGCCATGGGGGTGAAGGGGTATAAGATCGATTTTATGAACCGCGACGATCAGCCGGTGGTAAATTTCTTCTATGAAGCGGCCCGAAAAGCTGCAGAATATCAGCAGTTTGTGGATTTCCATGGTTCGTATAAACCCACCGGTTTACATCGTACCTATCCCAATGTGCTGACCTACGAAGGGGTGTTTGGTCTGGAGCAGGTTAAGTGGACCGAGTATACCGATTTTCCTACCTACGATGTAACGGCGCCCTTTATTCGCATGTTGGCGGGTCCCATGGACTATACGCCTGGTGCCATGCGCAACGCCAATCGCTTCAATTGGCGCGCCATACACAGCAATCCCGTGAGTCAGGGTACCCGCTGTCACCAATTGGCTATGTATGTGGTTTTTGAGTCGCCTTTCAGCATGCTGGCCGACAAGCCCACGGCCTATCAGCGTGAACCTGAATCCACGACTTTTATAGCCGCCATCCCAACGGTGTTTGATGCCACAGTGCCGCTGGATGCAAAGCTGGGCGAGTACCTGCTTGTGGCGCGACAAAAAGACGACAACTGGTACTTGGGTGGGATGACCAACTGGGACGGACGCGATCTGGAGGTGGATTTCTCCTTTTTGCCGGAGGGGCAGTTTGAGGCGGAAATATTCCGGGACGGCATCAACGCCTACCGTGAGGCCACCGACTATGTGCGCGAGGTGGTTCGGGTGGACCGAAACACTAAAATGGACATTCACATGGCATCGGGTGGCGGTTGGGCCGCCATCGTCAGGCCTGTTGTTCCCTAAGGGGAAACGTAAAGTTCTTAATGGTCCCGATACCCAGGTGTCGGGACCGTTTTTTTTGGGGAATGGGGTGTTGGATGAGGGTCGATTTAGCGTTAATGGCTTTGTTTAACTGTGCTTTGTGCATTATTCCGTATTTTAATGATGAGGTTTTTGTGAGTTTTTAAAGAGCTTTTAGTGAAGGATTTCGTTAGGTTTCGTTAACAGTTGGTGCCTAATTTTGACATCGACAAAGCAAACAATGTCTTTTCACACCTGACATTTCAACCTGTCCGCACAGGCGGACAGGTTTTTGCAAAACTACAACCTTTAACTTCAGCAGTATGAAAAATTACCGAGGGCTTTTTTCCTGCCTATTACTGATTTGGACCTTTGGCACTCAGGCTCAGTACCAACTGGTATGGGAAGAGCAATTTGAGGGCACTTCCCTCAATACCGATGTTTGGAACTACGAGACCGGCGTGGGCGTTTGGAATACCGGAGCCAATGCCGAATTGCAGCACTATCGTGCCGAGAATGTGGCCGTGGGGCCCGATGGAGAAGGCAACTCTGCACTGATTATTACCGCCCGTCGCGAAAACTTCAACGCTTACGCTTTTACTTCAGGGCGCATTCAAACCCGCGGAAAAGTGGGGGTGAGATATGGGAAAATTGAAGCACGCATAAAATTACCCGTGCTGGAAAACGGTCTTTGGCCTGCCTTTTGGATGCTCGGCACCCAAAACGGATGGCCCGCCAGTGGAGAAATAGACATTCTGGAAGCCGGGCACGCCGAGGGTATTGCCAACAGTCAGCAGGATCGGACGCTCAACGGCGCTCTGCACTGGCAGCACGAAGGAAATTACGCCGGCTATGGTCCCCAGTGGACCGCACCCGCGGGTACCAATTTGTACGATTACAATACCTTTACCCTTATCTGGACCCCAAGTACCATCCAGATGTTTTTGAACGATCTGGAGACTCCCTATTTTGAGATGGATATCAGCGGGACCGATGCGGAAGAGTTTCGCGACTGGCCCCATTATTTTGTTCTTAATCTGGCAGTTGGCGGTTCTTTTCCAGGGATTACCAATCCCACAGCCATTACGGCCCCCTTTCCTGCACAAATGTTTGTCGATTACATCAGGGTTTATCAACGAGAAGGCGAGGGCGAACTGGTGGTGAGTCCCCCC
>DUOK01000120.1 GCA_012838865.1 Bacteroidales bacterium | reverse complement strand
TTATTTTGGTTGGTAGGCCCAGCGCAACAGAACAGCCCCCCAAGTAAACCCAGCCCCAAAAGCCGCCAAAATAATGTTATCGCCCTTCTTCAACTGCTTCTCCCACTCCCACAAACACAGTGGCAAGGTAGCGGCCGTAGTATTGCCATAACGCTGAATGTTGATCATTACCTGACTCTTGTCGAGCCCCATGCGCTCGGCCGTAGCTTCAATAATGCGCATGTTGGCCTGGTGGGGCACCAGCCAGGCCAACTCTTTATTGCTGATCTTGTGCTTTTGCATCATTTCCACGGCCACATCGGCCATGTTGGAAACGGCATGCTTGAATACGTGCCGACCATCCTGATAAATAAAGTGCTGACGGGCATCGATGGTTTCATGAGAGGGGGGATTGATGGAGCCGCCGGCTTCCATCTTCAGATACTTGCGGCCAAAGCCATCGCTTTTCAGAATGCTGTCGATGACGCCATAGCCTTCTTCTTCCCCGGGCTCCAACAGAACGGCGCCTGCCGCATCCCCAAAGAGCACACAGGTGGTCCGGTCGGTGTAATCCACTATGGAGCTCATTTTGTCGGCACCTACCACCAGTACTTTCTTCTTGGCCCCACTTTCAATAAACTTGGAAGCAGTATCCAGGGCATATAAAAAGCCGGAGCAACCGGCGTTCAAATCAAAACCATGGGCATTGCGGATGTCGAGCTTATCGGCCAGAATGTTGGCGGTGGCCGGAAAAACGTGATCGGGGGTCACCGTGGCAAAAACAATCAAATCGATTTCCTCAGGGCGGGTCCCGGTCTTTTCAAAAATCTGGCGGACGGCTTCTACAGCCATGTCAGAGGGACCCAGGCCTTCGCCTTTCAAAATGTGGCGTTCTTTGATGCCAACACGAGTCATGATCCATTCGTCGGAGGTTTCCACCATTCGACTCAACTCCTGATTGTCGAGGATGTAATCAGGCGCATAACCACCCACGGCGGTTATCACTGCATTAACTTTCTTCATTCTTTAGTGGTTTGTGTTGTTCCCCGCCAGAAAAACAACATGGTAAGCTATGAATTTACTTAAATATGGTTTAATGGTAGTACAAAGTTATAAAAAGAAATTGGTGCAGACACCCCTAAAGCCGCAGGAATCTCCTTGAGAGCTGCATATAAACAAGGGGCTGTCGAAAAGACAGCCCCTTGTTTATTTTGCTCATTGAACAAAGGAATACTATGCAGTAACTTCTTTCTCTACAGCCAGTTTTCCTCTGTAATAGCCACACTCGCCACAAACGGTATGCAGCTTTACAGAAGTACCACAATTGGAGCAAACACCCAGGGCAGGAACTGCAGCCTTATAGTGTGTTCTTCTCTTGTCTCTTCTGGTCTTTGATGTTTTTCTTTTAGGATGTGCCATTTTTCAACCTCTTTACTTGTGTTTATCAATTAACTTTTTCAACTCGTCCCATCTCGGATCACTGTCCGTATCGTCATCGGCTTCCCCGGCATCTTCTACCAGATACTCCGAAAGCTTTTGAACCATTTCGGGGTTACAACTGCGCCGGCCACTTTCGTCAATCGGATGTACGTGCTTTATGGGCAGCGAGGTAACCAGCAAATCATAAATCAACTGGGCCACGTTGAGCGCATGCTCATCCCGGGGCAAAACCACAATGTCTTCCGATGGTTCATCGTAATCGCTCCCAAACTTCACATAAATCCTGCTCTCATGATCTACCGCAACGTTCAGCGGCTCCAGGCAATAATCACAAAGCGAGACAATACTGCCTTCCATACTGAAATCCAAAATCAGCATTTGCTGACTTTTGGTCAGATTGACCTGCACCTTTGTCTGCGCATCTTCATAAAGGGCGTTTTCAAAAAGCCCGAAAAAAGCAGCATCCACAAGGAATTCAAAATGGTGAACACCATCTTCAAGTCCCTTAAATTCAATACTGTATTCTTTCAGCTTTCTCACGTCACCCTCAGTAAAAACTGTGCAAAGTTATAAAAATAAAAGACGTCGCGAAAAAAAAGGCGTAATTTTTATAAAGAATGTGCCCCGGGCAACACAATGCGAAAGGTACAACCCTTACCAGGCGCGGTATGCAGAACGGTTAATTGTCCCCCATGATATTGTTCTACAATGCGCTTGCTGAGGGTGAGTCCCAACCCCCAGCCACGCAGCTTGGTACTGTAGCCCGGCTTAAAAATGGTTTTAAGCACGGCACGACTCATGCCCTTACCGTTGTCGCTGACATCTATAAGCACTTTGTCTTTTTGGCGCTGCACTTTCAACAAAATGTGACCCTCCCCTTCGATGGCGTCGATGGCGTTCTTGCACAGATTTTCAATGACCCACTCGAACAGGGGGCGACTCAAAGGCAGCTCCAGCTCCTCCTGAGGCAATTCCAGCTCAAACTGAACCAGAGTAGAACTGCGTCTGCGCAGGTAGCCAACCATATCCCTGAGCACTTGAGACAAGGCAACCGGACTCAGTTCGGGCCTGGAGCCAATCTTTGAAAAACGAGCGGTAATGGTCTGCAAGCGCTCAATGTCCTTGCGCATCTCGCCCACCAGTTCCTCATCGACCTCCTTCATTTGCAGTACATCCATCCAGCCCAGAAGCGAAGTGGTGGGGGTGCCCAATTGATGGGCCGTTTCACGCGCCATGCCTACCCATACCTGGTCCTGCTCTCTGCGGCGCGTGGCGCTAAAAGCCACATAGGCAACCAACATAAACACAAAAACAACCGCCAGCTGTACCAGCGGAAACCACTGCAACTTGACGAGGAGGGTCGAATCGTAATAATAGAGGTATTGAAAATCGTCTGGGCCCAATTGAACCGGGATGGGCTCTTTGTAGCGCTTCATTTTATCGAGCATCCGCTGCAACTGAAATCCCTCCTCCTTCCTCGAAAGCGGAATGTTCCGGTGAAAGACGATCTGGTC
>DUOK01000119.1 GCA_012838865.1 Bacteroidales bacterium | reverse complement strand
TGGGAATCCCGCATTGAACCTTTGAAGTTTGAACAGGCCAAGTTACAGTATTTACAATCGCGGGAATCGCTTGCCATACAGGCGGCCAATCAGTTTTTTACGGTGGCGACTTCCGAGATCAATCGCAGGATTGCCGAAGTCAATTATGCCAATGCCGATACCCTGTACCGCATCGGTAAAGGTCGTTTTGAGATTGGCACAGTTACCCAGGACGAGTTGCTTGATTTGGAGCTGGGTTTGTTGAATGCCCGTTTGGAGTTGAGTCGCTCGGAGGTAGATTTGCGGCAGGCCAATGCTTCGCTGAGTTCATTTTTGGGGCTGGGTGATGATGTTTGGATAAAGTGTATTGTGCCGGCTGAAATTCCTGAATTGCAGATAGAAGTGGACCGTGCCCTTTCGCTTGCTTTGGAGAATAATCCCGATATATTGGGTTATCAACGACAGATGTTGGAAGCAGCCCGCTCGGTGCAACAGACGCGGGCCAACAATGGAATCAGTGCCAATATTCGGGCTAATTTGGGTTTGAACAAGAATGCTGAAGATATTGATCTGGCCTATCAGAGTCCCTTTTTGGAGCAGCAGCAGGTCAGGGTGGGTTTGAGTATTCCCATCATGGATTGGGGGGTACGAAAAGGACGTGTTGAAATGGCCCGTTCGAATCAGGAAGTTACGGAAGCTACCGTTAAGCAGGCCTTGATTGATTTTGAGCAGGAAGCCATCAACAGCGTTCTGGATTTTAATCTTCAGGAAGAGCAGGTGGCCATATCGGCCAAGGCCGATACCATTGCACAGTTGGGATTTAATGTGACTATGCAGCGTTTTTTAATTGATAAGGTGGATGTTATCCGCTTGAATTCTGCCCGGAATTCTCTGGATGCTGCCCGGCGCAGCTACATCAATGCGCTGCGCAGGTACTGGACCAGTTACTATGGTATTCGTCAGCTGACCTTATATGATTTTGAGAACGATCGTCCGCTTATTGAGGAGTTGGATGAATTGTTACAGCAATAAGATAAAGCGTTATGAAGAAAAATCTTTGGCAACTGATTGTTCCTTTGGCACTGGTGGTGCTGACCTTAGTGGTGTATGCCCTGGCTACCCGGGATAAAGAGAAGGAACCGGATGTAGTGCGTGTAGAGCAAGGGGTCTTTGAAATTGTGGTCAGCGGGACGGGTGAGTTGGAGGCCCTGGAATCTACCAACATTATGATACCTGATGTATTGGCCGACCGTACCGTTCGCATTCGAAGTATTGCCATTAATGATATCGTTAGGGAAGGTACTGTGGTTAATCGGGGTGATTATGTGGCAACGCTCGACCCGGGTGATGTGGAGGAGCGCATCAGGTCCACGGAAGACGCTCTGGAGATGTATCGAAATAATTTGGACAATGCAAAAATCGATAGCTCATTGGTGTTGAGTGGTGCCCGTGATGAAATTCGTCAGGCCAGCGACTTGGTACTCGATCGGGAAATTCGCCTGGAGCAGTCTGTATACGAATCTGAAGCGGTGCAACGTCAGGCGCAAATCAGCCTCGAAACTGCACAGCGTTCGTTGGAGCAACGCCAGCGAAACTATCGCCAGTTGGTTCGCAGGCATGAAATGTTTATTCAAAGGGCGGCCGACAATCTGAAGGATCAGGAGGAACAAATGGAGATGCTTCTCCAGCTAAAGCGCGATTTATACATAACGGCCCCAAGCAGTGGCTTGGTTGTTTATGCGCGTGCCGGAAACGGCGAAAAAATTCGCGTGGGCTCTCATGTGAGTCGCTGGTCGCCCATGATTGCAACGCTGCCTGATTTGGCTACCCTTCAGTCGGTGGTTTATGTACAAGAAATTGATATTTCTAAAATCAAACCCGGCCTGCAGGTCAGGGTGCGGATCGATGCCTTCCCGGAAGAGGAGTTTAGCGGAGTGGTTACGCGTGTAGCCAATGTAGGGCAAGAGGTCCCTGGTGAGTTTTTTAGTGCCTTTAAGGTAGAAGTAAAGGTGAACTCAAATGGAAAGCTGTTGTTGCCGGGTATGACATCGACCAACAACATTGTTGTGGAATCGGTCCGCGACGCTTTGATTGTTCCCCGCCTGGCTGTGTTTAGCGATGCAGAACTGGGGTCCTATGTCTATAAGCGGGAAGGCTTATCGGGTGTGGTAAAACAGCAAATCAGCACCCTGGGGGAGAACGATCATTTTTACCGATTGAGTGAGGGCCTTTCACGTGGCGATCGGGTGTTGCTCCACCCACCTTCCAGAGAGGAGCGCTTAACGGTTCGTTTGTTGGAAGAAGCGGATTAGGCAAAGATGCAAGGGGGTAAAAAAATATTGAAGAAAATTTTCTGCAATACAGCTTACTTGTTTATATTTGTGCAAACGAATCGAATTAACTAAATTATAAACAGATGAAAGTAACCGTTGTAGGAGCAGGAAACGTTGGGGCAACCTGTGCCGAC
>DUOK01000016.1 GCA_012838865.1 Bacteroidales bacterium | reverse complement strand
TGTCGCTTGAGCCGCTACGTCTGCCGGGTCAGGGGCGTCTGGAAAGGTGGTTTATGGACAACGATCGTGGAAAACACATTCGTACGGCCGAACATTACCGACAAATTTCTGAAAAAGTGCAGAAGGGAGGCAGTCAAACCATACTGAAAAACACCATGAATATTCCCTTTACCATTATCATCAGCGAATCGATTAAAGCTTAGGCGTCTCTTCTTCAATCAGGAAACGCGGCCTTTGCTTAACTTCCAGAAATATTTTGCCTACATACTCGCCAATCAGTCCCAGACAAATCATATTGATGCCCGAGAAAAGGGTTATGATGAGTAACATCGAAGTCCACCCCGCAATGGTATTGCCACTGAGATAGGCAATAAGCACCCAAAAGGCGATGAGCAGGGAAAGAATAAACATGCCGATGCCCATCCAGGTAACAAGACGCAGCAAAGAGGTATTGAAGGAGGTAACACCCTGCCAGGCAAAGCTGGCCATTTTACGAAAGGGGTATTTGGTTTCGCCCAGCTGCCGCGGGGCTCTTGAGTAATGCACCACCTCGCTGCGGTAGCCCATCAGTGGGAAAATACCTCTCAAAAACAGGTTGACTTCGTTAAATCGTTGCAAACCTTCAATCACCGTGCGATCGGCCAAACGAAAATCGGCATGGTTGTAAACCGTTTTGACCTTTAAAAAACGCAACAAACGATAAAAGAATTGAGCGCTTTGACGTTTCCAAAAACTGTCGCTTTGTCGGCTCTTCCTTACACCATAAATAATTTTGGCTCCGGCCGCATACTTCTCCACCATAGTCTCGATCACGTCCACATCGTCCTGCAAATCGGCATCAATGGTCAGCAGACAATCGGCAGCACCCACCTGCGTAAAGAGTCCGGCCAACAGTGCATTCTGGTGACCAAAGTTCGACGACAGCTTAAGACCCTTGATGCAGGGTTCCGCCAGGGCAAATTCCTTAATGAGGGTCCAGGTATTGTCGCTGCTGCCGTCATCAACCAAACAAATAAAACTGTTGGCCGCCACCCTGGAGCCGGCCACCAAAGCCTTCAACCTATGCATTAATTCCTTAACGCTCAAAGGTAAAACGGCGGATTCGTTGTAACAGGGAACAATAATGGCTAAGGTAGGTGTGCTTTTTGTCATGGCGCTATTTTCTGGTTACGAAGGAGGCTGATGAAAACGGGCCCTTTACTAAAGACTTCAACCGGCTCCCACAACTCCCGGTTTTCCAACTCATCAATCAGGTCATCCGACAGATTCGAAAGGTTCGAATAAATGAAGTAGGCTTTATCCTCGTCTTGACCAATACGTAAATCCCTGTCCTTAAGATCCACGTAGCGCTGATTACCTGAAAACAGGAAACCACCCCCCACCTGCTCCTCGTCAATATGGTTTTGCTCCAGATAAGTCAGTAATTGCTCGCGAAGGGTATAATAGGGCGTGTGCGCCAGAGTTGCATCCCAGGCGACGGATACCCTGGAAGGATAAACCCAGGCGTGTCCGCCTACAAAAAGGAGTCCCACAACCAATGCGAAGGTCTGGATGCGCCTGGTGCACCAAAGGCGCTCGGCCGCGACAAAGACGAGCAGTCCCAACACCAAAGTAATGCCCATATAATAACGCGAGCCAATGACCAGTACCGTAGAAAGTGCAAAATACAAAAAGAGCAAGATCAGTCCCCCCACCAATACCACCAACGGCAGTTCTTTTTTGCCTATCAGGGAGGTACGTCGTTTGTAGGCCTGCGTTATGAGGACTAAGGCACTAAGCCAAAGGGCAAAACGACCATTTTCGAGGAGTCTGAGTCCAAATGCTGCGAAGTTTTTAAGGTAGGCCATAAGGCCCTGAGGCGATTGCCAGCCCTCCGACCAGGGCGAATCGGCCTGGTTCAGAAACCAACCGTTATTAAGCAGGTACAGACCAATGTAGAGTCCGTAAATGCTGTAGGCGGGGACAAAAGGCAGAGCCGTGCGCCACAGCATTTTTACACCAAGCGGAGTGCCCTCAGTAAGATGTTTGTGCAGCACGGCAAAAAGATAAACAAAAGGACCGGCCAACATGCCCCGGCCATTGATCAGCACCAAAAACAGCAGGGCCATGCTGGTCAGCCCCCTGCGCCTGTTTACAATGCCGTACAAAGCCATGACAAGGGCAGTGAGCAAAATGACATCGGGCGAAGCAATCGCAATTTGCGTGAGCAGGGTAGATTCGAGCAACAAAACCAATAGTGCCCAACCGGCTACGCGGGGTGAAAGATAGCAGCGAAACAATTTATGGGTAAACAAGACCAGTAAAACGGACCAAAACCCAATAAATACATGGGACACCCACAAATGTTGACCCAAAACCATCCACAATCCGGCAGTCATCATCCCAATAAGCGGGAAATGATAAGCGGTTCCGGTTATTTCTTCTCCATCGGAAAAACCCGGCAACCAAAAAGAGCTGAATTGCTGTTGATAAAACCAATGTGCCTCTCTGGAAGTTTGCTGCACATTGTCCCAAAAGTAAACCCCATTCAGATGGCTGATCACCAAAACCAGGTAAACCAGCAGAACGGGAACCGCAAACAGCAAAAAATCTTGATGGCGCTTAAAAAAAGGGGCCCGGGTCAACTGCTTCATAAGCACAAATTTAAACCCCCTTATCCCGGGCAGCTTTCAGTTGCTCGAGGGCTTGCTGAATGAGGGCACGGGGACTGGCTACGTTCAGGCGCATGAAACCGCGCCCTTCGCTGCCGAAGGTGAGTCCGTCGTTGAGCCCCAAACCGGCCTGTTCTACCATAAATTTCTTCAGGTCGTTTTGTTTCATATCCCAGGCACGGAAATCGAGCCACAACAAATAAGTCGCTTCGGGCAAGTGCATTTTTACTTCGGGCAGCTGAGCCTTTAAAAAGTCGGCCACCAGGGTGATGTTGCCTTCGAGATAGCTGCGCAATTCATCAAGCCAGTCTTCCGACTCGTTGTAAGCGGCCTCCAGGGCGGTGGCACCCAATACGTTGCCCATGTGCAGGTGCAAACCAAAAATTTGCTTGCGCATGGCTTTCAGCAGCTCAGCGTTGGTCACCACCAGGTAGGCGGTGCTGTAACCGGCCAGGTTAAAGGTCTTGCTGGGCGCCATGCAGGTCACCGTTATGTCGGCAATCTCGGGCGAAAGCGTGGCAAGCGGGCGGTGAACGTGACCAAAAAGGGTCAAGTCGCAGTGTATTTCGTCGGAGATGATAACGACGCCGTGCCTGACACAAATCTCGCCCATGCGCTGCAGTTCTTCGGGGGTCCATACGCGACCCACGGGATTGTGGGGGTGGCAGAGCAAAAAGAGTTTGTTTTCGGGTTGGGCGCACACCTCCTCAAAATGGGCAAAATCTATTTCGTAGTAGTTGTCCGCATTGGCCTTAAGGGGATTCTCCACCACCTTTCGGTCAAAATCGCGCACCACACCAAAAAAGGGCGGGTACACGGGTGGCTGTACAATAACACCTTCGCCGGCTTGGGTAAAGGCTTGTACGGCCAGACCGAGACTGGGCACTACGCCGGGCGTGAATTCGATCCACTCCTGCGCTATTTCCCAATTGTGCCGGCGCTTGTTCCAGCTTTGAATGGCCTCGAAAAAGGCGGTGGGGCGCACGGTGTAGCCATAAATGGGGTGCTCCATGCGTTGCTTCAGTGCCTTTTGTATGGCCGGTGCTGCAGCAAAGTCCATATCGGCCACCCAAAGAGGCAGCACATCGTTGGTGCCAAAGAGCAAAGAGCGTTTTTCCAGTTTTAAGGCCCGGGTGCCTTCCCTATCGATGATTTGGTCGAATTGAGACATGAAATATTTTTTTTTAAAAACTGTTGTACACTTGACGGATGCCGTCTTCGAGCTGGATGCGGGCTTTCCAGCCGAGCTGGGCCAGGCGCGATACATCCATAAGTTTTTGGTAGGTGCCGTCGGGTTTGTCGCTGTCCCAACTCAGACTGCCCTCAAAACCGACCACTTTCTTCACCACCTGGGCCAGTTCGGCAATCGACAAATCGGTGCCCGAGCCGATGTTGATGTGGGTGTTGCGCACTTCTTTGAGGCCCCGCTCCTTTACAATGTCGCTGAAACTGATGTTTTGCATCACAAAAACTACCGCTTCGGCCAAATCGTCGCTGTGCAGAAACTCGCGACGGGGGGTGCCGCTTCCCCAGAGCCGGATGTCCACCTGCAGGTTTTCGTCGGCATAAATGCCAAAGGCCTGGAGCTCCTGGGTCAGCTGCTTTTCGCTGGAGGCAGAGGACAGACCTTTGAGGGGGCGCTCCTCCAAATCCAGACGAATGCCGTTCCAGTCCTCCTCCATGATGAGCTTACCCAGGTGCATTTTACGGATTAACGCGGGCAATACGTGCGAATTATACAGGTTGTAGTTGTCGTTGGGCCCATACAGGTTGGTGGGCATCACCGAAATAAAATCGGTATTGTACTGCAGGTTGTAGGCCTCACACATCTTCATGCCGGCAATCTTGGCAATGGCGTAGGGCTCGTTGGTGTATTCGAGGGGACCGGTCAACAGGGCTTCTTCGGTCATGGGCTGGGCACATTCCTTGGGATAGATGCACGAGCTGCCCAAAAACAAAAGCTTCTTCACCCCGCTTTTCCAGGCAGAATGAATGATGTTGTTCTGAATTTGCAGGTTCTCATAAAGAAAGTCGGCCCGATAAGTATTGTTGGCCATGATGCCGCCGACCTTGGCGGCGGCCAGAAAGACAAATTCCGGCTTTTCTTTTTCGAACCAGGCGGCAACAGCAGCCTGATCGAGCAAATCGAGCTGCTGACGGTCGGCCGTCAGCAGGTGCTTGTAACCCTGGCGGTGTAAATGTCGGTAAATGGCCGAACCTACGAGTCCTTTGTGGCCGGCAATAAATATCCTGCTGGTCTTGTTCATTGTATATGGGATTTACTCAAAATAATTCATTACCTGGTAACCGCCGTCCTTCAGATAGCGGTCCTTTTGCATCAGCTTGAGGTCCGAAGCCATCATGTCTTCGACCAGGGCCTGCAAGTCGTACTTAGGCTCCCAACCCAGCTGTTTTTTGGCCTTGGAGGGGTCGCCGATGAGCAGTTCCACTTCGGTGGGACGGAAATAGCGGGGATCGACCTCTACCACGCACTTGTCCTTCAGGTGCGCGTAAGCGGCATTGCCGACACCCACTATCCAGCCCTTCTCGTCCACGCCCTTGCCGCGGAATTCCACTTCGCAACCCAGCCAGGCAAAGGCCATGCGGACAAACTCGCGGACTTCGGTGGTGATGCCGGTGGCCACCACGTAGTCTTCGGGCTTATCCTGCTGCAAAATCAGGTACATGGCTTTCACATAGTCCTTGGCGTGACCCCAGTCGCGCTGTGCCGACAAGTTGCCCAAATACAATTTCTCCTGCATGCCCAGCGCAATACGCGATACGGCACGGGTAATTTTGCGGGTTACGAAAGTCTCGCCCCGGATGGGCGACTCGTGGTTAAACAGGATGCCGTTGCAGGCGTACATGTTGTAGGCCTCCCGGTAATTAACGGTAATCCAGTAACCATAAAGCTTGGCTACGGCATAGGGCGAGCGCGGATAGAAGGGCGTGGTCTCGCTTTGCGGAACTTCTTGCACCAAGCCGTACAACTCGCTGGTAGAAGCCTGGTAAAAGCGGGTCTTTTGGGTGAGCCCCAAAAGACGAATGGCCTCTAAAAAGCGCAGGGTGCCAATGCCGTCGGCATTGGCGGTGTACTCGGGGGTATCAAAACTTACCCCTACGTGCGACATGGCGGCCAAATTGTAAATTTCATCGGGCTGGGTTTCCTGGATGATGCGAATCAGGTTGGTCGAGTCGGTCAAATCCCCATAATGCAGGGTGAAATTCCTGTTCTCGGTATGCGGATCCTGATAAATGTGATCAATGCGGTCGGTATTAAAGAGCGACGAACGTCGCTTAATGCCGTGTACGATATAGCCTTTCTTAAGGAGAAACTCCGAAAGGTAGGCGCCGTCCTGACCGGTTACGCCGGTGATGAGTGCTGTCTTTGCCATAGCTGCTTGTGCTGGTTGTATGAATTCTGCTTTATTTCAAATTGTTCCAATACCATGCGATGGCCGACTTTAAGCCATCCTGGAAGTAGTGGGTGGGCGCATAGCCCAACAGGGATTTTATCTTGTCGATGGAGGCCAGGGAATGCGGCACGTCGCCAAGGCGTTCGGGACCGTAATCGGGCTCCAGTCGGGCAATTTCGGGGTCGAAGGCACTCAGGAGCGTGCGCAGGTGCCCAAACAGTTCGTTGAGGGTACTGCGCTCCCCGCAGGCCACATTATAAACCGTATTCACCGCATCGGCACGGTCGATGGTGGCTGCCCTTTCGTTGGCCTGCACCACATTGGCTACATAGGTAAAATCGCGCGAAAAGCTGCCGTCGCCATTGATGCGCGGCCGCTCGTGGGCAATGAGCGCCTTCACAAAAAGAGGTATAACCGCAGCATAGGCGCCATTGGGATCCTGGCGGGGCCCAAAAACGTTGAAGTAACGCAGTCCCACCAGCTCCATTTTGTAAGTCCTGGCAAACACCGAGGCATAGAGCTCGTTCACGTACTTGGTGACCGCATAAGGCGAAAGGGGCTGACCAATGCGCTCCTCCACCTTGGGCAATTCGGTACTGTCGCCATAGGTAGAACTGCTGGCCGCATAAACCAAACGCTTAACGCCGGCATCGCGGGCCGCCACCAACATATTCAAAAAACCGTTGACATTAACCTCATTGCTGGTAAGGGGATCGTTAATAGAACGGGGAACCGAACCCAGGGCCGCCTGATGCAATACAATGTCGATGCCCTCGGTGGCACGACGACAAGTTGCCAAGTCGCGAATGTCGCCCTCAATAAGGCTAAAGTCGGGGTTGTTGAGCTGCGCCGCCAGATTCTCCCGTTTGCCGGTGGCAAAATTATCGAGACAAACCACCCGGTTGTTTTGCCCCAGCAACTTATCTATGATGTTGGAACCAATAAAGCCGGCACCGCCGGTTACCAGCACCGCTTTGTTACTTATAATCCCCATTTTTTGAAGTCTTTGCGACAAAAATAAGAATATATATCCTTGCAGCAAGTAAAAAAAGAGGAGAAGCTACTCCCCTTAGTTGAAAAAAGTCCCGCCAGAGTGGCGGGACTTTTTGGTCAAGAATCGGGGTTTCCTGATTGGTAAAATTTTAACATTTGTTTACTTATACAAAAAAAAAGACACAAAGGTTACTGAACCGGCATAAAAATAACGCGCCAACAAAAAAAACTGCCGGAACTAAAAGTTCCGACAGTCTTTCCGGTTAATTTAATATTTGGGCCCTTCCCTACTTGGCAAAACTGATGGCCCTGGTTTCACGAATTACGGTGATCTTTACCTGACCGGGATAAGTCATCTCGGTCTGGATTTTCTTGGCAATATCGTAAGACAATGCTTCTGCATCTTTGTCGCTGACTTTTTCGCTGCCCACAATTACGCGCAACTCACGGCCGGCCTGAATGGCATAGGTCTTGAGTACACCGGGGTAATTGAGTGCGAGACTCTCCAAATCTTTCAAACGCTTGATGTAGGCTTCTACAATTTCTCTGCGGGCACCGGGACGGGCACCTGAAATGGCGTCACAGACCTGAATGATGGGGGCAATCATGGTGGTCATTTCCACCTCGTCGTGGTGGGCACCAATGGCGTTGCAAATATCCGGCTTCTCCTTGTACTTTTCGGCCAGCTTCATGCCCAAAATGGCGTGTGGCAATTCCGGATCCTCATCCGATACCTTACCAATATCGTGCAACAGTCCCGCCCGTTTGGCGCGCTTGGCATTCAAGCCCAACTCAGAAGCCATAAGGGCACAGAAATTGGCGACTTCGCGACTGTGCTGCAAGAGATTCTGGCCGTAGGACGAACGGTATTTCATTTTACCCACCAGCTTAATCAACTCGGGGTGGAGACCATGTACGCCCAGGTCGATGGCGGTACGTTTACCGGTTTCAATGACTTCCTCTTCGACCTGCTTCTTCACCTTGTTCACCACTTCCTCAATACGGGCAGGGTGAATGCGGCCGTCGGTCACCAATTGATGCAAGGCCAAACGGGCAATTTCCCGGCGCATGGGATCGAAGGCCGAAAGCACAATGGCTTCGGGGGTATCGTCCACCACAATCTCAACACCGGTTGCTGCTTCCAGGGCACGGATGTTTCGGCCCTCACGACCAATGATTCGGCCCTTGATCTCGTCCGAATCGATGTGGAAAATGGTTACGGCATTTTCGATGGCCGTTTCGGTAGCCACCCGCTGAACCGTATTCAGTACAATGCGTTTGGCTTCCTTGTTGGCATTGATTTTGGCTTCGTCCATAATGTCGTTGATGTACGACATGGCTTCGGTCTTGGCTTCAGCCTTGAGCGATTCCATCAACATTTCCTTGGCCTCCTCGGCCGACATGCCCGAAATAGATTCCAAATGCTCTACCTGTTGTTTGTGCATGCGCTCCAACTCTTCAGATTTGCGCTCCACCAATTCCAACTGCACATCCAGATTCTCGCGAAAAGTATCCACTTCCTTTTTCTTACGCTGGTACTCTTCATAACGCTGCGAAAGGGCGGTCTCTTTCTGCTTTACTTTGGTCTCCAGGGCCAGCATTTTGGCATTCCGGCTGTTGATTTCCTTTTCATGTTCTGCTTTAAGTTGCAGAAACTTTTCCTTGGCCTGTAAGATTTTATCTTTTCGTATTACTTCGGCTTCTGCCTCCGCCTCCTTTACGATCTTCTGAGAGCGGGATTTTAGGGCCTGCGTGATGATGATCCACGCCACCAGGCCGCCCAGTAAAAAGGCCAATACACCTATTAGTATTTCCATTTGGTTGCTAGTTTAGTACATATTATATAATAAAAAACGCATTCCTTTCCTGGCATAAAATGCTTATTAACTGCTGCTTAGCAACAGTTAATTCAGGAAAAAAATGCGGGACTCTTCTTTCAATAAGTTTTACTCTTCCTTCAACAGGCTTTCCAGCTTCTGATCCAAAAGGGCTACAGCATTGACCAGGGGACCGGCATCCTGATTGTTCTCTATTTCCAGCACCTTAATAACATACTGTAAGGCAGCCATGGCCAAAAAATCCTGAACATCCTTGTCGTTGTAACGCTGCTTGTATTGTAAAACTTTATCGTTAATAAGCTTGGCCGCCTTGCGAATGCGCTCTTCATCCCCACGATCTACCCGAAGTGGATAGAAGCGATCAGCGACATTAACACGTATAGAAAGTTTTTCATCCATCTAAAAGCCTCTTAACGATTCAACAGGGCAATACACTTATCAATTTCCCGCACTATTTGATTAATCCGCAACTTGGTGTCCCGAACATCTTCGGCAGAAGCCTCCAAAGTCCTGGCTACCTTCAACTTATTAAAGCTTTCCTCAAGCTTTTGATAAGAAGCCGAACTCTGGTCCAATTGTTCCGTTAAAAGCGCCACCTGGTTTCTCAAGAGTTTACTTTCCTCTTTTTCAGCCCGGTAACGCTCAACCAACCGATCAATCTTTTCCTCTAAATTAACAATTAAGTCGCTATTTGGATCAATCATGATTACATTATTCCCTTACAAAATTAACATTGGTTTTAAAATTAAAAAAAAATGTTGACTTCTTTTCATGATATTTATTGGCTCCTCATCTGAGTGCAGCCAAAAAAGAGGTCAATAATACCCGCAATATAAAGCAAATACCCCACATTGCAGCTGAATAAAAAAATTAACTTTGCAGCAACAATTATTTTTTTGGACAGATTGAATCAGACAGACAAAAAGTGGCTGCCGGTCTCGGTAAAGGAAATGCAGCAAATTGGCTGGGAACAACCCGACGTCATTCTATTCTCGGGCGATGCCTATGTCGACCATCCGGCCTTTGGGGCTGCAGTAATCGGTCGCACCCTCGAAGCAGAGGGCCTGAAGGTGGTTATAGTTCCGCAACCCAATTGGCAGGACGACCTCAGGGATTTCAGAAAGTTTGGGACTCCGCGCCTTTTCTTTGCGGTATCGGCCGGCAATATGGATTCCATGGTGAACCATTATACCGCCAACAGGCGCAGACGCTCCGACGATGCCTATACCCCCGGCGGTAAAGCAGGCATGCGTCCCGATTACGCCGCATCGGTCTACACCAAAATTCTCAAAGAACTGTACCCCGACGTCCCGGTAGTACTGGGTGGCATTGAGGCCTCCCTGCGCCGCCTGACCCATTACGATTACTGGCAGGACGAACTGAAACCGGGCATCATGGCCTGGTCGGGTGCCGATTTGCTGATTTACGGGATGGGCGAACAGCCCCTGCGCGAATTGGTGCGTTTGCTCGGGCGCGGGGTGCCCTTTGCGTCGCTGACCACCCTGGCGCAGACCGTGGTGATGCAGTCGGCCGCTCAGCCCCTGCCCGCCCATAAAAAGTGGACCACCATAGAGCTGAACAGTCACGAAGCTTGTCTGGACGACAAGCTCAAATATGCCGCCAATTTCAAACACATCGAACAGGAATCGAACAGTTTGAATGCCGCACGACTCACCCAGCGATGGCAGGAACAGCTAATGATCGTAAATCCACCCTACCCGCCGGTTGCAGAGCGGGAACTCGACAGGAGTTACGACTTGCCCTACACCCGTTTGCCGCACCCGAAGTACCGCAACAAGGGCCCCATTCCGGCCTACGAAATGATCAAGCACTCCATTATTCTGCACCGGGGGTGCTTTGGAGGCTGCAGTTTTTGTACCATATCGGCCCATCAGGGCAAATTCATTTCCTCGCGCTCGGTGGCTTCCATAGTGCGGGAGGCAGAGCAGGTAACGCAAATGGACGATTTTAAGGGTTACTTGTCGGACCTGGGGGGACCCAGTGCCAATATGTACCGGATGCAGGGGCGCGATCTGGAGCTTTGTAAGCCCTGCAAGCGACCGTCTTGCATATTCCCCTCTGTTTGCAGAAATCTGGACACTTCACACGAAGCTTTACTTGAAGTCTACCAAAAAGTGGATGCCCTGCCGGGCATGAAAAAATCCTTTGTGGGCAGCGGAATTCGTTACGACATGCTTTTGAACGATAAGGCCTCGGAAGCCGAAAAACAATCGCACCAACGTTACCTGCGTGAACTCATTCAAAAGCACGTATCGGGCCGTCTTAAAGTGGCTCCGGAACACACTTCCGACCAGGTATTGAAAGTCATGCGCAAGCCCTCTTTCAGTCTGTTTAAAACCTTCAAAAAAGAGTTTGAGCGCATCAATACGGCGGGGGGACTCAAACAACAGCTCATCCCCTATTTTATTTCGAGTCACCCTGCCTCGGGCGAAAAGGAAATGGCCGAACTGGCGGTGGAGACCAAGCAGCTGAACTTCAACCTGGAACAGGTCCAGGATTTTACGCCTACGCCCATGACGGTGGCTACAGTGATTTATTATTCGGGCCATCACCCCTATACGCTTAAACCCGTATATACGGCCCGTACCCGGGAC
>DUOK01000118.1 GCA_012838865.1 Bacteroidales bacterium | reverse complement strand
GATGCGATTCCCGACATTGGGGAGAATCAGCAAATTGTCTTTACCTCCTGGGCCGGTCGTTCGCCGCAGGACATCGAGGACCAGATATCCTATCCTTTAACCACGGCTCTGCTGGGAATTCCCGGCGTGAAATCCATTCGGAGCTCTTCCATCTTTGGCTTTTCCAGCATTTACCTCATTTTTGATGAAGAGGTGGAGTTTTATTGGTCGCGTTCACGCATTCTGGAGAAGTTGAATTCCTTACCCTCGGGTTTGTTGCCCGAAGGGGTGCAACCGGCCTTAGGGCCGGATGCTACCGCGTTGGGACAGGTGTTTTGGTACACCCTGGAGGGACGCGACAAGGAGGGCAATCCCACCGGGGGGTGGGACTTGCACGAAATACGAACGGTGCAGGATTTTTATGTGAAGTACGGACTCAACGCCGCCCAGGGCGTTTCTGAAGTGGCTTCCATTGGCGGCTTTGTGCAGGAGTATCAAATCGATGTAAACCCCAATGCGCTGCAAGCCTACAATATTCCTTTGCATCAGGTGATGCAGGCGGTGCAAAAATCCAATAAGGAGGTGGGCGCCAAGACCATCGAGATCAATCAGGCCGAGTATCTGGTAAGGGGACTGGGATACGTTAAAAATGTTGAGGACCTGGAGCAGGCTGTGGTGGCGGTGCAGGACAATGTGCCCATCAGGATCAAGGATGTGGCGGTGGTTGGTCTGGGACCTGCAGCCCGTCGGGGTCTGCTCGATAAGGACGGGGCCGAAGTAGTCGGTGGCGTGGTGGTGGCCCGCTACGGATCCAATCCTTTGCAGGTGATCAATAATGTGAAGGATAAAATGGCCGAGATTGCACCGGGGCTTCCGTCCAAAACCCTGGCCAATGGGGTGGAAAGTCAACTAACTATAGTGCCCTTCTACGATCGGACGGAACTGATATACGAAACTTTGGGAACTTTGGAGGAGGCGCTCTCCCTGCAAATACTCATCACCATTCTGGTTATAATCGTTATGATCTATAACTTGAGGGCTTCCATACTAATTTCCAGTCTCCTCCCCATTGCCGTGCTCATGGTCTTCATTGCCATGCGCTATTTTGGGGTGGACGCCAATATTGTGGCCCTTTCGGGCATTGCCATTGCCATTGGCACCATGGTCGATTTGGGCATTATTCTCTCGGAGAATGTGATCAAGCATGTGGATGAGGCCCCACCGGGTCAAAAAATGATGACCACGGTGTACAAGGGGGCAGCAGAAGTCTCCTCGGCCATTCTCACCGCAGTAGCTACCACCATAGTGAGTTTTATCCCGGTCTTTACCATGGAAGCAGCCGAAGGCAAACTGTTTACCCCTTTGGCGTTTACCAAGACCTTTGCCCTGGTGGCGGCTTTGCTGGTGGCACTTTTTATATTGCCCACGCTGGCGCATATCTTCTTTGGTTTTAAAATTAAGGACAAGCGTCTCATTAAATGGGGCAAGGCCCTTTTAGTGCTTATCGGTATTGGGAGCCTGATTTTTGGTGCAGTATGGGGTGGGGCAGTCTTGTTGCTTTTTGGGGCTGTGGGACTGGCCAAGCATTTTTACAGGGTAGATGAAGAAGATTCAAGTGCCTGGTACCATCGCTTATTGAAACATGCCGAACTGATTATTTCGGTGCTGGCTGTAACCTGGCTTTTGGCCACCTATTGGCTTCCGCTGGGTCCCGGAAAGAGTACGCTGTTGAATATCGTATTTGTGGCTGTGTTGGTGGGACTCATTCTTGGGTTTTTTACCCTGCTGGAACGGTATTATCGCTCCATTTTGCGTTGGACGCTGGCGAACAAGCTGAAGTTTTTGCTGCTTCCCATTGTGTTGATGTTGTTTGGAACAACCATCTGGCTGGGTTTTAACAGCGTCTTTGGCTTTGTGGCCAAGGGTGTTGATCAGCTGGGGTGGAATGTGCGCAGCACCAGAGTGTGGTCCACCCTGGCGCACAGTCTGCCGGGCATAGGCAAGGAGTTCATGCCCTCGCTCGATGAGGGGAGCTTTTTGTTGATGCCGACCTCTATGCCGCATTCGGGGGTGCAATACAACCGCAAGGTGGTGGGACAACTCGACATGTTGTTGACCAATATACCTGAAGTGGCGCTGACGGTAGGGAAGGTAGGCCGGGTAGAGTCGGCCCTCGATCCGGCACCGGTTTCGATGTTTGAAAATGTCATCAATTACAAGTCCGAATACATCCTGAACGAGCGTGGACAGCGCATGCGATTTAAAACGGATGGTCGCGACCGCTTCCTGACCCTTGCAGGAGATGCCCTTGATAATGAGTCGGCCTTGGAACAAGGAATTGAGAAAAGCGACCTGATACCGGATGCCCGTGGTTTGTATTTTCGCAACTGGCGTTCGCACATCCAGTCGCCCGACGACATCTGGAACGAAATTGTGCAAGTGGTTAAAATTCCAGGTGTGACCTCTGCCCCTAAATTGCAGCCCATTGAAACACGTTTGGTTATGCTGCAGACGGGCATGCGGGCGCCTATGGGGATTAAGGTGTACGGACCTGACTTAAAGACCATCGAAGATTTTGGTATGCAGCTGGAGGGGATTTTGAAAGAGGTCCCTTCGGTCAAGGCAGAGGCAGCCTTTGCCGACCGTGTCATCGGAAAGCCCTATCTGCACCTGAACATCAACCGGGAGGCCATTTCGCGCTATGGTCTTAATGTGGCGGATGTGCAGCAGACCATCGAAACAGCCATTGGCGGTATGACCCTTACTACCACGGTGGAAGGGCGGGAGCGCTTTCCAGTGCGGGTGCGCTATCCGCGTGAACTGCGCCAGGATCCTGAATCGCTCGGAAAAATTTTGGTTCCTACCCCGGTAGGCACTCAAATTCCCCTGGCACAGCTGGTCGATTTTGACTACCTGCAGGGGCCTCAGATGATTAAGAGTGAGGAGACTTTTTTGGTGAGCTATGTGCTGTTCGATAAAAGGGAGGGCTTTGCCGAAGTAGATGTGGTCAACGATGCCCAAGCGGCCATTCAGGAGCGGATCGCCTCTGGCGATTTGGTGGTGCCCCCCGGCGTGAGTTATAAATTCTCCGGCAATTACGAGAATCAGGTTCGTGCCGAAAAGCGTTTGTCGCTCATTGTGCCTCTGGTGCTGGCCATCATCTTCCTGATTCTCTATTTCCAATTTCGTTCGGTGACCACTGCATTGATGATTTTCAGCGGAGTAGCCATGGCCTTTAGTGGCGGGTTCCTTATGTTGTGGTTGTATGGGCAGAGCTGGTTTGTCGATTTTTCCCTCTTCGGCACCAACCTACGCGAACTGTTCCAAATGGGAACGGTCAACCTGAGTGTGGCGGTGTGGGTCGGTTTTATCGCTCTTTTTGGTCTGGCCACCGACGACGGCGTGCTCATAGGGACCTACCTCGATCAGAGTTTCAAGCGCAACACGACCAGAAGCTTGAAGGAAGTCCGCGCAGCCGTAGTAGAAGCAGGGCAACGCCGGATCAAACCGGCCATTATGACCTCCGCCACCACCATCATTGCGTTGTTGCCGGTGTTGACCTCAACGGGTCGGGGTTCCGACATTATGGTACCCATGGCCATTCCGGCCTTCGGAGGTATGCTGGTGGCTTCCATTACTTATTTTATTGTTCCGGTGCTCTACAGCATGCGCGAAGAACGTAAGCTAAAACTGAAAGACAATGAACAGAAATAATATTTTTATTCTGGTGCTTTTTTGGGTGACAGGCCTGGGCGGCAACGCCCAGCGCCTGGAGGATTATTACCAAATAGCGGCGGAGAATAATCCGGGGCTGAAGGCGAAGCATGCGGCCTATGAGGGGGCGCTGCAGCGCATCCCGCAGGCCCGGTCGCTGGCCGATCCGACCTTTTCTTTCGGCTACTTTATCTCGCCGGTGGAAAGCGCGCAAAGGGCCCAATTTTCGCTGACCCAGATGTTTCCCTGGTTCGGCAGCCTTAAAGCGCAGGGCGATGTGGCAGCCTTAGCGGCAGAGGCGCAGTTTCAGGAATTTCTGGACGCCCGTAATGCGCTGTATTTTCGTGTGGCGCAAGCCTGGTACCCTCTGTACGAGCTCCAAAAGCACAGGCTTTTGGAGCAGGAGAACATGCGCCTGTTGGCATCCTTCAAAGCCACGGCCCTGCAAAAGTTTGAGAACGGGATGGGCAGTATGGTGGATGTTATTCGTGTAGATTTATTGCTCAATGAAGCCAGGACGCAACTGGAGGTGTTCGACAAGCAGGAAGCAAGTCTCACGAGTCGCTTCAATACCCTCTTGAACCGGTCCCACGACGCAGCCATAGTGGTTGCCGATTCGCTTGCGGCGGGCACGCTTCTTACTGATTACCGTAAGGACTCCTTGTTGGTGAATCATCCCCGCATGGCAGCAGTGGACTTGAAGCGGCAAGCTGCCGAAGCTGCCGAAAGAGTGGCTGTAAAACAAGGTCTGCCAAAAATTGGGGTGGGACTGGATTATGTGCTGGT
>DUOK01000117.1 GCA_012838865.1 Bacteroidales bacterium | reverse complement strand
TTGTTGAGCGAGAAACGCTTGAACTCGGTAACGGTCAAGCCCTTGTCGGCCTGCTGCAAGTATTCACGAACGCTGATTTTACCGTCCTTCACAAATACCTGGTCGAGCAGGGTGCTCTCCTTAAAGAACTTGCTCAAACGACCCATGGCGATTTTCTCTACCATTTCTTCGGGCTTGCCTTCCTGACGGGTCAGGTCTTTGGCAATCTCGAGCTCCTTGTCAACCACTTCCTGGGGTACGGAATCACGATCCACAGAAACAGGGTTCATGGCAGCCACTTGCATAGCAACATCACGTCCAATTTGCTCGTCCTGTCCGCCTTTGTTGAAGCCCACCAAGGTAGCCAGCTTGTTGCCGGGGTGGATGTAAGCCACTACCTGCTCCGCTTTAACTACATCAAAGTAGGGCATATCAATTTTTTCGCCAATTACACCAATTTGCTCGGTAATTACGTCCTTAATGGCTACGCCATTCAGTTGCAAGTCCTTCACTTCATCGGCGTTGCTGGCTTCACTGGCCAGGGCCAAATCCAGAATAGACTGGGTTAAAGCAACAAAGCTTTCGTTTTTGGCCACAAAGTCGGTTTCGCAGTTCAAAACCACCAAAGCGCCTTTTTTACCATCGGCAGAAACTTTTGAAAGCACCACGCCTTCAGTAGCTTCACGGTCGGCACGCTTGTTGGCAATGGCCTGACCTTTTTTGCGGATGATGTCAACGGCTTTGTCAAAATCACCATCGGCTTCGGTGAGGGCTTTTTTACAGTCCATCATACCGGCACCGGTTGCTTTTCTCAGTTTGCTTACGTCAGCAGCAGATACAGCCATAATTTCTTCTATTTTGGAGTAAAAAATTCGGGGAAAACCGCAATGGTTTGTCCCCAAATTTCTTAATCAGATTAATAAACAAAGTACGTTCAACAGCTTATTCCTTGTCGTCGCCAGTGGCTTCGGCCTTAGGGGCTTCTTCCTTGGGAGCTTCCACTGCTTCTGCAGCGTCGTCTTCCTTGCGGGCCTTCACCCTTGCACGACCACCACCTTCGGTCTTCTTAGCCTTGGCGCCCTTTTCCTTGGCAGAATCGTCGCTGTCTTTGTCGGCTTTGCGCTCGGCCAGACCTTCCTTGATGGCATCGGTCATGGCTCCTACAATTACCTCGATGGACTTGGAGGCATCGTCGTTGGCAGGAATCACGAAATCCACGTTACGGGGATCCGAGTTGGTATCTACCATGGCAAACACGGGGATGTTCAAACGGATGGCCTCTTTAACGGCAATGTGCTCCTTCATTACGTCTACCACAAACATAGCTGCCGGCAAACGGTTCAGATCGGCGATGCTGCCCAGGGTCTTTTCCAGCTTGGTGCGCTGACGGCCAATCTGCAATTTTTCTCTTTTCGAAAGACTGTTCCAACTGGGTTCACCCATCATACGGTCGATGGAAGTCATTTTCTTCACGGCCTTACGAATGGTGGGGAAGTTGGTAAGCATACCACCGGGCCAACGCTCCACAACATAGGGCATGTTCACTGACCCTACCTTGTCGGCAATAATTTCCTTGGCCTGCTTTTTGGTGGCAACAAATAAAATTTTCCGTCCTGATTTGGCAATTTGCTTCAACGCTGCAGCAGCTTCGTCGGCTTTAACCGCAGTTTTGTGCAGGTCGATGATATGGATACCATTGCGCTCCATAAAAATGTAGGGAGCCATGGCGGGATTCCACTTTCTTTTAAGGTGACCGAAGTGTACTCCGGCATCCAACAATTGTTGAAATTCTAATCTTGGCATTTAAAATTTTTTAGTCGTTTACATTCTGTTTCAGGCAACCGATAAGTAGTTCCCCTTAAGAAATCTTACCGGTTTAGATACTAAACGCACCTGAGGGGCATTAACGCTTGCTGAACTGGAATCTCTTCCGTGCTTTGGGACGACCCGGCTTCTTACGTTCAACAACACGGGGATCACGAGTCATGAATCCGTTGGTACGCAAGGCTGACTTATCGTCGGCATTAATTTTAACAAGTGCACGGGCGATGGCCAAACGCAAGGCTTCTGCCTGTCCTTTGATACCGCCTCCGTCGAGGTTTACTTTGATGTCGTAGGAACCGGCAACACCCAACAATTCCAAGGGCTGCTTTACAATGTACTGCAGAGTAGCTGCAGGAAAGTAGTTGTCAAGCGGTCTTTTGTTGATGGTTATCTGCCCCTTGCCTTCGCTCAGGTAAATACGAGCTACGGCAGCCTTTCTTCTTCCAATGGCATTAATTACTTCCATAACGCTTATTTAATTTTGTTTAATTCAATTACCCTGGGCTGCTGTGCCTCTTGCTTGTGCTCGGGACCAGCATACACGAACAGGTTTCCAAAGAGCTTGCGACCGAGTTTGGTCTTGGGCAACATACCTTTTACGGTACGCTCCACCAAGCGCTCGGGGCTTTTAGCAAAAAGCATCGCAGGCGTTACCTCTCTTTGTCCACCCGGATAACCGCTATGGTAGAAAAATACTCTGTCGTCCCATTTTTTGCCGCTGAGCTTAACCTTGTCGGCATTAACAATGATGACGTTGTCGCCACAATCGAGGTTGGGCGTGTAATTGGGCTTGTGCTTCCCTCTCAGGAGCTTAGCCACTTCCGAACCCAGCCGACCCAGAATCATGTCGCTAGCATCTACCACCAGCCATTCTTTCTGAATGGTTGCCGGAGTGGCTGAATTGGTTTTGTAACTTAAGGTATCCACAGTCTTTCTTTCTTTAAATTAGACCTACAAAAAATAAAACAATTGCCGGTGCAAGCGCCGCATCAGGCGGGCACCCCAAGGGCCGGGCAAACCATCAGGGCGGTGAACAATAACCTGAAATACAACTGACTTACACCTATTGAACGGATAATAATCGGCCGCAAAAGTAGGAGTTTTTTTTGTAACTGCCAATGCTTTACCATCTTTTTAGCAGCGGGGGGACTTCTTTTTTTAATTAACTTTAAGGCCCTTAAAAAAACAGGCATGCAACAAAACGAAATACTTATGCGAGCGGCCATCAATCTGGCCAACGTCAACATTGAAAAAGGGGGTGGCCCCTTTGGCGCCGTGGTGGTGTACCAGGGCGAAATTGTTGGTCGCGGTGCCAACGAGGTGACCCTGCAAAACGACCCCACTGCCCACGCCGAGGTGCTGGCCATTAGGGATGCTGCCCAGACGCTGGGGCATTACGATTTGAGCAACTGTGTGCTGTACACCTCCTGCGAGCCCTGCCCCATGTGTCTGGGCGCCATTTACTGGTCGCGCATCAAAACCGTGTACTACGGCAACAACCGCAAGGATGCCGCAGCGGCGGGTTTCGACGACGATTTCATTTACCGCGAACTGGAACTGCCCATGGCGCAGCGCAGCATTCTGATGCAGCCCTTGCTGGGTGAGGAAGCCCTGGACAACTTTAAACGCTGGACCAAAAAGGAAGACAAAACGGCGTATTAAAAGGAGCGCCTTGGGGCTGACCCCCAAAAGTGGTTTTGAACCAGGCCCCTTGAGGAAATCCTAGCGGAGTCGATCCTGGGGCCGTCCCAGAAAAAAGGCGGGGGTAAGACTCAGTCGCAGACTGTAGCCGTAGTCGAGCTGGCCGGTCTCCAAATCCAAAAAGCCATCGAGCAGAAAGGAAAATACGGCCTGGGGATGCAGGCGCTGCTCCCAGCGGTAACGTCCCTCGATCAGTTGTCGCCGGCCCAAAACTTCGTAGGGCGCAAAAGTGGACACGCTGTGATAAATGGGGTTGCCACGAACACTCAGGAAATCCTGTCCCTGCCAAAAAGCGAGCAAAGCCCTGTGGCTTTGCATTTGAAGAGTAAAGCCACTGTAAAAGGCATGACCGCTGTAGATGCCCTGCTGCTGAGCTTCCTTCAGGTCCTTATAATATAAAAACTGCCCGAACCAGCCCCAGCTCCTGTCGGGACGACTCCCCCTCCGCAGGAGTTCCAGTCCCCCCGCCACATTCACTGCCGTTGTACCCGCCTCCTCAAAGTCCGACACCTGTCCCCCCCGATGCAGGGCCAGTCCCTGCACTGGCAGTACCAGCTCCCAACGGTCGCGCTTCCACAAATCCCGACGCAGACTCACCCCGGCGGTAAAAATCTCCGGAATGGTATCTCCCGTTTCGATGTATTGCTCCCAGCTCATCCAGGCATCGCCCCAGGTGGAGGCCCCTTCGTACTCGAAGCGAAAACCCATTTCGTAAGGGGCGGTAATTTCTGCCTCGTAATAATATAAGGCATCGGACAGGCGATGATCGCGGTAAGCATTCAGGTAGCCCAGGGTCAGCTGCAGCTCGGGGCGCAAAAGGGCCTGCACCGAAAAAAGCGGTTGAACAGCCAGGGTTCTGTTCCCGCCAAACTCCTGCTGGAGATTGAGCCCCCCGCCCAAAACCACGCGCTCGCCCAGGCGATAACTGAGCCAGGGCATCAGCTGGTAGCCGGGCAAGGTGTAGCCTTCCACGGCAGCACCAAAAAACTCGTTATTGAGGAAGTAAAAGGCGGCGGGGACTTCGAGGTACAGCTCTCCCGTCTGCCGCGTACTGTCGGAAGGCTCCGGATCGCTGTGCCAAAAGTGCTGCTGCGCATGTGTGGATGTGCAGTAGATGAAGAGCAGGGCCAGCAAGAGCGTTTTCAGCGTCGGAGAAAAGGAATTCGGCAACATGGACGACAGGTTTATGTACCAAACAAAAATATACAAAAAAGCTATCTTTGCCGCATGGAATACGAACTGGGCCATCTGGCCCTTTTTTTCGCCAGTTTTTTGGCTGCAACCATATTGCCCTTCAGCTCAGAGGTAATGCTCTCGGGCATGCTGGCTGCTGGCTACGATCCGGCCTGGGTGCTGGTAACTGCTTCGCTGGGTAATTGGCTGGGGGGACTCTCCTCCTTTTGGCTGGGCTGGTTGGGCAAGTGGTCGTGGATCGAGAAATACCTGCGCATCAAGGCCGAAAAACTGGAAAAGCTGCATCGCCGCATCGCAGGCAAGGAAGGCTGGGTGGCTTTCTTTTGCTGGCTGCCCGGGGTGGGCGACCCCTTGGCGGTATTGCTGGGCCTGCTTAAAACCCGCCCCCTGCCCACTGCTTTGTGGATGCTGCTGGGCAAAGCCCTGCGCTATGCCGTTTGGGGCTACCTGACCTTGCTGGGGATGGACTTACTTTCCTGAACCGGCGGCGGACTCAGGCAGTCGCGGGTTATTGGCCTTGAGGGACGCCAGGGCCATAAACACCAAAAATCCGAGGGCGGGAATGGCCACCCAGGTGTAGGAACCCAAACGGGTGTAGGAAAAACTGAACAAAACCGGCGCCAAAGCACTGGCAAAAACAATCATCGACATGGCCTTGCCCGATATGGTTCCAATGTATTTTCGTCCGAACAACCGCGGCCAGGCCACGGCATTCAGGACCGCAAACATTCCGCCGGATATGCCCTGACCTACCACCAGCACATACAGCCCCCAACCCAGCTCTATGCCGGTCATCCCTACAGCAGCCAGCAAACTGCCGCCGATCATGATGTACAGCAATATTTTCAGTCGCACCCAGTCGGAGATCATATTAAAGACCAGCGAGACTGTCACCGAAACGACCGACATGGGCACAAAAATGGAAATGGCATCGGCTCTGGGCAGTCCCGACGACTCAAAAATGCTGACTACGTGAAAGGTAAAGCCGGTGATGAAGAAGGAATTGAAGGCCAGAATGAGGGCATACATCCAAAAGGCACGGGTACGAAAAGC
>DUOK01000015.1 GCA_012838865.1 Bacteroidales bacterium | reverse complement strand
TTAATAATCCTACTTTTGTGGGCATTAGTCGATTTTTAATAATTATTTTTTGATATGAAGCCAACACATATTGAACACATTGGTATTGCTGTGAAAAGTCTTGATGAGGCTATTCCGTTCTATGAGAACGTTTTTGGTTTAAAGTGCTACGCGGTTGAGGAGGTTGCTGAGCAGAAGGTGAAGACTGCCTTTTTTATGGTGGGTCAGACCAAGATTGAACTGCTGGAATCGACTGACCCGGAGGGCCCGATTGGTAAGTTTATTGAGAAGAAGGGTGAGGGTATTCATCACCTGGCTTTTGCTGTGGAGAATCTGCAGGAGGGTTTGAATGAGACTGCTGAAAAGGGTGTTAAGCTGATTGACCAGTCGCCTCGTAAGGGTGCTGAGGGTTTGAATATTGCTTTCTTGCATCCGAAGAGTACTTTTGGTGTGCTTACTGAATTGTGTGAGCATCCGGAGGAATAAGGTGCTGATTTGTTTTGGTTTAATCATTTAATGCTGTTTTAGTTATGTCAAATCAGGATAAGATTCAAAAGTTAATAGAACTGCGTGCCGAGGCGAAGCTGGGCGGCGGTCAGAAGCGCATTGATTCGCAACACGCTAAGGGTAAAATGACGGCGCGTGAGCGTATTGAGGTGCTGCTGGACGAGGGCAGCTTTGAGGAGTTTGATATGTTTGTGACGCACCGCTGTACCAATTTTGGTATGGAGAAGACCAAGTTTATGGGTGATGGTGTGGTTACCGGACATGGTACCATTGATGGTCGCATTGTGTATGTCTTTTCGCAGGATTTTACTGTTTTCGGGGGTTCGCTGTCGGAGACTTTTGCGCAAAAGATTTGCAAGGTGATGGATATGGCTATGAAGGCTGGTGCGCCTGTGATTGGTATCAACGACAGTGGTGGTGCCCGTATTCAGGAGGGGGTTACTTCGCTGGCGGGTTATGCTGAGATTTTCCAGCGTAACATTATGGCTTCGGGGGTGATTCCTCAGATTTCGGCCATTTTTGGTCCCTGTGCGGGTGGTGCGGTGTATTCGCCTGCTTTGACTGACTTTATTATGATGACGGAGGAGTCGAGTTACATGTTTGTGACGGGTCCTAAGGTGGTGAAAACGGTTACCGGGGAAGATATTTCTACCGAGGACCTCGGTGGTGCCGAGGTCCATGCGTCTCGCTCTGGTGTTTCTCACTTTCTGCTCGAAAACGAGGAGGAGGGCTTGTTGCTGATTCGTAAGTTGATTTCTTTCCTTCCACAAAATAACCTGGAGGAGGCTCCTTTGGTGGAGTGTCACGATCCGATTGATCGTTTGGACGACTCGCTGAATACCATTATCCCGGACAATGCGAATCAGCCTTACGATATGAAGGAGGTGATTTACACGATTGTGGATGATGCGGAGTTTTTGGAGGTGCATCGCAATTATGCTAAGAATATTGTGGTGGGTTTTGCCCGTATGGGCGGGGCTTCGATTGGTATTGTGGCCAACCAGCCGAACTTTTTGGCGGGGGTTTTGGATTGTGATGCTTCGCGGAAGGCGGCTCGTTTTGTGCGTTTCTGCGATGCTTTTAATATTCCGATTTTGACTTTGGTGGACGTGCCTGGCTTCCTGCCCGGTAGCGGTCAGGAATATGCGGGAATTATTACCCATGGTGCTAAGCTGATGTTTGCCTATGGTGAGGCTACTGTGCCTAAGGTTACAGTGACTTTGCGTAAGAGCTACGGTGGTGCGCACGATGTGATGAGCTGTAAGCAGCTGCGTGGTGACTTGAATTATGCCTGGCCTACTGCCGAAATTGCGGTGATGGGTGCTTCGGGTGCCATTGAGGTGCTGGAGGGGCGTGCCTTGGCGAAGATTGAGGATCCCGAGGAACGTGCGAAATTTGTTGCCGAGAAGGAGGAGGAGTACAAGGAGAAGTTTGCGAATCCCTACCAAGCTGCAGCTTATGGTTATATTGATGATGTTATTGAACCGCGCAATACGCGCTTTAGGATAATCAGAGGTTTCCAGAGTCTGCAGACGAAGAAGCTGACGAATCCGCCGAAGAAACACAGCAATTTGCCTTTATAATTTTGTGCTCCCGTGCTTCCTTTTTGGGGGGCCGGGAGTTTTTTTATGCCTTTGATAAACCCAATGCTATGATGACTTTCCTAATTAATGTGGAAAACTGGGAGTGGTCGGATATTTTTACCATTACTTTGGTGGGCTATTCCGTGGTTTTTCTGGTGCTGGTTTTGCTTATTTATGTGTTTAAGCTGATGCCGGTGGTACTCAATTACAAAAAACGAAAATCGGTGGAGCCCGGTGGGGCTAAAATGAAGGGGACTGAGGCGCATTATGTGGCTGGCGAAGTGAATGCTGCCATTGCAATGAGCCTCATTTTGTATTTTAATGAGCAGCAGCACGATGATGAGAGTAATGTGATTACGATTAAACGGGTCGCAAGGATTTACTCTCCGTGGAGTTCGAAGATTTACAGTGTCAATAATGTTTTACGCTAACCCTTTGTCGCCCTGGCGACAGTGACGGTTGATAAATCGATTTTGTATGAAAAAGTTTGAGTTCACCATTAATGGTAATAAGTACGAGGTTAATTTGAAGGATGTTGAGGAAAATATTGCTTCGCTGGAGGTTAACGGCACACCTTACGAGGTGGAGATTCACCGGGAGGTGAAGAGCACCAAAACGCCTAAGCTGGTCCGCTCGGAAGTGAAGACCAAACCGGGTGAGGGTACGATTAAGAAGAAGGCAACGGGTGCGGCAACGGTGTTGGCACCGCTGCCGGGCAATATTTTTAAAATTTTGGTTGGTGTTGGTGATGAGGTGAAGAAGGGCGATACGCTTTTGATTATGGAGGCCATGAAGATGGAAAACAATGTGGCTGCAGAGAAGGAGGGAACGGTTAAAACTATTCGTGTGAAGGTGGGCGACAATGTTTTGCAAAATGATGTACTCATTGAGTTGGAATAGTTTCCTGAATTTATGTTGAATCGCTGAAGTTTTTGGGCTTCACTAAATCAAAAGATCGTGAGAAAGTTTGCTACTGTTTTTACTATAATGGGCCTGTTGTATGTGCTCTCGGCTTTTTTTGGGCAGGCTGAACTTTATGCTCAAACGGCAGGGGCGTCTTCGGGCTCGTTGGCCAATGCTTTGAATGTTTTTTGGAAGCATACCGGTTTTTCTTCGGTGGATTACAAGTATTTGCTGATGATTGCCGTGGGCTTGTTTTTTATTTATCTGGCCATTCGTTACAATTATGAGCCTTTGTTGCTGGTGCCGATTGGTACGGGCATTATTATTGGAAATATTCCGCTAATGGAGGGGTTCCAGATTGGCATTTATGAGGAAGGTTCGGTGTTGAATTACCTTTATTTTGGGGTGTTGAAGGGGGTTTATCCGCCTTTGATTTTTCTGGGTATTGGGGCCATGACCGACTTCTCGTCTATGATTTCTAATCCGCGTCTGATGCTTCTTGGGGCTGCTGCGCAGCTTGGGGTGTTTGGTACTTTTATTGGTGCGATGGCCATGGGTTTTGAAATTCGTGAAGCAGCTGCCATTTCCATTATCGGTGGTGCCGATGGTCCCACTGCTATTTTTGCTTCTTCGAAATTGGCGCCTCACTTCATTGGTAGCATTGCTATTGCTGCTTATTCGTACATGGCTTTGGTGCCGGTGATTCAGCCGCCGATTATGAATTTGCTGGTGTCGAAGAAGGAGCGTTTGATTAAAATGAAGCCTCCCCGCGCGGTTTCTAAGCTGGAGAAGATTCTGTTTCCGCTGATTGGTTTGATTCTGACGCTGTTTATTTCGCCAAGCGCCTTGCCGTTGTTGGGGATGCTTTTCTTTGGCAACTTGCTGAAGGAATCGGGTGTTACCAATCGTTTGGCTGAAACGGCCCGGACTTCTTTGATTGATATCATTACCATTGTACTGGGGCTTACTGTTGGTGCTTCTACTCAGGCGGTACGTCTGTTAGAGGATCCGGTGACTGGTGAGATGGTGAATAAGGGGTTTTTAACTTCCGGTTCAATTAAGATTTTTGTACTGGGTGCCTTTTCTTTTGCTGTGGCTACTGCCGGTGGCTTGCTCTTTGCCAAAATCATGAATCTGTTTTTGAAGGAGGGCAATAAGGTTAATCCTTTGATTGGTGCTGCCGGGGTTTCTGCGGTTCCGGCCAGTGCACGTGTGGCGCAACAAGAGGGCCTGAAGGCGGATCCGAGTAACCACTTGTTGATGCATGCGATGGCTCCGAACGTTTCGGGTGTGATTGGCTCGGCGGTGGCTGCTGGTATTATGATGAACTTTTTGTTGTAGGTGGGGGTCCGGGGACCAGGGTGGTCTCCGGATGTGTGTGCCAGGTGTCAGGCTCGCACAGGGCCTCCCAGGGGGCTCTCCAGGGGCCTGCCCAGGGGGCTCCCAGGGGCTCCCAGGGGCCTGCCCAGGGGGCTCTCCGGGTCCCTCTCCGGGTCCCTCTCCGGGTCCCAGGGTTGAAACCCTGGGTTATGATTGGGAGGAAGTGGTCAGGCGCGGAGCGCCTGTTCTGGAAAGTGGACTGAAGTCCACACGGCGGCTGTGCCGCCTTTATGATGGAGGGATAGGTCAGGCGCAGAGCGCCTGTTCTGGAAAGTGGACTAAAGTCCACAAGAGGGCGGAAGCCCTCTTGTTGTTAGAAGTAGGCTTCGAAGTGGATGTTTTTGGAGGGGTAGTTCTTTTCTGCGAGGATGGCGATGGCTTCGTTAATCATGTTTCGGTTTCCACACAGGTAGATGTTGCTGTAGTCGTCCAGGGCATTTTGGCGCAGCCAATCGGTGACGCGTCCTGCAAAGTGCCCTTTGTCGCTACGACTTGTGCAAAGTTGGTAGTTGCCGTTGTAGTGCCCGGGTTGAATGGTTTCGTCGGGAGTGGTGGCTCCGTGAAGAAGGGTGTAATTGAGGTTTGGGTATGTTTTTATAAAGCTGTGATAGGGGGCGATTCCGGTTCCTGTGGCTATAAGCAAAATGGGTTTTTGGGGAAGTGGGTTCGGTAATTGAAAGTAGCCAATGGCTGGTTCAATCATTACTTTATCGCCGGGTTTTAGTCCGTGAAGATGTGGGGTTACCAGTCCGTCAATGACGTGTTTAACCAGGACTTCAAGGTAGTCGTCTTCCTCACCGCTGTAGACGGAGTATTCGCGGGTTACTCCGCTGTTGGCAACGCCAACGTTGATGTGTTGACCGGTTAGAAAATCAAGTCCTTGCCTGGTCATGCGCAGTACAAAGGTGGTTGGTGTTACATCGGTAACTGAGAGTACGGTGTGTATGTTGTATTCGGCTCTATTCATGGGGTGAAAAAATAAAAATCCCAAAGACCCGGGGCCGAAGCCCCGAATCATTGGGAAGGGTTAGGGTTAAAACAGGTTAGGGTGGGTAAAGGTTCAAAAAATGGGTTGGGAACCTCTCCAAGTGGGGGTGGGTTAATTCCCCCGAGTTAAGGTTAGAAAGGGGCGGGTTTAGGGTTCCGGTTTGGTCAAGGTTAAAAAGGGTTCACCGGGTTTTGGGTTATCTTGTGTCGTGTTTCATATTATTGGAAGATAATTGTTATTGGGTTCATAAGGTATTTCGTTTTCCTTAAGGAGATTTTGAAATTCTGTTTTAAATGTGGTTTTTATATGGTGTTGTTTCTGGTACTTGATGTAATTGTATACCGTGCCGAGGTTGCTTTGATTGTGTGCAAAGCAGCCGTAGCCTGTTTGCCACGAAAATGGAAACTCGGTAAGCTTTTGGTCGTTTATATATTTTGTCGAAGGTCCCTTTACGTACTTTGCTAAGTCAGCAATGCTTATGGTGTTGTTGATTGATACCAAGCAATGTACGTGGTCGTTATGACCATTGATTATATGGGGTTGACAGTTATATTTTTTAAATAATTGCCCCATAGCATGATAAAGCCCTGCTTCCCACTTTGGGGAAATTAGGGCTCTGCGATGCCTAACTACAAAAACATAATGGAGCAATATCTGTGTAAATACGTGAGCCATTATTTGGGGTTCAGGGTTAAAATCAAAGGCAAGTTATGGCAATAGTTATTAAGTGTCAAGAGTGCTTGTGCATTTTTTTTTGAGTAAGTGGGGATTTTAGTTGACGGGTATCCTTGCATTGGTGATTTGACGCGGGTTTTGGAGGTTGTAATTTTTTTGAAGTTTTTTGTTTTTCGGTCGGTCGAGCTGGGTCCCAGGGAGGTCGCTGGCTGGTACTCACGTGGAGGCTGGCCTAAGTCCCAGGGGTGAGGTGCTCCGATGCATGGAGCCTCCCAGGGTTGAAACCCTGGGTTATGATTGGGAGAAATAGGTCAGGCGCAGAGCGCCTGTTCTGGAAAGTGGACTGAAGTCCACGCGGCGGCTGTGCCGCCTTTATGATGTAGGGATAGGTCAAGCGCCTTGCGCTTGTTCTGGAAAGTGGGTTAAAACCCGCAGCCTCAGACTGAAGTCTTCGGCTATGAAGAGGTGCGGGAGAGGCGCTGGGCGATGAGGCCGGTGTAGATGAGCTGGAGGGCGTGGTAGATCATGAGGGGTAGGAGGATGACGCCGACTCCGGTGACGCCCTGGAAGAGGATGCCGGCCATGACGGTGCCGTGGACGAGGGATTTTTTGGAGCCTGCGAAGAGTGCGGTAATGCGGTCTTCTCTGTTGAATTTTAGTTTTTTGGAGAGGAGGGATATGATGCCGTATATGAGGAAAAATAGGACGGTTGTTAGGAGGATGACGAGGCTGAGGTGCAGGAGCTTGGTGTTGGCGAATAGTTTTTGATGAAAGGATTCGGCGAAGGAGAGGTATACGATGAGCAGGATGGTGGCTTGATCGAAGAGCTTTAGAAAGCGGGCGTTTTTCTGGGCCCAGTGGCCAAAGAAACGGTTGAGTAGGAGGCCCCCAAATACAGGTACGAGTACTTGTAGGATGAGTTTTAGAATGATGTGGCTGAAGTCGCCGGCCTGGGTTTGGCCGGTGGTGATGACGAGGCTCATCCAAAGGGGGGTGAGTAGGATGCCGATGAGGCTGGAGATGCTGGCGTTAAAGATGGCGCCGGGGACGTTGCCTTTGGCGATGGAGGTCATTACTACGGAGGAGGAAACGGTGGAGGGCAGGGTGGCGAGGAAGAGGGCGCCGAGCCAGAGGAGGTGGTGACTGCTGTCTTCAAAGGCGTAGTAGAAGGGGAGTACGAGGAGGGGGAAGAAGATGAAGGTGGCTGTTTGTACCAGGAGGTGGAGTTTCCAGTTGCTGAGGTCTTGCCGCAGTTTTTTGGGGTTGAGTTTGAGTCCGTAAAAGAGGAAGATGAGGGTGATGCCGATGTCGCCTATGGTGTGCAGGTTGATGGGGCCTTCACTGACTGCTGGCTCGGGGAAGATCCTTGCTATGAGGATCATGAGGAGGAGTGCGGGGACGAACTTGTCGATGGGGAGTTTCATGGTGTGGTCTCAGGTCCCAGGACTGAAGTCCTGGGTTATTATTAGGACAAATTTTGTAAGGCGCTATGCGCCTTGTGTGTGTAAGTGGACTGAAGTCCACGGGTTGGTGGGGCTGGGGCCTGCTCAGGTCCCAGGGTTGAGGCTCTGCTCGGGTCCCAGGGTTGAGGTCTTGCTCGGGTCCCAGGACTGAAGTCCTGGGTTATTATTGGGATAAAGTTGTCAGGCGCTTTGCGCCTGTTTGTGTAAGTGGACTAAAGTCCACGGGCGGACTGAAGTCCACGGGAAGACCAGAACCCGTGAAGGGGACTAGCGGAGGTCGATGATTTCGATGCCGGGGTGTTGGGCGGGATCGAAGGTGAAGTCGCTGTCGTTGACGGGTAGGTTGGTTTCCATTTTGTGGATGTCGATGATGTAGTTGGTGCCGTCTTTGCCTATTTGTTCGATTTTGGCGAATTGTTGGTTGTGTTGGTAGATGTAGAGTTTGATGCGGGAGTAGGGTTTGTTGCGCTCTTCAGGGAAGAGGTCTACTATGTCGACGGTTTTGCCGTTGATGGTGGTTTCTCCTGCATGGAGGTAGCGGTGCCCGTGTTCGAAGATGCTGAAGACGGTGGCTGGATTAAGGCTGTCTTCTTCGTCGAGCATTTCGGGGCCGCTGATGTTGACTTCGTTGATGTCGGTCATGTACATGTAGGTGTTTTGGCCGTCGAAGTAGGTTTCTGCGCCCATGATTTCGGCTTTGTATTTGTCGCCTTTGATGAGGATGCTGCCTTTATGGGTGTCGGTGATTTGGGCTTGTTTGTTGTCGAGGGTGAAGGAGAAGTCGGCCTTGATGCTGGTGTAGGCTTTGGTCTTCCGGGATACCTGCTCGAGGATTTCTTTGCCGCGGAGTACGTCGGGACTCTGGGCGTGGAGACTGGCGCTGAGGCTCAGGAGGATGGTGAGGGCGGTGATGTGGAGTGTGTGTGTCATGGTTGTTGTTTTTCCCAGGGTTGTTACTGGTTCCCCAGGGTTGTTTATCCCAGGGTTGAAACCCTGGGTTATTATTAAGGCAAATTTTGTAAGGCGCTTTGCGCCTTGTGTTTGTAAGCGGACTGAAGTCCGCGGGTGGCTGGGTTGAGGCTCTGCTCAGGTCCCAGGGTTGAGGGCTTGCTCGGGTCCCAGGGTTGAAACCCTGGGTTATTATTGGGACAAAGTTGTCAGGCGCT
>DUOK01000014.1 GCA_012838865.1 Bacteroidales bacterium | reverse complement strand
GGCGTGGCCGGTGCCACCGAAACCCTGCCTCTGCCCGAAGGTTTCAAGGCCCCGATGGCCTTCCCCGAGCCGGCCACGGTGACCGACAATGCCGATCCCGACAAGCTGGGGCGCGTGCAGGTGCGCTTCTTTTGGCAGGACCAGGATGCCGCCAGCAACTGGATGCGGGTACAAACGCCCGGCGCCGGCACCAGCGAAGTCATCGAAAAGAACCGCGGCTTTTGGTTCGTTCCCGAAATCGGCGACCAGGTCATGGTCGCCTTCGAGCAGGGCGATCCCTCCCGGCCCTTTGTGGCCGGCAGCCTCTTCCACATGAACAACACCAGCGGCATGGTGGCCGACAACAACATCAAGGCCATCACCACCCGCAGCGGGCACACCATCGAGTTCGACGACACCGACGGGGCCGAGAAAATCCACATCCGCGACAACGGCGGCTCGGTCATTACCTTCGACACCCAGGAGAAGTCGCTGCTCATCAGTTCCATGGAAACCCTGAACCTGAGTGCCAAGAACGTGAACATTGCCGCAGAGGAAAATGTGACCATTGGGGCACAACAAAATGTTGAACTGGCCGCCGAAGCCGACGTCTCTGCTGTAGCCAAAGGCAATGTAGCCCTGCAAAGCGACGGCGATTCCAGCGTAGCCGCCAAAGGTGCCGTAAACATCGAAGCCAAGCAAGATGTGGCCATCAATGGCATGAACGCTGCCGTGGAAGGCAAACAGAAGGCAGATTTAAAGGGTATGCAGACCACAGTTCAGGGACAAATGACAGCGGTACAGGGCGCCAGTGGCAAGGTGGAAGTGATGTAAGGGTCCCGTTTACTGTGCTTTAATAAAAATGAGTTTCACGAGTCTGTTTAGAATAAGCTGAGCTTATGAACGACGAAAATTAAGTATTATGGCAGGAAAACCAATAGCCACAATAGGCAGTATGCATGTTTGTCCTATGGTAACTGGATACATACCGCATGTGGGTGGACCCGTTGCAGGTCCAGGAGCTCCTAATGTTTTGATCAACGGAAAGCCCGCAGCTTTGATGGGGGATATGTGTGTTTGTACTGGCCCTCCGGACACCATTGTCCAGGGCGAGCCTTGTGTGTTGATAAATGGAACACCCGTGGCTACTATGGGAAGTATGACAGCGCACGGAGGCAGTATTGTGGTCGGTGAGCCCAATGTCATGATTGGATCGGCTACACCAGATGCAAAAGCTACCATGCCGCTCAAACAAATTCCCTTTCCTAAGATTGGTGTTCTTGATTTGGTGGGTGCCGCAGTAAAGGGAAAGAGTAAGGATATGAAACAGGCAAAGGAGAATCAGGAAAAAATTAAAGAGGAGGCGAAGGAGGCGGTTGAGCACGGTTTCCTGCCTGATATTGGATTCAGCCAGTAATCGTTGGGGTATTCCATTATGATTGTTGACTTTATAACCCTATTTAATTATGAAATTCGAATATCCGGTTGCATTAAGTGGCGATGAAGATAAGGCTCCTAAGTTCCTGAAAGGTGCATCAAATCGCACGGGCTATTTTCCTGTTGGCCGACTGAATACCTGGCATGGTGGCATTCACTTTGAAGGAGACCGTGCCATAAGGGCCATTGCCGATGGAAAGATCATTGCTTTTCGGGTCCCCAAAACCTATTTGACGGAAACGGTAAATGGACGTACTGCTAGGTATTCTAATGGCTTTGTATTGATTCAGCACGAGTATGAAAGTCCCAAAGGCCAGCAACTGACTTTTTATTCTTTCTATAATCACCTTTTGGCTCTAGAGGAAATGAAGGGAATTAAGATACCCGATATTTTTAAAGGAGAACGCTATAAAGTAAAAGCAACGGCGAACGATTCGCTTGAGGCGAATGGAGAGAATGGCGATAAGGGGGCTTTATTACGTTCGGAAGCAAAAACCGGAGACAACATTGTCTGTCTAATGTCTCCAAACTCTTCGGTAGAAATTGCACCAGAGTCGCAGGGAAAGAAGGGTTGGCTGAAGGTGGTGAATTATGGGCCGGATAAACTGGAGGGTTGGTGCCACGATACCGGATTAGAAAAGGAAGCCGTTGTGATTTTGGAAGAGAAGATGTGTGATGAGGTGAAGGAGGTCTGTATGGACGTAAATGCCGGCGCTATAGTAGGCTTTGCCGGTTACAATGGTTTTGAAAATCAAACAGCTTATAGAGCTGCTCATGTCGAAGTGTTCTCCTCCGACGATGCAATTAAGGATTTTCTTAAGAATACGAAGAAGGACGGGGAGAACGAACAAAAGTTTGTGAAGTTTCCTAAGGGAACTGAATTCAAGACAGCCATTCCAAAGTCGGTAAGGAAAGACAGCAAAGTAAAATTGTTGGCAGAAAGCACGGATCAGTACCAATTGGTTGAAGTGGAGAATATCGCCTTG
>DUOK01000116.1 GCA_012838865.1 Bacteroidales bacterium | reverse complement strand
CCGACGCACAGGGCCTCCCAGGGCCTCCCAGGGCCTCCCAGGGCCTCCCAGAGGTCTCTCAGGACTGAAGTCCTCCGACGCTCAGGGCCTCCCAGGGTCTTCCAGGGGTCTCTCAGGACTGAAGTCCTCCGACGCTCAGGGCCTCCCAGGGTTGAAACCCTGGGTTATGATTGGGATAATAAGGTCAGGCGCGGAGCGCCTGTTCTTGAAAGTGGACTGAAGTCCACGCCTGGTGGCACCTGTGCCCCTGCGGCTGTGCGGGTGTGCGGGTGTGAGGTCACTAGGTAGAGGTAGTGTCTGTCTCTTGGGTTATGATATGGATAAAGTGGTCAGGCGCGGAGCGCCTGTTTTGGAAAGCGGACTGAAGTCCGCGGCCTCAGACTGAAGTCTTCGGCTATAGGGATGTGAGGAAGGATGGTCAGGCGCGGGAGCGCCTGTTTTTGTTGGCGGACTTTTGTAGTGTGGAACGGATGGTGTATTTTTGTATTCTTTCCAAATCTTAATAAGAATAACAACTATGGCTGGGAATTCATTTGGTACACTTTATAAACTGACTTCGTTTGGGGAGTCGCACGGCCGCGGTGTTGGCGGTATTATTGAGGGCGTTAAACCGGGTCTGGTGTTGGATATGGATTTTATTCAGCAGGAATTGAATCGCAGACGTCCTGGACAATCGGCCATTACTACCCCGCGCGATGAGCAGGATGGGGTAGAGTTTATTTCCGGAGTGATGGATGGGAAAGCCACCGGTACGCCGTTGGCTTTTGTAATTTGGAACAAGGATCAGCGATCGGGCGATTACAACAATTTGAAAGATGTTTTCAGGCCTTCGCATGCCGATTATACCTATGAATCGAAATACGGTATTCGCGACCACCGTGGAGGCGGCCGATCTTCGGCAAGGGAGACCATTGCGCGTGTGGTGGCAGGTGCTGTGGCTAAGCTGATGTTGCGCGAGGAGGGTGTTCAGGTGAACGGCTACGTGTCGCAAGTGGGCAAGTTGCGCATGACCAAAGATTACCGGGAGCTGGACCTGACAGAGGCGGAAAAGAATATTGTTCGTTGTCCCGATCCTCAATTGGCCGAAGAAATGATTACCTACATTGATGGGATCCGACGCGACCACGACTCGGTAGGAGGCGTGGTTTCCTGTGTGCTTTCCGGTATGCCGGTGGGTTTGGGTGATCCGGTTTTTGATAAACTGCATGCCCGTCTCGCCCAGGCCATGCTGAGCATCAATGCCGTGAAAGGCTTTGAATACGGATCGGGTTTTTCAGCCGTGGAGATGTTGGGCTCGGAGCACAACGACGAGTTTTATATGGAAGGGGATAAGGTGCGTTCGCGTACCAATCGCTCCGGCGGGATACAGGGCGGCATCAGCAATGGCGAGGATGTTTATTTTAAGGTGGCCTTTAAGCCGGTAGCGACTATTCTTAAAGATCAAAATACCGTAGATAAGTCGGGCCAGGAGATTGTTATGAAAGCCAAGGGGCGTCACGATCCGTGTGTGGTACCGCGTGCTGTTCCCATAGTGGAGGCGATGGCGGCTATGGTTTTGGCCGATGCACTTTTAATGAACAAGACTTATCGTTAACGAATTGCAGCGGATGACTTTGGGTTCCAGATTAAAACAAGTGCCATTGTACCTGCAAATTATTGTTGGCTTGCTGGCCGGCATTGTTTGGGCGCTACTTGGGGGCTGGCTGGGGTGGTCCGATTTTACTGCCCAATGGATTGCTCCCTTTGGTCGTATTTTTCTGAATTTGTTGAAACTGATTGCCGTTCCGTTGGTTTTTTTCTCCATTATTGGCGGTATTGTACAGCTGGGACATCCGCGTAACCTGGGGCGTTTGGGTTTGCGAACCATAGGTTTGTATTTGTTGACCACTTTCATGGCTATTGGTCTGGGCTTGTTGATTGTGAATACACTACAGCCCGGAAAGCGCTTTGATGAGACTTCGCGACTGGAAAATCGTTTGAGCTACGAGTTGTGGCTGCAGCAAGAGGGTATGGTGCCGCACGATGGCCGTTGGCTGATGCAGAATGAGGCCTACGAAAAAACACTGGCAGAGGTAGCCAGTCGCACCGGCTACGAGAACATTGGTCAGGTACGGGACCGGTTGGCTGTAGCACAAAAAGCAGGGGAAAGCGGACCGCTTACCTTTTTGGAAGATATGGTTCCGGAAAACATCTTTTTGTCGCTGAGCGATAACCGCAATATGTTGCAGGTCATCTTTTTCGCCATCTTATTTGGCATTGCCGTGTTGTTTCTGCCTAAAGAGAAAGCTGTT
>DUOK01000013.1 GCA_012838865.1 Bacteroidales bacterium | reverse complement strand
GATGCCGGCAAAGATTTGGAGCTGGTGGCAGACAGCAGCGGATTGTATCGGGTTAAGTATGTCAACTCAAATGGCGTTGCCAGCACCCAATTGTTCAGCATTGCTGTTGATTTTCACATTAACGTGGAGCCTGTCGGTCCCGCCTATTCCATTGCTGACGGACCTGTTGAAAACAATGCTCATGTGCGTGTTTTAGCGGGACAAAGTGTAGCGCTGATGCCTGTGCTGAAATCAGGATGGGAGGGTGGATCCTGGATGTGGAGCGATGGAAGCAAGGAAGAAACTCTGGTGTTGGAGCAGATTGGGGAGGCCAGGGAGGTTTCCGTGGTGTACACCCTCGATGGGGAGGACTTTGAGCTTAGCTATCGTATTTCGGTGCTCCCATTTGAAGGGGCATTTGGTTACTGGCCCATGGATGAAGGCGAAGGGGCTGTAGTTAATGATGTTTGGGCCGGAAACAATGCGGAAAAACTTGTGGGTGGATGGACCAATGGGATAGCCCAAGGAGGTATTTTTTTAATGGATGCTGCTTCCTCTTACCTGCAATTTCCCACCGGCTTTATCCGCCCTTTAAGGGAGTTTAGTATTTCTATTTGGGTGAAGCCAGTTGCCCTTGAAGGATGGATGCGTGCCTGGGATTTTGGCAGAGGGACGGATTTCAATATGTTTCTTACGCTGAGTGCAGAAGGCAATGATCGGCCTTTTCGCTTCGCCATTAAGGCCGGAGGGGCTGAGGAGCAAATTAATACTTCTGAAGTGCTTGAGACAGGCAAGTGGGCCCATCTAACTGTAACACGGAGTGGCAGTACGGGCCTTATGTATTTGAATGGCACAGAGGTCGGTCGAAACAGCAATATGACGCTTTTCCCAGCGGATTTGGGATTAACAGATCAGAATTATGTGGGAAAATCGCAATGGCCCGATCCCATGTTTAACGGGGTTGTTGACGAACTGCGTATTTACAGCAAGGCACTTAGTCCAAATGAAGTTTTGGCACTGACAAATTTGATTGTGCCCGAAATTCCTGTGCATTTGCCCGCTTATCGGGAGGGTGGACCTCAATCAAAGTTGCGGGAAGACACCTGGATCATTTGGCCCAATCCTGTTGAGACTGACCTGAGGATTGCCTTGGTTTCGGATTCTGCCCATGACCTTGAAATCGGAATTTTTGACAGCAGTGGTACCCAACTGGCATTGGTCACAAAGCAGGAAGAGGATTCCTATGTTGTAGAGATGGGGGGACTGCCGGCAGGGGTATATTTTGTTGCCGTACAATATGGAAGTCGACGTTTTGTTAATAAAGTTATTAAAGTGAACTGATTAGGAAAGCAAACACTAAAGTTTTTCGGTTTTTTTTTATTTCACGATAACTTTTAGGCTGTGCCGGTCGGCCCTCAGCACATAAAGGCCGGAGGGCAGGCCCTGGGTGCTGAGGGTAGTGCTGTTTTGTGCTTGACACACGACCTGGCCCTGAAGATTAAAGAGCTGCAGTTGCCGGCAGCTTTGGCTTAACTCCAGGTGGCTTTCAAACACGCGCAGCTCTGGCACCAGGCTGGTTTCAGGGCCTGGGCCGGAAGGAAGCCTGGTTGCAATTTCTTCTCCGATGTTGACGACGAAGCTAAAGGTGGCTTGTACCGCTGGGCCGGAAGCCGGGGTGTAAACAAGGGCTTGTCGCAGGGTAAATTGATTGCCCAATTGATTCACGTTGGGATATTGGCCCAGGTTGAAGCTGAGGTTGTTGGTCTTGAACTCGGAAAAAACACGGCTGTTGTTGCCCCAGTTGGTGGTGTAGCCGGTAGCGTTGAACCAGTGCCCGGGGGCATTGGCGGTAGAGTTGTAATTGAGCGTGCCGTTGGGTTGTATGGCGGCATAGCGTATGCTGGTGCCGATTTGACTTTTGAGTTCGGACAGTTGCAGCTTAAAGGCGCGGCAAACCCTTTCCCAGTCGGGCACTACCGGACTCGAGGGATAGGGATTGGCATTGCCGGTAAAGGGAAGTTGATACAAGGTGTAGCTGAGGTCGATGTTTTCGGGTTCCGCTTCGGGGTCAAACTCGAATACGCCGTAGGGGTTGGTGTTGGTAAATTTTAGCTGGTAGGGCCATTGCTCGTCGTTGCTGTCGTCGTCGTCCCACAGGTGTTGGGCATGTGCCAAAGGGGCGCCCACCACAACCAGCCAGAGGCGGACGGCGTTTTGGGGACTTTCAAAACTGAGCCGGTCGCTGGGGTTGCTGTGGTTGAAGCGGTTGAATTTGGGCGCGCGCATTTCACCGTACCAGCGCTGACCGTTGTCGAGCAGGGCCACTACGCCGTAGCGCCACCCCGCATAGGCATAGCGGTTGGTGCGGTAATCTTCGGAGCCGGCCAGGCCTTCAAAATCGATGTGTACGGTGGTGCCGGGTTCCGGCAGGTTGAGTCGTATGGTATTGTAGCCGTAGTCTTCGGGTGAAACTTCGGGCGCGATGCGCCAGAAGTTATTGTCGGTCGGCAACAATTGGGCAGAGGGGTGACTGTCTTTTTGGTCTTTGGCCGTTTCGGCAAAAACGGGCAAGTCCCAGGTCAACAGGCGTGCTGCAGCCTGGTACATTTCATCGTTAAATTGGTCCTGGTTCAGGTTGTTCAGTCTCTTATAGGCCATTACCGGATCTTCGGGAAACTGGGATTGTTGCCACAGTTGGCCAATAAATTCCTGACCATGCAGCCAGGTCCAGTAATCCTGAATAAAGTAACTGGCGTAACGAGGCGCTTCGTGCAAGAGGTTTTTGTGTCGCCAACCCAGGTATTGACCATAATTGTGGTTGGTGAATTGTTCGTTGGGAAAGACTTTGAAGGCTTGCCATTGGGCGCATTGTTCCCACCAGCCGTTGCCGCCTTCTCCATTAGGTCCCAGACCGTAGCGCCAGCCTCCGGGAAACCCGTCGGCCTGCACCTGGTACTGAAAGCAGTGGGCCACCTCGTGGGCTACGGTTACCCCGGCTGCCTGTCCGGCCGATGCACTCAGACTCAAAAGTCCTATTGTTTCGTCCACCCCTGAGCCATTGGCCTGCCAATCGGTGCTGTAGTGCAGCAGAATAATCATTTTGTAGCGATCGGTTTTAGATTGGCCCTCATGTACAAAGCGCAGTTCGTCGCGGTAGAAGGCAAAACTGGTCTCGGCAACGCGCAGCACCTGATCTATGTTGACCCGATAGGCGGCATCGCTTGCGGTGGCCGGGTCACTGCCGTAGCCCGCTTCCCAAAACAGAATAAAATTATCTGTCTGCCTGCTGCGTTGCAGGCTCCATTGCCGGGAGTTGTCGTTGAGGTCGCTGTATCCGAAGGACGAGGGAATGTGAAGGTCTTTGGCCTGAAGGCCGAAAGACATTACCAGCGTTAAGGTGAGGAGGAATAAACTGCGCATCATTGGTTCTTTTTTTAGGCAAGATAAGGAATTTGCCTGCCCGTGCTGCAGCGGGTCGAAAAAGTGCAAAACTTTATCGAATGCCTACCAGCCATGGTCTTAAGCTGGCTTGGCCTGCGTTAGGGGATTGGTTATTTTTAAAAATTGTAAAACGATGTTTATGAATAGAAATAACGTAGGTGTTTTCCTTTTGTTGTGGGCCCTTTTTTTGGCGGTTCCACTTTCTGCAGCGCAACTGCGCCTGCACCATTCTTTTGATGAATCTTTGTTGGAGGGGGATTTGTTGCATGCCGAGGTGGGTGCTTACAGTGCCACCCTTAGAAATGGGGCGCAGGTCCAAAGCCTGGGTGCGTTTAGGATTCTGAATCTGGGGGCTTCCAATGGCTATCTCGATTTGGGCGCTGCTGCCGGGGGCCTAATGGGTCAATTGCAGGATTTTACGCTGGCGACTTACTTGTATGTGCCGGCAGAGACGGATGTAAGTGTACACGGAAACTTTGTGTGGAATTTTGGTCATTCTACCGATGTGGCCAATGCGGCCAACGGTGTGATGTTTTTTTCGGCCCGGGGCAGTCGCTATGCCATAAGTGAAACCCACTGGCAGGGCGAGGAGGGGGTCAATCCCAATTTTTTGTTTCCTAAAGGGGCCTGGCAGCATTTGGTTTATACCCAAGAGGGAGCTACGGGAACAATTTACTTGAACGGCACGGTGGTGGGCAGTGGCACGGTTAACCTTAGGCCTGCCGACCTGGGGGCTACTTTGTATAATTTTTTGGGCCGTGCTTCGTATGCGAGTGATGCATATTTAAAGAATGCTTTGTACAGCGATTTTAGAATATATGAGGGGGCCCTGGATGTTGCGGAGGTAGGTGTTTTGGGTCAGTATCGTGAGGACTTGCAGGCTGCTTTGATTCAGGAGCAACTGGAGCGGGCTGCGGCTGGTTTTGAGTTGGAAGGTGTGGATGCCGTGGTACAAAATCTGGAGCTTCCTTCCGAATTGGAAGAGGGAATTGGTCTGAGCTGGTCGTCCTCCCATCCAGAGGTCTTGAGCAATTCCGGGGAAGTGACGCGTCCCGCTGTAGGGGCCGACCCGTTTCAGCTGAACCTCACGCTTACTTTGAGTAAGGAGGGGCAGACTTTGGACAAGGTTTTTGCTGTAAGCGTGTTGCCCTGGCTCGATGATGCCGCTTCGGTTATTCAAGATGTGGCTGCCTTGAGCTTGAGCGGCAATCTGCAAAATTTGCGGAGCGACTTGTTGTTGCCCACAGGGGGTGTGGAAGGGTCGGTGATCAACTGGACTTCGAGCGAGCCGGGCTTTATTGCCGACGATGGTTCTTTGCAATCGCTTGCGGCCGAGGGGGCCGGCAAGCAGCTGGTGGTGCTGACTGCCCGGGTGAGCAAGGGTGCTGCCCTTGAGCAACGCGATTTTGAGGTTTGGGTGGCTGAGGACGAGGGTTTTGATGCCTATCTCTTTGCATATTTTTTGGGTAACGGTGTGGGCCAGGAAGCGGTTTGCTATGCGGTGAGTGAGGACGGATATAACTTTACTGCCCTTAACAACAATAGGCCGGTTATTGCTGCGGATACGATCAGTTCACGTGGAGGGGTGCGTGATCCGCATATTCTGCGGGGACCTGATGGTTGGTTTTATATGGTGTTGACCGATTTGTATGTGCCGAACGATGGCTGGTCCAATCACGCCATGGTGTTTTTGCGCTCGCGCGATTTGATCGACTGGGAACATTCGGTGGTGAATATTCCCCAGACTTTCCCGGAGTTTGCCGATGTGAGTCGCGTTTGGGCCCCGCAATCGTATTACGATGAGAAGGAAGATAAGATTATGGTGTACTTTTCGATGTTACAGCCTGGTGGGGTAGATATTATTTACCATGCTTATGCCAATGGCGATTTTACCGGACTGGAGGGGGCACCTCAGCAGTTGTTGTTTCATCCGGAGGGCCGTGCCTGTATTGATGGAGATATTGTGTTTTTTGAGAATCAGTATCATTTGTTTTTTAAGACCGAGGGCTCGGGCAACGGCATTATGAAAGCGGTCTCGGATGAGTTGACGGGAGGCTATGTGGTGGAGCAGCGTTATTTGCAGCAGACAAGCGATGCGGTGGAGGGTTCCTGTGTGTATCGTTTGATAAATACCGACACCTTTGTGCTGATGTATGATGTGTATATGCGGGGGGCTTACCAGTTTACGCGGAGCAGTGACCTGGCCAGTTTTGAGGTAATCGACCATGAGGTGTCGATGGATTTTTATCCGCGTCATGGTACGGTGATTGCGCTTACAGCGGAGGAGCTGGCGGCGCTCAATGCCCGCTATGGCGATGGCACAACGCAGGTGAGCGGTCCCCCCGTTGACCGTGCCCGACTGCTGGTACGTGGCGACTTTGCAGGCGGGCAGCTGTGGGTGGAGCATAAGGGGCGTCGTTCCGAATCGGCACTGATAAAGATCTACAGTTTGTCGGGCGCTTTGATTCATAAAGCGCCTGCTTCCGGGGGAGCGGCGACCCGGATCAACACCGGGTCTTTGCCTGCTGGTCGGTATGTGGTGGTTTTGGAAGAGGAGGGTAGGCCTTTGGCTGCGACTAAGTTGCTGTGGTATTAGTTTTTTTTATACCTTTAAGTTTAATTTAACCTACTCAAAATGAAAAAAATTGCTTTGCTGGTTCTTTGGGCCGGTCTCCTAACTGCCTGTAAAATGGGGACGACAACCGATACAGAGGCGCCTGCCCAACTTTCTTTACAGCAGCAGCTGTTGGGCACCTGGCGTCTGATGGAGGATGATCCTGCCGATAGTCTCCAATACCGAACCATGGTATTGAAGGAAGATGGTACTTTTTTCTCGGAGGTAGTGCGCGAACCGCATCGCCGTGCTTACAATCATGGTCGCTACCGGATATTGACCGATTCGTCGATGGTTACGGTGCATGATGAGGGGCCCGACTGGCATGCTTCTACGGCCAATGTTTATAAGGTGCTGATGGAGGGCGACCGGTTTTCACTTCAGGGTTATTATGTGTTTCCGATTGGAAATGGAAATCTTACCCGTGCGGTGTGGATTGATGAGGTCTGGGTACGACAGAAGAAGTAAAGGGAGCAGGTCCCTGCAAAAGTCTCAATAAAAAAGGCGATCCGCTGTGGATCGCCTTTTTTGTTGCATGATTTTGCTGCGGACTTCCGCAGCAAGAAAGTTCTATTCTGCTTTTAATTGAATGGCGGCATTTTCCAGCCAGGGGTGCGACAGTACTACCTTACCTTCACCTGCTTCGCCGGTGGCTTCTATGTAAACAATCATCCGGCCTTTGAAAACCCGCAGGCGGTTGTTGGTGTAATCGCCCATGTCCTGTGGATTGCTGGCTTCCATGCCCAGTAGCTTAAAGGGGCCGTCGACCCGGCACAGCAGTTCTTCGTCAGAAAGAAGAACGGGGCGTCCGGCTTCATCGCGAATTTGAATTTCGATTTGAGCTACACCACGGTTTTTGCTCACTACGTTCTGGCTGTTCCAAACTTGTGCGTCAATGGCATGGGGGCGACCGCTGGTTTCGATTTCGAAACGTGCCGCTTCTTCCCCTTTGATGTAACCAATCGCTTCAAGTTTACCACTTTGGTAGGGGATGTCCCAGTGAATGATGCCCGTTTCGTCGTTCAGGGCAATGGGTGCGCCTATTTTTTGGCCGTTGAGCAGGAGTTGTACTTCCTCGCAATTGGTATAGCTCACCACACGTACATTTTGTCCCTCACGGTAATTCCAAAGTGCATCGGCGTCGGTCGATAAGTAGTTGCGTCCACTGCGTGTCGGGTAGCTGCCCAGGTAAACCATAGGCTGGTCGGACCACAAACTTTGACGGAACCAGGCCCTGGGTTTTTTATAGCCGGCCAAATCGAGCAGACCTGAAGTAAAACCTCTGGAAGGCCAGCGGTGTGCCTCACCCAAATAGTCGATGCCCGTCCATAGGAACTGACCAAAAATGTAGTCCTTGTCGCGCACGTGTTTCCAAGCCTCAAAATCGTGCCGGTTTTCACTGCCATAAAAAATGCGCTCGGGGTATTTTTGGTGGTCCTGCTCGTAACGGTTTTCGGTGTAGTTGTAGCCCACGACATCAAGCGCACCCGGATAATCGGTCTCGTTCGACATCACCGGTCCCGCCAGTCCCGCCGTTACCGGACGGCTAGGGTCGTACTTGCGCACGATGGCTGCCAGGCGCTCGGCAATGGCCCCCAGCCGGTCGGCATGTGGCTGGTCTCTTTGAAAACCACTTACGTGCTGCTGGCCAATACCAGCCTGGTCCAGAACAGGGTGGGAGTAGGGGTCGTTGGGGTAATCCACTTCGTTGCCGATGCTCCACATGACCACACTTACATGGTTGCGGTCGCGCAGAATCATGTCCTTGAGGTCCTGGTCGGCCCACTCTTCATGAAAGGCGGCGTGTCCCTGAAAGCCCGGGGTGCCCTGGTTCCAGCCTTCGAGCCATTTCTTCTTCGGAAATTCCCACTCGTCAAAAGCTTCGTTCAGTACCAGGAGACCCAGTTCATCGCAAAGTTCGTACAAATCCGGTGCCTGAGGATTGTGGCTGGTTCTAATGGCATTGGTGCCCAGGGCTTTCAGTTCCAGCAGGCGTCTCTTCCATACCTCACGGGGCACGGCTGAACCAAGACTGCCGGCATCGTGGTGCAGACAAACACCTTTCATCTTCATATTGACTCCGTTTAGGGCAAAGCCCGTGTTGGGGTCAAAATCTACATAGCGAATGCCTACGCGGGTTTCGCTGCGGTCGACGACCTTGTTGTTTTGTTCTACGGTAGTGATCAGGGTATACAGATAGGGATCGTCCAGCGACCACAGTCTGGGCTGATTAACACGCATATTTTGTTTCAGTTCTTGTTGGGCATTGCCGTTTACATTAAGGCGCGAGCTGGTGCTGGCTACGGTTTGGCCTGTGGCGTTACGCAGCTCCTGTTTTACCTGCAAAACGGCGCGCTCGTAGCTGTGGTTGCTTACGGTGGTTTGCACCCGGGCACTGGCCCTGCGTGTACTTACCTCAGGGGTCGAAAAAAATACGCCCCACTGGTTGATGTGCACCTCCCCGGCCTTTACCAGATATACATCCCGGTATATGCCCGACCCGGTGTACCAACGCGAATCGGCATGCTCACTGTGGTCGACCCGTACGGCCAGGGTGTTGGGCTCCCCAAAACGCAGATGGGGCGTCAGGTCGTAGCTGTGCGAAATATAACCGTTGGGTCGCATGCCCAGGCGTTGGCCGTTGATGAAGACCTCGCCGTTGCGGTAAATGCCTTCAAAATAGATGTAGATTTTTTCTCCTTTCCATTCGGCAGGAACATCCAGGGCTTTACGGTACCAAGCTATGCCGCCGGGCAGGTAGCCCGTGGCACTGGCCCAATGGGGACTGTAAGGTCCCTCTACGCTCCAGTCGTGGGGCAAATGAAGGGCCCGCCAGCGGCTGTCGTCAAAGTCAGGAGCGGCTGCTTCTGCGGGGTCGCCCTTATAAAATTTCCAGTCGTTATTCAGCAAGCTGGCTTCCCCAAAACCGGGTTTTGCCTGCGTCTGAAACAAGGCCGTTGCTAAAAAGGCCAAAAGCAAAAATGATTTACGCATACTTTAATTTTAATGGTTTTTGGCAAATTACTTTTTTTGTTGACGCGCGCCAATACTCTGTACAATCCGAAATACAGAATGTCGAATAAGTGCAAGCTTTTGCCCGTTTTCCGCAAAATAAGCGGCGCAGGGTTGCCTTATTTTGAAAAGGCTAAAGATTTAAAGAAAAACTGAAAATATGATGAAAAGAATTATTGGTTATGTGTTTTTATGGGCAGGCTTGCTGGGGGCCAACCCCGTTAAGGGGGTAAATGACTGGGAAAATCCCGAGGTTTTTGCCATTAATAAGGAGGCGGGACGCGCCTCCTTTTACAGCTTTGCTTCACTGGAGCAGGCGTTGGGATTTAAACGGGAGGCTTCGCCCTGGTTTCGTCTGCTGAATGGGCAATGGAAGTTTAACTGGGTGGAAAAGCCGGCCGATCGACCCGTGGATTTTTACCGGGAGGATTTCGATGTGTCCGACTGGGCTTCGTTTCCTGTTCCTGGTAATTGGGAAATTAATGGCTACGGGGTGCCTATTTATGTAAGTGCCGGTTTTGGTTTTACTTCTGATCCGCAGCCCCCGGCCATTCCGCACGACAACAATCCGGTAGGGTCGTACCGTCGGACTTTTGAGCTGCCTGCCGAATGGGAGGGACAGCGGGTGTTTCTGCATTTTGGTGCGGTAAACTCGGCCATGTATGTGTGGGTAAATGGGCAAAAAGTGGGCTATTCGCAGGATGCCAAATTGCCTGCGGAGTTTGATGTCACCTCTCATGTCCGCCCAGGTGAGAACACCCTGGCGGTAGAAGTCTACCGTTGGAGCGATGGGTCTTATTTGGAGGACCAGGATTTTTGGCGGCTTTCGGGTATCGAACGGGATGTGTATTTGTATGCCGTACCTCAGGTGCGCTTGCGCGATTTCTATTTTAAGCAGGACCTGAGTGTCGATTTCAGTACGGCCGATTATGAGGTGGTGATGGATTTACGGAATCATTTGGGTAAGGAGGAGCGAGGTGGTGCCGAGCTGCAATTGCTTTATGGACAAGAAGTGGTGAGCAGTCAGAACCTGGAGTGGGCCGTAGCTGCCAATGCAGATGCGCAGCTGCGTTTTAAAGGCAGGCTTGAAGAGCCTAAGCTTTGGAATGCAGAGGAGCCTGAATTGTACACCCTCGCTTTGGTCCTGAAGGATGCCAAAGGCCGGGAAATACAGGCCACGGCCGTAAAGGTCGGTTTTCGGTCGGTGAAAATTCAAGGGGGGCAGTTGCTGGTTAATGGTAAGGCCGTGCTTTTGAAGGGGGTTAATCGCCACGATCACGATCCCTTTAGCGGACATGTGATTTCGGAGGCCTCGATGCTGAGGGACATACAGTTGATGAAGGCCAATAATATTAATGCGGTACGTACCAGTCACTATCCCAACGATCCACGCTTTTATGAGTTGTGCGATGCCTACGGGCTCTATGTGGTGGATGAGGCCAATATCGAATCGCACGGCATGGGCTATGGCGACAGGAGTCTGGCAAAGGACAGCCTCTGGATGGGGGCACATCTTGATCGCATCGAACGTATGGTGGAGCGGGATAAGAACCACGCCTCAGTTATTATTTGGTCGCTGGGTAATGAGGCCGGCAACGGCATTAATTTTGAAGCCGGATACGATTGGATCAAAACCCGTGATCTGAGTCGCCCTGTTCAGTATGAGCAGGCAGGGACCGCACGCAATACCGATATTGTTACGCCCATGTATGCCCGCATCGATCGTCTTGTGAGCCACGGCTTGTCGTGGGATCATCGTCCACTCATTCTATGTGAATACGCGCATGCTATGGGCAACAGTGTGGGCAATCTTCAGGAGTATTGGGACGTGATGGAGCAATACGGCAATCTGCAGGGCGGCTTTATATGGGACTGGGTGGACCAGGGCCTGGCTAAGTATGCCGAAGACGGAACGCTTTACTGGGCCTATGGCGGTGATTTTGGACCCGAAGGCACGCCTTCGAGTCAGAACTTTTGTATGAACGGACTGGTGCGGCCCGACCGCAGTGCCAACCCTTCGTTGCATGAGGTGAAAAAGGTGTACCAGTACATCAAAGCAGCGCCGCTGGATTTTGGCGGTGGACAGCTGCAGATCAGCAACGCTTACGATTTTATTGATCTGGATCGCTTTGAGTTTGACTGGGAACTGCGTTCGGAAGGACGTGCTTTGGCCAGTGGCAGTTTTGGTTTGGGCGGACTGGCTCCCGGAGAATCGGCCTCGGTGCGGCTTTGGGAAGAAGAGCCGCAGCTGCCTGAAAACCAAGAGGTGTTTTTGCATCTACATGCCCGTATCTTGAACTCCTGGGGCTTGCTGGATGCCGGTCACGAATTGGCCCGTTTTCAGTTTGCCCTTCCATCAGGCGCTGCTGGTACTGCTGCCCCGGAGGAGCAAGCGCCCGGCGATTTGCGTTTGCAACAGCGCAGCGGAGAACTGCTGTTCTCGGGTAAGGATTTTAGTTTCCGTTTTGATAAAGCGAGCGGGACCTTGCTGGAATGGACCAAAGGCGAGCGGGTGGTGCTTAAGGACGGTCCCTCTCCTGCATTTTGGCGGGCACCCAACGACAACGACTATGGTTACAATATGTTGCAGGAGTTGGGCGTATGGCGTTATGCCCAGGACAGTTTAGAGCTGGAAGCGCTGGTCGTGCATTCCCCAAAATCGGGAGCGGCCGGTCTTGATCTTACTTATCTGCTTCCCAATGAATTGGGACAAACAGTATTGAGTTACCGCATTGGTGCCGATGGCAGTCTGGCCATTAGTCACCATTACCAACCAGGCAGAGACCGTTTGCCGCCCCTGCCACGCTTAGGGCTTCAGTGGGTATTGCCTGGTGATATGGATAAGATCAGGTGGTATGGTCGCGGTCCCTGGGAGAATTACCCCGATCGTAAGCACTCTGCCTTTGTGGATGTGTATGAGGCCAGTGCCGGGGAGCTACTGGAAAATTACCCTGCTCCGCAGGAGAATGGTTACCGCAGCGATATAAGATGGGTGGAAGTGGCCAATGAACACGGTCTGGGAATAAGGATTGCAGGTGACAACCTGGCTGGTTTTTCTGCCCTGCATTTTAGTCCCGAAGACTTTACCACGCCGCAGCGCGGCATGTTGCATACGGTTGATTTGGCGCCCAAAGACGAAGTGTATTTACATGTTGATCACCGTATGATGGGTGTTGGCGGAGACAGCTCCTGGGGGGCGCGTCCCCATGGCGACTACACTGTTTTCCCTAAGCCTTATACCTACCGTGTGGTGCTGAAGGCCATAGAATAAATGTTGTGCTGGTTTATTTTGGGCTTGTATTTACATGTAGCTTTGTTAAATTTGCTTAATTAAATTTAATTATACTATGAAAAAACTGCTGCTTCTTTTGGTTTTTGTTTGGGGTGCTTCTGTCTATGCCCAACATCCTATGGAAAGCTTGGACCGGGGCCTGGTGGCCGTGAAGGTGGCGTCCGGAGTGTTTGTCGGTTGGACCCTCCCGGGTGAGGAATGGCATACGGCGACCTACAATTTGTACCGTGATGGCCAAAAGGTGAACGATGCTCCCTTGGGGGTTTCAAATTTTGTGGACCCGGCCGGCACCCTGGGCAGTCGCTATGCCGTTGCTGCGGTCGTTAATGGGGTGGAACAAGCAGCTTCAGAAGAAGTGGCAGTTTGGCAGCAACAATATAAGGAGCTGAGCCTTGATCTGCCTCCGGGTGGTGTTACTCCGGATGGGGAAGCTTATTCGTACACGGTTAACGACATGAGTACGGGGCATTTGAACGACGACGATGTGCTCGATTTGGTGGTGAAGTGGGAGGCCCTGGGAAGGGACAATTCGCATGCGGGTTACACCGGAAATGTTATTCTGGATGCTTATACCATGGAGGGGGAGAAGTTGTGGCGCATTGATTTGGGTAAGAACATTCGTGCCGGTGCGCATTACACCCAGTTTATGGTCTACGATTTGAATGGTGACGGGATCGCTGAAATTGCTTGTAAAACTGCCCCGGGTACGGTAGACGGACTCGGAAACTTCCTTTCTAAAGGACCCGCTGCCACTGCCAATCATTCGGCCGATTACCGCAATGCGGGGGGCTATGTGCTGAGTGGACCTGAGTACCTGACGGTGTTCGATGGGCGCACCGGAGCCGAATTGAGCACGGTGGCCTATCATCCGCCACGTGGCAATGTGGATGCCTGGGGTGATGGGTACGGCAACCGGGTAGATCGCTTTTTGGCTGCAGTGGCCTATTTGGATGGCGAGCGGCCCAGTCTGGTAATGACCCGGGGTTATTATACCCGTTCGGTTTTGTCTGCTTACGATTTTGATGGAAATGAGCTCAGTCTGCGCTGGGTGTTTGACAGCGATACGCCCGGAAATGCGGCTTATGCCGGCCAGGGCAACCACAACCTGAGTGTGGCCGATGTGGATGGCGACGGTCGCGATGAGATTGTTTTTGGGTCTTGTACCATCGACGACGATGGTACAGGGCTGTATTCCACGCGGCTGGGACATGGGGATGCCATGCACGTGAGCGATTTTGATCCTTATCGTCCCGGATTAGAAGTCTTCCGTTGTCTGGAATCGGGAGAAGGCGGTTCGGTCTTGCACGATGCAGCCGATGGTTCCATCCTCATTCGCCATCGCTCGTTCAGCGATTGCGGCCGTTGCATGGCCGCCAACATCAGCAACGAGACCCACGGGGCTCAGGTTTGGGGTTGCAGTCCCGTATATTCTGCCAGCAGTCGCGACAATGTGGATCACCTTGGATTGCACACCTCGGTTAATTTTCGGATTTTTTGGGATGGCGACCTGCTGAGTGAGCTGCTCGATCATACCCGCATCACCAAGCCGAGCACGGGACAGGTCATTTTTGATGCGCCGGGGGGATTGTCCAATAATGGGACCAAGGGCACACCGGCCTTACAAGCTGATTTATTCGGCGATTGGCGGGAAGAGCTGATTTATCGGACCAACGATCCGTCTAAAATCCGGATTTATACCACTGTTCATCCCACCGAACATCGTGTCTATTCGCTGATGCACGACCGTCAATATCGGTTGGCTGTAGCCTGGCAGAATGTGGCCTATAATCAGCCGCCGCATCCCAGCTTTTTTCTGGGTGAATTGGAGGGCATTACAGCACCGCCTCCGCCCAAAATGAATAACAGGCGGCATGTCTACCACAGCGGTGCCGAATGGGACAAAACAACCCAGGGCTGGATGCTCGACGGTGCTGCCGTGAGCTATGAAGATGGCAGCCATGTTTACTTTACGGGTGGCGAGAGCCGGGAGGAAAGCCTTTTGTTGAATGCTTCCCTCGCTCCCTCCTTTGTAACGGTGAATACGGCCGGCAGTTTTGAGTTGAATGCCGATGGAGGAAGTCTTGGTGGGGAGATGGGCCTTGTAAAGCAGGGTTCTGGCACGTTTCTGTTAAAAGGGCAGCACAGTTTTACCGGAGTTACCGAGCTTTGGGAGGGAACCCTTGCTCTTGAGGGCCACCTAAGCGCCAGTCCCGTTTGGGCCAACTTTTCGACACGACTTGGTGTGGCCGGTGATTTGGGGGCGGGACTGACTTTGCGCCGTGGCGCACAGCTTCTGGTTGGGGGCGAGTCGCAGGCAGGCAACACCACCGTTTCGGGTCCCTTTGTTGTGGAAGAAAAGGCGGAGTTGGTTTTCGATATGAATGGTTTGGAGGTGGCCGAACGCGACTTGTTGACCATAAACGGGGAGGTCGATTGGAGCGATGAAACTGTGGTGCGGGTCAATGCCAAGCTGGTAGAGGGATTGGCCGCCGGTACGTATGTGTTGATTGATTTTCCTGAGGGCATCAGCGGTACCACAGGGACTTTGGTGTTAAAAGGAATAGAAGGGCTGCCTGCTGAGCTGTCGTGGCTCAACGATCAGCTGGTGCTGACGGTCAAGGAGGTGCGCGCTGTGGGACAGGCTTATTGGAAAGGAAGTGTAAACGATGAATGGGATCTGGTAAAGACCGAAAACTTTTTGGTTGAAGGAACGGCCTCCTATTTTGTGACCGGTGATGAGGTGGTGGTTGATGACGCTGCGGTGAGCAAAACGATTCAACTTGTGGAAACCTTAATGCCTGCTTCTGTACTTTTCGATAATGAAACCGACTATGTGCTTACAGGAAACGGTAAAATTAGTGGGACGGCCTCGCTTACCAAGCAGGGCAGTGGAAAGCTGTCTTTGCAGAACATTAACGATTTCAGTGGAAAAATTACTGTAGAAGAAGGCGTTTTGGAGGTCTTTGCACTGCCCAATGCCATCGATGGTCATGGGTCCATTGGTGGGGTTTCATCCAACGCCGGTCTATTTGAAATCAATGGGGCAACGCTGCGTTTTGCTCAGGCAGGAACAGCAGAGCGCGCAATGACAGTAGGCAACGAAGGGGCTGTATTACATACCGATGCGTCGGTGAGTTGGAATGGTCGTATAATTGGGGGTTCTGTTGAAAAGACCGGCGTGCACACTCTGAGTCTGAGCGCCGCCAACACCAATCAGGAGTTGGTGCTGAAGCAGGGAGCGGTGCAATTGACCACCGAACAGGCCCTGCCCGGGCAAAAGGTCGTTTTTGAAGGGGGTGTCTTGAGAGACTTTGACAGCGGTGGCAGCTACAGTTCTTCCAGTTATCCCCTTGTTGTAGAAGAGGGACAGGTGGGAACCCTGTATGCCGATGGTCGTTGCACCTACAGCAATAGCCTGACGGGTGCCGGGGAATTCAGAATAAGTATTCCCTGGGTACGTTCCGATTTTGCGGGTAATTGGAGTGATTTTTCCGGCACCATCAGGTTGATGACCGATAATTCTTTCCGGAATTATAGTACACATGGGTATGCTCAGGCCATTCTTGATTTGGGATCCGTAGGTGTATTCGACGATATGCTTACACAAACGGTACGTTTGGGTGCCCTTACAGGAAGCGGACGTTTGTGGGGTGCTGCCGCCTGGGAACTGGGTCACCGCAATGAGGACTTTTCTTTTGGAGGAACCATTACCAGTGGAAACATCATAAAGGTCGGTAGTGGGGTCATGCAGATCAATGCTGATTTGCAATCCAGTGGCAGCTTTGTAATAAGGGAAGGTGGCGTTTTGGTCAACGGGGGCACCAGCGGAACAGGCAGCTCTGCAGTTACGGTGAAGGCTGGTGCTTACCTGAGTGGCAATGGTCGAATTCAGGGAAACATTATTGTGGAGAACGAAGGGGTTTTATATGCCGGGTACTACGCTCCGGAGACGCCTGTCGTAGGGTCCAGCTTTCGTACTACCAATGTGCGCCTTTCGCCTGCTTCACACTTTGTGGTGCAGGTCGATTTGGCCGCCAATCGGTCAGACCGTATGAGTGCCAGTGGCAATTTTGTAGCCAATGGAGTGCTTGAAATGCGCAATGTTTCTGTGCAGCCTTATGAGGCTGGAATGTCTTTTCAATTGGTACGAATGGCCACCATCAGCGGGGGCTTTACTTCTGTGGTGCCTGAATCACCAGGTGAGGGTTTGGCGTGGGATCTGAGTACTTTTACCAGCGATGGTACCATTAGAGTGGCAGCTGCCACCAGCATTGCCTCAGGTGAGAAGGCGGGCGCTTTTAGGGTGTACCCGAACCCCGGAAACGGATTGTTTCAAATGGAATTGCCAGGAGGCACTGGCGCTGGTTTGGTACATGTCGAGAATCTTCAGGGGCAGCTGATACGGAGTGTTCGGATTCCTTCGGGCGAAAAGCCCGAACTGGATCTCAGTAGCCTTGGATCGGGCGTATATGTGCTTCATTTGTATATGGATGGCCTTCGCTACAGTACCAAGGTTGTTGTACTATAAACAGCCGAGACCTATTTACTTTGCAGTCCTGCCTTTGGCAGGACTGTTTCTTTGTGTTCTGAGTTAACCTGCTGAAATGGGGGGAATAAAAAGAAGGACTTTTAAGTCCTTTTTTACAGTACGATGTTATAACTTTGGTATAACGTCAATTTTAAACCTTTTGCATTATGGCCATACACTTGAAAAAAATAGGACTGATAGGTGGTCTCGGACCCGAGGCCACCGTTGATTATTATAAGGCGCTGATCGATTCCTTCAAACAGGAAAATGAGGGGCGACTGGATTACCCGGAGATGGTGATTTACAGTGTGAATATGGAGCATTTTATTGGCCTGGTGAGGAAGGGCGATTATACGAACGCCACCGCTTATCTGGCCGATAAATTACAAGCCCTGGAGCGGTCGGGCGTCGATTTTTTGGCACTTACCGCCAATACCCCCCATTTGTTTTTCGACG
>DUOK01000115.1 GCA_012838865.1 Bacteroidales bacterium | reverse complement strand
GCTTTTTGCGGGCTGCGGCAAGGGTTTGTTAATGGAGTGTTAAGGGGGTGGGGCGACTTGCAAAGAGGGGGGCGCTTGTTGTATATTTGTTTAGAAAGCTGCTGAAGAACATGATGTTTGTCATTTACAAGCCTTGGTTTTAGGTTGTATATTTAGCTTAAGCTTTCGCAAAAAAGGAACAACGGTTCATAGTGGCTTAAGATTGATTTTACATTTTTTTAGTTTTTGAATCGGGCTGCAGTTTGTTCGATTTTGGGAAATCAGAAACAATAAGGCTTTGAGGATATATTTTTATAAAGTCAAGAATAAGCTGGTTAAAAAGAGTTAAAACGCATTGCTGGTTGCAAAGTTTTTGATAAACTTGCATAAGTATTTGATGAACGACCTGCTGATGCGGGTAAAGTTCTTTCATAAATTAAGGTTAGGGTAATTAAACTTTGACCGCTCAGATAAAGGTTTTAACGAAAATCTTTTTTTTCTGGGAAAGCAAACACTTTTGGATTTTATTTGTTTATATAAATAAAGTTAGGTTTTTCATAATTTTGGGTTAGGGTTAAGGTTAGAAATGGGATGCACCAAACGAGGTGGTCCCATTTCTGTTTTTTAGCCGTTTAACCTATGGGCAGTTTACTTGGTCAAAACCCTTGGGCTGTTTGTTTGTTTTTATTGTACTTTGGTGGTGTTGAAGGATTTTCCCGGTTTGTATGCTCGACGCTTTGGTGGCGCTAACGCCTTTTTATATTTCCTTATTCTGGGCCCTCTATTTTCTTCTGCGCGGGAGGCCTGCATCGTCGTCTCATCGACTTTTAGGTAGTTTTATGGCCTCTTCGGCCGGACTGTTTTTGATGCATGGTTTTTTTTATCTGGAGGCTTACGCCCTTTATCTGGCCCTCGATCCCCTTTATTCGCTCACTTCCCTGTCTTCCTATCCCTTAATATATTGGTACATCCGCTCGCTGACCTGTGAGCCGGTTTTGCGCCGGCGCAATCTGTGGCATTTTGTGCCGGCCGTGACGGTAGCCCTGGTATTAGGGGCCCTGCATCTGGCTGCGGGCGAGACGGAGCGCTGGCGCTATTTGCAGCGTTTGTTGCTCGATAATGATTTTTCGCTGGTGTGGGACCGGGGCCCTGCTGCCTGGATGGCAAGGGTGTATTTGGTGAGTCGTTTGTTTTTTGCTGTGCAGGTGTTTTATTACCTGGTACGGGCATGGCGACTGGTAGGGGCTTATGAGCAGCGCCTGTTGTCGTTCTACAGCGAATTAAAAGGGCGGCGCTTGTCGTGGGTCAAATTTCTGACCCTGATTTTGATAGGGGGCTCGCTGACCAGCACCTTGTCCAATTTTATGGGCAGGGGCTATTTTGCCAGCGACCACCTGGCTTTGTTGCTGCCCTCCCTGGCTTTTAGTTTGGTGCTTTTTATGGTCGGCTACATGGGCAGTATGCAGCGTTACTCCATTCAGGATGTGGTGCTGGATGAGGAGACGAACGACAGGGAGGCGGCAGGCGACCCGACGGGGAGGCAAAGCAGTGCCGGTTCCATTGGTTTTTCGGGTCGTGAGCGTTTGCGCAGAGACCTTCTGCGCCTGATGGAGGAGGAGGCTTTGTTTAAGCAGGCCGATTTGCGCATCTCCGATGTGTCGCAGCGTCTGCGCACCAACCGGACCTACTTGTCCAACCTGATTAATGAGGAGTTTGGGGAGAGCTTCAACGTGTTTGTAAACCGCTACCGCATTCAGCATGCCTGTCGCCTGATGGCACGTTCGGAGTACCGCTCCTACGCTCTGGCACATTTGGCGGAGTTGTGCGGTTTTGGTTCGGTCAGCTCCTTCAACAGGGCCTTTAAATACTTCGAGGGCATTACGCCCTCTCAGTACCTGCAGGCCCGGGAATAAAACGGGCCTGAAAACAATTCCCAGGCCCGGTGGTGTTTCGACATCAATGTGTCTTGCAATTGTTGGGGGGCATTAACCCCTGAGCGTGGCACCCAGCTGGCGCTCAAAAGCCTGAATCAGACCCTGCATAATTTTGTCGATCTGCTTGTCCTTCAACGTTTGTGTAGGGTCTTCCAAAATAAAGCTGATGGCGTAGGACTTTTTGCCGGCTTCTATTTTGTCGCCTTCATAAATATCGAAGAGGGAGACTTTCTTGAGCAGTTTTTTCTCGGTCTTGCGGGCTACGGCCTCCAAATCAGCAAACTGCACGCTGCGGTCGAGCAGCAGGGCCAAATCCCTGCGTACTTCGGGGAAGCGCGAAATTTCCTGGAAGAGTACCTGGTTGCGGGCGGCAATTTTGACCACGGCATCCCAGTCGATTTCGGCAAAAAATACCGGCTCGTCGATGTCGAAAGCCTTCAGCAGTTTTTTACCGACCAGTCCCATTGTCACCACCTGCTGGTTGGCCACAATGTAGTGGAGTCCCTCGCTCAGCAGATCTGCTTCCAGTCCCTTAGTGCGCCATTGTTGCTCCTTGATGCCCAGGCGCAGCAGTACATTTTCGGCCATGGTTTTGAGGTCGGCAAAGGAGGCCTTGCGCGCCGGGGTATTCCAGTTGGCGACGGCCAACTGGCCCGTCATAAACAGGGCCAGGCGCTGTCCCTCCAGATAGCTCTTCTGCAGCCCCTTGTCGCCCTCGGGCTTCAACTGGTAGCAGTTGCCCAGCTCAAACAACTTTAAGTCCCCATGCTGCCGGTTGCGGTTGTGGCGAATGCTTTCGAGTCCCCCAAACAAGAGGGTCTGTCGCATGCCATTCAAATCGCTGCTCAGGGGATTGGCCAGCACCACGGTCTTTTCGGCCGGAAAGCCGGTGGAGTCTTCGTAATAGGCCGCCTTGGTGAGCGAGTTGCACATGATTTCGTTGAAACCGGCCCCCAGCAGCTGCTCGGCAATGCGGTTGCGCAACTGGTGATGGTCGGGCCGCGGCGAATACACAATGGTGGAGTGGATGCTGGTGGGCACTTCTACGTTGTTGTAGCCGTACACGCGCAGGATTTCTTCCACCACATCGGCCTCGCGCTGCACATCTACCCGGTAGGGCGGTACGGCTACGGTGAGTCCCGCTTCCTGCTCCTTAACAATGCGGATGTCGAGGGCCTCCAGTATGTTTTTGATCAGGGCCGGTTCCAGGTCTTTACCAATGAGGCGCCGAATGTTGGCCCATTGAAGTTCCACCTCAAAGTCGCCCACCGGCTGCGGATACACATCCACAATGTCGCTGGAGATGCTGCCGCCGGCTATTTCTTTGATCAAAAGGGCCGCTCTTTTCAGGGCCCAGAGGGTCATGTTGGGATCGCTGCCCCGCTCAAAACGGAAAGAGGCATCGGTAAAGAGTACGTGGCGGCGACTGGTCTGCCGAACGTACACGGGATTGAAGCAGGCGCTCTCTAAAAAGATGCGGGTGGTTTTCTCGCTCACCCCGCTCTTAATGCCGCCAAATACCCCGGCAATGCACATGCCTTCCTTTTCGTTGCATATCATCAGGTCACCGGCATCGAGCTTCCGCTCTTTCTCGTCGAGGGTGACAAAAGGCGTGTCCTGGGGCAGGGTTTTTACAATTACATGGTCGCCGGCAATCTGGTCGCCATCGAAGGCGTGCAGGGGCTGACCGCACTCGTGCAACACAAAGTTGGTGATGTCCACGATGTTGTTGATGGGCGTCATGCCAATGCTCAGGAGGCGGTTCTTCAGCCAGTCGGGCGACTCTTTTACGGTGACTCCGCTGATGGTGACTCCGCTGTAGCGGGTGCAGGCTTCGGCCGTTTCTACGGTGACTTTTATGGGGTAGTTTTGGTTGTCGCTCTTGAAGGCCTCCACGCTTGGACGGGTCACTTTTACCGAGGCGTCCTGCAGACGCAGGGCGGCGGCCAAATCGCGGGCCACTCCCAGGTGGGAGGCGGCATCGATGCGGTTGGGGGTGAGGTCCACTTCCAGAATGGTATCGCTTTCGAGCTGGAAGTACTGGGCGGCCGGGGTGCCGACCGGCACCTCGGCAGGGAGCACCATAATGCCGTCGTGATGGGTACCCAGACCGATTTCGTCTTCGGCACAAATCATGCCTTCGGACTTCTCGCCCCGTATTTTGGCCTTTTTAATTTCAAAGGCCTCGTCGCCGTTGTACAGCGTAGTGCCTACGGTGGCAACAATAACTTTTTGTCCCGCCGCCACATTGGGGGCGCCGCAGACAATGGGCAGGATTTCACCGCTGCCGGTGTCGACTGTGGTTATGCTCAGTTTGTCGGCATTGGGGTGACGCTCGCAGCTGAGCACCTGGCCCACGACCAGTCCCCGCAAGCCGCCTTTAACGCTTTCTTTTTCTTCGATGCTGGCTACTTCCAGACCCAGCGAGGTGAGGATGTCGGCCAGCTCCTGAGCCGATTTGTCGGTATTGATGTATTCTTTTAACCACTTGTAGGAAATGTCCATGCCGCTTACTCTTGTTTGATGTTCTATTCTTGGGAAATTCTTTTACAGTCAGGCAAAAATAATCAAAATGAACAGACCAAGCTATTTTTGCCGACCCAATTTTGGGGCTGCAGGGCGGTGTCGGCCGCCCTGTTTATTGCTGTTTGTCGCTTATTGCTTATCTTTGATACTTGTAAAAATGTGTATATGGAGAAAATTAAAGCGAATCACCGACCCCTTATTTTGGTAACGAACGACGACGGGGTGGAGGCTAAGGGAATTCATTCGTTGATTGAGGCGGTTCGCCCTTTTGGAGATGTGGTGGTGGTGGCCCCCGACCAGGCCATGTCGGGCATGTCGCACGCCATTACTGTGAAGCATCCTTTGTACCTGACCAAGGTGCATGAGGAGCCGGGGTTACAGATTTTTAAGAGCAACGGAACACCGGCCGATTGTGTTAAGCTGGCGGTAAATGTACTTTTGGCCGATAAGCCGGCCTTTGTGGTGTCGGGCATCAACCACGGGACCAACAGCTCGGTAAGCATGCATTACTCGGGCACGGTGGGCGGCGCCCGCGAAGGCGTGCTCAACGGCATTCCCGCCATTGGCTTTTCCTTGCTGGCCTACGAAGCCGATGCCGATTTCAGCAGCGCCATTCATTACAGTCGCGCCATTTTTGAGCAGGTACTCGAGCAGGGACTGCCCAAGGGGGTGTGTCTGAATGTAAACATCCCTGCGGGAAAGGACGTCAAGGGCGTGAAAATCTGCCGCCAGGCCGAAGGCCGCTGGGTGGAGGAGTTCGACGAGCGGGTAGATCCGCGCGGAAAGCGTTATTTTTGGCTGACCGGCCATTTTGAGCACCACGATACCGACAACGAAATGAGCGATGAGTATGCGCTGCGCAATGGTTATGTTTCGGTGGTGCCCTGTGCGGTGGATGCCACGCATGAGGGGGGACTGGCTCACCTGAAGGCGCTGGATATGGAGGCGATTGCTGCAGAGCTGCGGTGAATCGGACCCTGTATTCTTTCAACCTGCTTTATTCATAAGTTGTCGTTATGAGATGCTCAAAATTTATGAATTATTCAGGTTAAATAGAGTTCTGAATAACAAGTATAATATCTGTATACAATGGCAGCAAAAAAGGGCGACATTCAGCTTTGGGGTTTGGCGGCGGGCTTGGTACTTCCCGCGGTATTTGCCTATCTTGTTTATTGGTTTCGGTTTGACCACAGTACCGCTTTTACGGAAGTTTTGGAGGCTTTGAAGGGCGTTAAGAGTCTCGGCAAGCTGTTGAGCCTTAGTGTGATGCCCAACTTGTTGTTGTTCTTTATAGGCATATGGTCGGAGCGTTTGCTGCTGGCCCGGGGGGTACTGACCGCCACGGCGGTGTATGCTGTGGCAGCGGTGGTGCTGTTCCTGATTCGCTGACGCTAAAGAGATGCGTGTATGAAATATTATTTGATTGCCGGTGAGGCTTCGGGCGATTTGCACGGTGCCAATTTGATGCGGGCCCTGAAAAAGCAGGATGCCCTGGCGCATTTTCGTTTTTGGGGCGGCGATTTGATGGCGGCTGAGGGGGGACAGCAGGTGAAGCATTACCGCGATACGGCCTACATGGGCTTTTTTGAGGTGGTGACCCACTTGCCGGCCATTTTCGGCAATTTGCGTTTTTGTCGGCAAGACCTGGCCGACTACGATCCGGATGTGGTTATTTTAATTGACTATCCGGGCTTTAACCTGCGGATGGCCCGCTTTGCCAAAAAAGCGGGCTTTAAGGTGTTTTATTATATCGCCCCTAAAATATGGGCCTGGAACACGCGTCGTGCCCACAAAATCCGCAAGTACGTCGATAAGGTCTTTACCATTCTGCCCTTCGAGACCGATTTTTATGGGCGCTACGGGGTGCCGGTGGTGTACTCGGGCAATCCCCTGATGGATGCCATTGAAAGCCGTCCCCATAAGCACGAAGCTTTCAACGATTTTGCCGAGCGCAATAAGTTGGCCGACAAGCCCATTATTGCTTTACTGGCCGGGAGTCGCCGTCAGGAAATCGACCGCATGCTGCCCGATATGCTGGCCATGTTGCCTTATTTTCCGGAGTTTCAGTTTGTCATTGCCGGCGCACCTTCGTTTACCGAGGCCGATTATGCGCCCTATTTGGAGGGCACCACCGAGGTGTCGGTGGTTTTTGGGCAGACCTACAACCTGTTGGAGCAGAGTCACGCTGCCCTGGTTACTTCGGGTACGGCCACCCTTGAGGCGGGCTTGTTGCGCTGTCCCCAGGTGGTCTGCTACAAAATGTGGGGCGGCGGCTTTACCGATTTTATGGCCAAAAAGGTGATCATTAAGGTGCCTTTTATTTCGCTGGTGAATTTGATTATGGACCGCGAGGTGGTGAAGGAACTGTTTCAGAGTGGTTTTTCTCTGCAAAGTCTGCGCGAGGAATTGTCGGCCCTCTGTTTTAATGAGGCTTACCGCAAGCAAATGCTGGGCGATTACGAGGAGCTGGCTTTGCTGGTAGGGGGTGCGGGCAG
>DUOK01000114.1 GCA_012838865.1 Bacteroidales bacterium | reverse complement strand
TCGGGGGTGTTGGAAGCTTTCTGGATTTGTGCCTCACTGCGCTTTCTTAAGAGAAAGGTGTACACTTCGTTGTTGAGGTCAAATTGTCGCTCAATACCAAAAAGCTGTCGTTCCTTCTCGGGGAATTGGTACAATTCGGCAGTGGTTTTGCGTCGTTCCTCTTCAATTCGACCCAGTTCCTGGTCCACCATCTCTGTTTGGTTTTCCAGGGCTTTCAGGAGGGTGAGTCGGCCGACTTCGAGCTTGTTTTGGAGTTCTACCAGGTAGGGGTTGGCCCCAATCTGGCCGGGACCGCCACTGATCGACTGGCGCTCGATGTTCAATTCCATCAGGTTTTGAATTTGGCTGCTGATGGCGGGGTGGTCGACCGGATAGCTGGCGGGGGCAATGGTGCCTTCAAAAACACTGTCGCTGCTGAAATAAGTGCTCAGGTACTCGTAGTACTTTTTCATGAGCATCTTTTCCGATGTCTGCTCGGCCAGATTTTCGAGTCGGGTAAAATAGATGCCGGCCTGGGCCGATACGCTTTGGATTTGATGGGTGGTTCTGAAACGACTGAGTTCGTTGCCGGTAACCGAGAGACTGTCGGAAATGACCAGAAGTTGCTCTTCGATAAACTGAATGGTATTGGTGGCAATCTGGTTTTTGCGCTCCAGGTTATTTCGAATAAAGACTTCGGCGAGCTTATTCAGGAAAAGCACGTTTTTGGGGTTGTTGTGCCCGGTAACAAACATACGTACGATGCTGGAGTTGTCGTTGGACCGGCCGTGGGTAAAGCGTGCTTTGTAGGCCGAGGCCAGGGCATCGGGACTGTTGAAGTGGAAGAAGTAAGCTTTTTCTTCGGGACGGGAAAGGTCGTGGTTGATGATGCGTATTCGCATCCAGGGCGTTTCTATCCACTCACCAAAACGAAAACTGCCGCTGAAGTTGATTGGACCGGTGCCCGAGCCATTGCGCTGCTGCCGGTAGTTCCAGGTGCTGCCGCTTTCCGCGTCAATGTGCAGGCGAAAGGTTTGTGCATCCTGAACGCTCAGGTAAATGGGAACGTTGAGCAGCTGGGAAGCATCCTTGTCGTATTCTACGGTAAAGGGGATGGAACCGTAGAGTTCTGTGCTTTTTACCCTTCCGGTTTTGTAGTAGGCGAGCTCGAAGTCGAGTTCGCCTATCGCCATCCGCATCATTTCCCAGGAGGTAAGTATGGCCACCTGGTTCTCGATGCTGCGCATGGCCGAACTCAGCCCAAAGCCTTCCATCATATTGCTTTGGGGTTTGTCGCTGCCTCGCTCTTCCACCAAAAGCGTAAGCGAGGCACGGTATACCGGCTGGGCGTATCGATGGAGCATATAAACGACAAAGAGCGATAGCGCTATGGTCAATGCAAAGAGCCACCAAAATCGCAGGGTGTCGGCCAGCAACTTTTTGTAGTCGATGTTAAAACCCGTTCCGCTGCTGCTGTGAGGAATGCCTTGTGGGTGATTTTGCCTGTTTTCCTGATTCATGTACCGGCCTTTATTTGAAGAGCGCATTGAGCGTAAAATACATCGCTAAAACAGAAGAAAACACTCCAAATGAGAAGGATTCTCCAATGCCCCAGGTCTTTGCCTTCATGGGACGGATGTAGATGATGTCGTTGGGGTAAATGTAGTAATGGTCCGAATCGACCAGATTGTTATCGGTTAAATCGACAAAGAAGGTTTCGGAGCCCTCCTGGGTGGGACGAATGATTTTGACGGCCCGCTTTTTTCCGAAGGGACGAACGTCGCCCGCCAGGGCAATGGCTTCGTAAATGGTAACCTGGTCTTTACCCATAGCAATGCGCCCTCTGCTGGAGGTCTCCCCAAGGGCGATAAAGGAGGGGTTGGAAAGGCGTACGGTGAGCTGAGCATCGGTGACATAGGGCAGTAGGGCCTCCCTGATTTTTTCGGTGGCTTGCGTACGGTTGCAATTTTTTAAATTAATGGTCCCCACAAACGGAAAATCGATGTTGTAATCATCGTCGATGGGATAGGTGTAGAGGGGTGAGGTGGCCGTTGTAGTTGTTTGGTTGTTGCCACCCGGATTAAAAAACTCGGAGAGTAGCGGATTGGAGGTGCTTACGCGTATGAACAAGGCATCATTAGGGCGTAAAATGTACTTTTCGGTGATTCCATCCTGTTCTCCGTAAGGGTTCTGATAGTTCTTTCGGGATTCATGATCCTGAAAATAGACGGTTTCCTTTTGCGGAATGCAACCGTTTAGAACGATCAGCGTAAGCAGGTTCAACAACAGGATGCGAAAGCTTGTTTTTGCCATGGATGCTGCATTTTGTACGAATATGCAAATTTAGGCTTTCTTTTTCAAAAAAACAGGACGCCAATTTTATAAAACACCGCTGAGCAAGGATTAATGGTCCCGGGTTTTCATTGCCTTTGCTTTTTTCTTAATTTTGTCGCAGTTATTTATAAGCATATGGAGGTTGATTACAATGTAGTACTGCAGATTTTTTTTGCGGGACTGGTCTCTTTTATTCTGGTGTTCATGTCCATCCCCACCATTTTAAAAGTCTCCTACTCCAAAAATCTGTTCGACGAACCCGGCAGGAGACGGGTGCATAAGCAAAAAGTTCCTACCCTGGGTGGATTGGGTATTTTCTTTGGTATTTTGTTTACCTATTCGGTTTATCTCGATTGGTTCGATTATCAGGCCATCCCTTATTTGATACCGGCGCTCTTAATTATTTTTAGTATTGGCATTAAAGACGACATTTTGGTTACGGCGCCCATCATGAAATTGATGGGGCAGATTGCTGCCGCCCTTATTATTGTTGGTCTCGGCGATTTACGCATTACCGACTTTCACGGTTTTTTTGGTCTCACCCCCGACTATTTTGGCAGTCTGGCCTTCTCCCTTTTGTTTGTGGTGTTTATTGTAAATGGCTTTAACCTGATTGACGGGGTAGATGGTTTGGCTGCGGTAACAGGGATTGTAACTTTGATGGGGTTTTCGTTTTGGTTTTACATTAATGGTGAGGTGATACTGCCGGTTTTGGGCGCCATTGTTACAGGGGCCCTGCTGGCTTTTTTGTATTTCAACGTGTTTTCTCGTTCTCAAAAGATATTTATGGGCGATACCGGTTCCCTGCTCATTGGATTTATTGTGGCGGTTTTTGCCATTCGCTTTATGGAGTACAACGTGGATGCCCTGGCACCTGCCCACCGCTATACGATGAAGTCGGCCCCCGCAGTTGCTCTGGCCATATTAATCGTTCCGGTCATCGATACCATACGGGTATTCTTTCTTCGTTTGTCGCGGGGCCATTCGCCTTTTGCTGCAGATAAAACCCATATTCATCACCGTATGCTTACGCTGGGCTTTTCGCACATTCAAATAGCGGTGGTGTTGGCTGTAGTCAATGTGCTCTTTATACTTATGGCCTACTGCTTGCGGGATTTTGGTACCATTCGCTTACTGATACTGGTTTTGGTCTTGGGCCTGGCTGTCTTTCATTTGCCTTCATTGGGCATACGGTATCGCCTGCGTAAAATGAAGCGGCAAAAGAATTTAAGGCGTTGAATATCTATCTGCACCCTATGTTGCCAAAACTCACCCTAATCACCATCAGCTACCGGGCCTGCAAGCAATTGGAAGCCACCATAAGTTCGGTAGCGGCCCAAGATTGTGCGGAACTGGAGTACATTGTGGTAGATGGCGGGTCGGACGATGGCACGGTGGAGCTGCTGGAGCGATACAATTACGTGGTTCATGCTTATGTTAGTGAAGCCGATCAGGGCATCTACGATGCGCTGAACAAGGGCTTGAAAATGGCCCGGGGCCCTTTGCTGGGCTTTTTGCATGCCGGCGATCGCTTTGCCCATGAGCAGGTACTCAGCAGGGTGCTCAGCAGTTATGAAAAAGCGCCCTGGGATTTGCTTTATGGCGACTTGCAGTATGTTACTTCTTTTGAGCCATTGCGCGTTCTTCGCTTATGGGAAAGCGGAGTTTTTAAGGCCAAAGGTCTGCGCCACGGTTGGATGCCTCCGCATCCAAGCGTTTATTTCACGCGGGACCTCTTGGAGCAGATCGGGAATTTTGATACCTCCTTTCGCATCGCTGCCGATTACGACTGGCTGCTGCGGGCCCTGACGGTGCAGGGCCTTCGTGTAAAGTATCTTCCAGAGGTGCTGGTGAATATGCAGGCAGGCGGCATCAGCAATGGCAGTCTGCGTGGCTTGCTTCAAAAGTCCCGCGAAGATTACCGGGCCCTGCGCAAGAACAGGGTAGGGGGCTGGTACAGCTTGCTGGCTAAAAACCTGCGCAAAAGCGGGCAGTTTTTTCAGCGGCGCAAAGCCCCCCGGGCTTAAATTATGATTATAAGGTGTTTTTTTATAGTTTAGCGACATATTTAACGTAACACGGTACATGGCCATTCCTGTCAATCAACCCCATCCACAAGCTCCCGGGCGCCCCGGTGGTGATGGTTTTTCCGACATCCGGAAAATTCTCCGTCTGGTACTGCGCAACTGGTATTTGTTTGTCATTTTTGTGCCGCTGGGTTTGGGTTCGGCCTGGGTGTATCACCGCTATACCGTTCCGGTTTACCGGGCCTCCATCACCATGTTGTTTAAAGTCGATCAGGAACGCAATTTTTCGGCTTCGGTATTGACCGAAGGCTTTGGGCTTTCACCCGAAATGCGCAGTTTCGAGAACCAAAGTTTTATCATTCGCAGTCACGCCATGGTTTTGCGGGCGGTAAACCGGCTCGATTTTGGGGTGAGTTACTTCTCGAAAGGACGTTTGAAAGATACCGAATTGTACGACCCGCTGCCCTTTGTGGTGGCCTTCGACTCGCTGCATCCACAATTGTTGAATACCAATTTCAATGCCAACGTCCTGGCTGATGGTCGCATACAACTGTCGGTCCGTTCCGAAGGAGGCCCCTTGCACAACTACGACAAGGCCAGCAATATGGGTCATTCCGGACCAGTAGAATTTGACCAGGTGGTACAAGCCGGAGATGTGGTTCAACATTCGGCCTTTTCCTTCCGCATTAAGGCTGCTCCCGGCCGAAGTGCCCCTGTTCCCGGCACCTACATGTTTCGCTTCAACTCACATTCGGCCATCGCTTCCTCGCTTCGGGGCGCTTTGAATGTGGCCCCCTATCGGGAGGGCTCTTCCATCATCTTTATTTCCACCACCGGTCAGCAGCCCCAAAAGTTGGTCCGCTTTCTCAACACTTTTTCCGAGGAGGTGATCGACAACAACCTGGAGCGCAAGAACAATATGGCCAACCGTTCCATAGAGTTCATTCAGCGGCAGTTGGTACAAGTGGCCGACACCTTAAAAGTCACCCAGCAAAAGTTGATGGACTTCCGTCGGGAGAATCGGTTCATGATGCCTTCAGAAATGTCGTCGCGACTGTCCGAAGAGTTTTTCGAATACGAAAGAGAACAACGCCTGATGGAAGTCAGTCTGACCTATCTCAGCGACTTGCATACCCGGCTTTCTACTAACGATTTGGACGACAACGACTATTTGTTGCCGGCCTTTTCAAACGAGCCTGCAGCACTCATCCAGTCTGTTGTAAAGGAGCACATCGATCTGCTTAAAGAAGCTGCCCTGGTGGCCGCTGAGAGCGGGGGCAACAACCCCTATCGCCTAGAGTTGGCCAGGAAAATTGAAATGTCGCAATCTTCACTGCTTATAGCCATTGAAAAGCAGATGGAAAGCATTCGTATGAAACAGACCGAGCTGCGCAGGCAGCTTGGACGACTGACCAGTCGCATCGGCGACCTGCCCGAACTGGAAAGAGATTTTCTGGCACTGGAACGCAGTCACAAACTCAATGACGCCATCTACACCTTCCTTTTGCAAAAGAGCTCGGAGATGCAAATAGCCAAAGCCTCCAATGTGCCCGATAATGAGGTGTTGGACCAGGCCAGTGCCTCCGGACCCATATTGCCCAACAAAAAGAGCAATTACAGCAAGGGGCTTATGGCGGGACTGATATTGCCGGCTCTCATCATTGCGCTGCGCGAGCTTTTTAATACCCGTATTCGTGGCCGTGAAGACCTCGAGGGCCATTTTCGTGATGTGCCCATTGTGGGCGAAATCTTACGTGCCAAAGACAGTCCCGAAAATGTAGTCATTGCCGAAAGTAACTCTGTGGTGGCCGAGAGTTTCCGCTCGCTGCGGGCCCGACTGCGTTTCCTTCTTGCGCAAAATCCCGGCAAAATCATTTCCGTTACCTCTACCAATACCGGGGATGGAAAAACCTTTTGTGCGGTTAACCTGGCTACCGCTTTTGCACTTACCGGCAAGAAGACTGCACTGGTTGGTTTCGATTTGCGCAAACCCCGCCTGTCCCAAATTTTTGGCTTATCCAACATGCCGGGCATCAGCAACTACCTTATTGGTCAGGTTAGCCTTGACGACATACGCAAACCATCGGGGCACGAGAATCTTTGTATTATACCGGCAGGCGTTATTCCCCCCAATCCCTCGGAATTGATTTCGTCGGCGCAGACCCAGGCTTTTTTTCAGGAGCTGCGTGCGCATTTTGATATTGTAATTGTAGATACGCCACCGGTGGGACTCGTGTCTGATGGTCGCTTACTGATGGATTTGGCCGATTGTCACCTGTTTGTGGTGCGATCCGGGGTAACCGAAAAGGAGCACTTCAACCTAACCATGAGCAATTTGGTGGCCGAAGGGGTGAAGTGTATGGGCCTGGTTTTGAATGATGTCACCACCACACACAAAGGCTATGGCTACTACACGTCATCGGGTTACTTTAATTGATTTACAGCTTAAGTTTAAATGATACTACACCACGAGAACCATTCGCTGAAAGACCTGCACACCTTTGGTCTGGATGTGAAAGCCAGGCACTATTTGGTCTACCACAACGAAGACGAACTAAAAGAGCTCCTGAAGGGGACCCTCATCAGAGAGCGATCGTTGTTGCTGATAGGCGGAGGGAGCAACCTCTTGTTTTTGAACGACTACAACGGAGTTGTCCTGCATTCTGCCATCGATGGCATTGAGGTGGTTGAAGAGGACAGTGAGCAGGTGTTGCTGAAAGTTGGTGCCGGTGTAGCATGGGATGCGCTGGTGGCCTGGAGTGTCGAAAGAGGCTATGGCGGCATTGAAAACCTGTCCTACATTCCCGGAGACGTAGGGGCTGCCCCCGTACAGAACATAGGTGCCTACGGGGTGGAGTTTCAGGATGTTTTTGTTCGTGCCGAAGGTTACTTCCTCGACACTGCCTTGCCCTTCTCTCTGAGCAAAGAAGAATGTGCCTTTGCTTACAGAGACAGCATATTTAAGAAGGAGTTAAAAGGGAAAGTCGTTGTTACCCGGGTGTTGATCCGGCTCAGTAAGCAGCCGCACTTTCTATTGGATTACGGTCCCGTACGCAGTGCGGTTGAGCAGCTGGGCAGCATCAATCTTCACAACATCAGAAAGGTCATTGTAGCCATTCGTTGCAGCAAGTTGCCCGATCCCAAAGAGGCGGGAAATGCCGGGAGTTTTTTCAAAAACCCCGTCGTTCCCCTGGCTTTTTTTCAACAGCTGCAAGCCACCCATCCCGATGTTCCGCATTATGAACTGGCGGGAGGAGCGGAGATAAAGATTCCGGCAGGCTGGCTCATTGAACAGGCCGGCTGGAAGGGCCGGCAAATGGGACGTGCCGCTGTGCACAGTAAGCAGGCCCTGGTGTTGGTAAATTTGGGCGGGGCTACAGGCAAAGAGATTTATGCCCTGGCCGAAAATATAAGGAGCGATGTGCAGCAGAAGTATGGCATTCTTTTGGAACCCGAAGTAAATGTGCTCGCCTAAGCGAGCATTTTATTGACCTTGTAGCGAAAGCGCAGCAGGAGCTGCGTACCCACCACCATCAGCCCCACCATGTAGCCCATCCAAACCCCTTGCGGGCCCCAGTCCAACACAAAACCAGCCACATAGCTTACCGGTAAGGCAATGGGGAAGTAGGCAATCACCAACATAATCATTGGTGTTTTAACGTCCTCTAAACCCCGCAAGGCCCCAAGGGTAACCACCTGCACCCCGTCGAAGAGTTGAAACAAACCACCTACCAGCATCAGTCCACCAGCAATGGCCACCGTTTCAGGGTCGGGCACAAAGAGCGCGGGAATCTTGAAGCGAAGTAATAAAAAGGCGGTGAGACTGAGCGACATGAATACAAGCACCATGTGCAGGGAGGCATGGGCCGATCTTTTCATGGCAAGCAAGTTCTTTTGGCCCCTGAACTGACTTACCTTTACAGTGGTGGCAGCCGCAAAACCAGCTGAAACCATGTAGGTGAAGCTGACCAGGCTCATCACAATCTGGTGGGCCGCCAAGGGTCGCTCGCCCATCCAGCCCATCATGATGCTGCCGAGACTAAAAGTCAACATTTCTACAATGTACTGGCCCCCTATGGGCACGCCAATTTTAAGCATGTACCAGGCTTCGCGAAAGTGAAATCGCGTTTGGCGCCACAGTTGCCTTTCGGGCTTGAAAAATTTGAGACTGAAAAACAGGAGGGTGAAGGCCAGGGGCATAAATATTCTGGATATAAGCGTAGCGTAACCGGCCCCCATGATGCCCATGGCCGGAAAACCAGCTTTCCCGTAAATAAGGATGTAATTAAGCACAATGTTGATGACGTTCGATCCCAGGGTTATCAGCATCGCAATGCGCGTGTTGCCCAAACCTTCGGCATACTGCTTATAAATAAAGAAGAAATTCATGGGCAGCAGCGTACCCACTAATACCATATAGTAAGGAAACGCCACTTGCACCACCTCCTCCGGTTGCCCCATGTAGGGCATAGCCAGTCCCACCGCCGCCATTAAAGCCGTTTGCAAAAGGGCTATTGACGGATGAATGTATGCAGCCTGCTTCAGCCAGCTCACCGCTGTAAGCCTATCTCCACCACCAAAAGCCTTTCCCGCAAGGGGCGTAACAGCAGTTATTAGACCAATGCCAAACATCATGCCCACCACAAAGATGTTGTTGGCAAGCGCAACCGCAGCCAGGTGAGTAGCCCCCAACTGACCAACCATTAGGTTGTCGGCAAGTCCCACGACCATCTGACCTGCGTGCGACAGGATTACCGGCAGAGCCAGTGCAAAATTAGCGCGATAGTGTTCGCGATACCTTCCAATAAATGCCGTCATGCAAGGGGAGATGATTCGTTTTAAAAAGCCGCACAAAGTTACATAGTATTTCCGGTTTGCGGAAATACTGCTATTCTGATTCCGGAAATTTATCGCTGCTTAAATATTTTTAAAGCAATAATAAGATTTCAATCAAAAATTAAATATTTGGAACTCTTTAATAAATTAAATTTATATTACAGCTAAAGAGCAAGTCAGGTATAGTTTATACTAATATAAATGTTAATATTTATTGTCTTTAAATAATCATTTTAATCTAAATTGTAAAAAAGTTTAAATGTTTTAATATAGAATCTCAATAAAAATATATATTTGTGGATTAAAGAGATTAATATAAAATTTTCTCAATGCATTTTACAAAATTACCTTTTGATGCATATGTTAAGCGGGTAGACAGGATGTTGACTTTGGTTCAGGGAAGTCAGGACTTGTTGAAGGCCCTTGCTCGTTTTGGCTACAATACATCCCGTTTGGCTGAGGGCAGAAAATTATTTGGCGATTTGGTAGACCTGCATCAAAAACAGGAAGCAGTGATGCAGGCCAAGATGGACGCTCATGAAGCGCGTAAGCAGTTGCAAGTGGCCGTTCGGAAGGATTATATGAAAATGCTTCAAATTGCCCGGGTTGTTTACGACAAGGATCCTGTGGTTAGTAAGGCCTTACAGTTGGATGGCGCTCGTGCCATTAATATCGATGCCTGGATCGATCAGGTTGAGCTGTTCTGTAGTCGACTGATAAAGGAAAGTCGTTGGCAGCAAGTGCTTCAGCAGTATGGGATTTTGCTTGAGGATTTGGAAAAGCTCCTGGCCCGTGCCCAAAGCCTAAGGGAAGTGTCTCTGCAGTGCGATCAGTTAAAACAGGATGCCAAATTGCAAACCGCTCAGAAGAAGAAGCAACTGAAGGTTCTCCAGGATTGGGTCAGTGATTTTATGAAAATAGCCAAGATTGCCCTCGAGGATCGTCCCCATTGGTATGCAAGGCTTAAGAATCCAGCGGATGCAAATATTAAGCAATGAAACTTAATTGCTGTTGAGCCGTAAAAACTGGGAATTTATAGTTGTTCTAAAGAGGACAACAAGATATAGGAAGCTGGTGCTTGGCGACATGGTTTATTTGCTGGTAGTGAGTGGGTTCGTGTTTGTTTGAGGGGAAGAGGGTGCTTAATCTTTTGGGGTTTTCTGAGCAAAGGAGCAACATTATTTTAAGCAGGCGGACAAATTGTTGATAAAAAGCAGACTGTTTGTGTGTTCCAAGCCTTGTAGATAGGCGAATTAGATTATTTTTGTATGTTAAATATTTACCCGACAGACTTGTCTTACCCTAATTATTAGGTTATGATTGACAGATATTTACTTAGAATAGTTGTTGTTTTATTACTGGCAGTTCTTCCTTTGGCGGTTTTCGCACAGGTTGATTACCCTCTTGATCTGCCTGAGTCAGAGTATGTAGAGATGACTGAGCGTATCAAGATGGCCAACGGATTCTTCCTAAAAGGGGGATCCGGAGACCTTTCCAGTGTGCCAGTTACATATTGTTCAGAGGGTGGTTACTTTGATGTGGTTCCATCTGCATGGCTCCCCGAAGCCGATGGATTAGCTGTTGAGGCATATTCAACATTGGGAGGTGAGCAAGTGTTGCAAACTGGCTGGGGTGAAATCATTGGATCCGGCCAGGCGTCTGTATATCGATTCTATCCAGATCTTGTTGAGGAAGAATTTTATGGAAGTCGAATTTACTTCTACGTTTACCAGACAGAATTTGATGGGGAAATTGATGTTAGAATTACCATTGAAAGCGATTATACCCGAATTTTTGAATCTCCCACCGAATTTGAACTTACGAGACTAGACCCCGATCAGTGTGCCGGGAATACAGTAACGCTGCAGTTGTCCGGTAGTGAACCGTTTGTTGAATATCAGTTGGAGAGGGATGGCACTGCTGTGGGGCTTCCTCAGTCAGGTAATGGTTCTCCTTTAACCTTCGCTGCTGATGAAACAGGCACCTATACTGTGACAGCCATTAGCCAAATCCAAACTATTTGTGAGACCCCAATGGATGGGGCCATAGAAGTTGAGATTTTTCTCTTACCGGTTCCCACTGCCAGTAGTGATGCTTCTGCCTATTGTGAAGGCGATCCCATTCAATTGAGTGGGGGACCCGATGGCATGGCCAGCTACAGTTGGACGTATCCCGATGGGGCAATTGCAGAGGAGCGTAATCCATTGATTGCATCCGCAGATTATAGCTCGCACAATGGTACTTATATGCTCACGGTGGAAAGTGCCGATGGTTGTATTAACAGTACGACCCTTAATGTTGTAGTTAATGAGAATCCGACAGCCACACTGCCTGCGGATTTTGACGTTTGTGAAGACGCTCCCCTTAATTTTACTACTACTGTAACCGGGGGTGCAGGACCTTATAGCTACGCATGGACCAAGGACGGAAATCCAATCGGTACAACAACGGCCAGTATTTCTGTTCCCAGCGCATCTTTGGGTGATGCCGGCGTTTATGAAGTAACAGTAAAAGATGCCAATGGTTGCGGAGCTGCTACCGCTTCCATTAGCATTGGCGTAAACGCGCGACCGGTTATTGGCGCAGTTTCGAACGATGGACCGGCTTGTGAGGGTGAAAGCATACAGCTCTCATCTTCCGGAGTTACAGGAGTCGGTATCCTGAGTTATGCATGGACGGGTCCCAATGGCTATTCTTCAAGTGACGAGAATCCCCTAATTGACCCTGTTACTTTGGCCGATGCCGGAGTTTACACTTTGGTGGTGAGTGATGAGAGTGGATGCTCCAGTGATCCTGAGACCACCACAGTTGTTGTGGATGCCATACCCGAGGCCACCCTAAGTGGTGATGCTTCTGTTTGTGTGGGTGCAACAGGAAGCTATACCGCTGGAGGAGGTGATCAGTACACCTTTACGGTTTTGGATGCGTCCAACACCACCGTTGAAAGTCATGGGCCTTCGGCGTCAAATACTTTTGAGACTTCAGCACTTGCCGTCGGAAGTTATACCATTCAGGTACTGGTTGAAAATGCAGCCGGCTGTACGGCCGAGGAGTCTGTGACATTGAC
>DUOK01000113.1 GCA_012838865.1 Bacteroidales bacterium | reverse complement strand
GGCAAAAGTGGTAAAGCCTAAGAACAAGCAAAGAATCAAAATCAGCTCTTTTCTTTTCATAGTTTTAGAGTTAAATTTAAGAACTAGAGAACACTATAATTGAACACAACTTAAATGCAATTCATGTCATGATGCGTGCCTAAAAATGAGGCACAACACTTCCTCTACACCAATAAATTCTTCTCAAAAACCACCTTTCAGCAGCTATATTTCGATGACAAAAATAAACACCTGTTGGGACATGTCCTAATAATTGTTAAACTATTTTACAAAAACCTTACGAAAAAAAGGCGCATTAATCCTAGGATTAATGCGCCTTTACAACGTTAATCAGCCTTTCAGGCTACTTATTCAACTATCTTAGTGCGTACTTCATACACTTTCTCCGTAATTTCCTGCATCTGTTTCTCGGTAATAGAACCCTCCTCAATACTGATGTAGATTTCGTACAGGGGAGTCAAATCAATCATCACCTCAGCCACAGCAGCATTGTCTTTGGCCACTTCCATCAGGCCCATTAAGGTATTCAGCGAGGCTTTCTGATTCATTACAATGGCTACCATCTCCTTATTCTTAAAAGTATCTTCGGTAATGTGGGTAACAATATACAAGGCCTCTACCCAACTGCCGGCCAAAACCAGCATCGAAACAGCACCACGATCGGCCTGATTCAGAAATTCGTAGGTATCGAAAAAAGTATTGGTAATCAAGTCCACCAACTCGTCTTTATTGTCCTGGCGGGCCTCAATCTGATCCAGGATATCGGGACTGATGGCGGCAGAAACGTTCAGGGCATCAATCAGCTTTTTGGACACGTCCATATAGTCGATGGTGGCCTGCTTCTGGTTATAAGTACTGGCGTAACTCAGATCGGCACTGTACACGCCCAGGTTCAGGGCCTTGGATTTTTCGGTAAGGTAGCGCTCCACATTGGAAACAGGATTGGACAGGGTAAGAATGTATGCCGCACCAACACGGTTGAGCATCTCGGTGACCTCAAAAGTAGTGGGCAAAGGATATACGAACTCACGCACTTCTTCCTCCACACGGGCTTTCTCGAGCTTTTCGCCGCCGGCATTCTGCTCACCCGATGACTTTCGGTTAAGGTTGCAGGCCGAAAAAAGCATAAGTCCCGCTCCCAGCAGGGCCACCAGACTTTTGGGTTGAAAGAGTTTTCTCATAGCAATGGCTGTTTTTATTGTTTCCACAAATATAAAGGATAATAATTTATTATGCACGGCAGGCCGAGCATTTTTAGTCGAGGTAATCGAAGTGCTCATCGCCGTAAGGAAAATCCAAATCGCGCACCATCAACTGAAGCATGCTTTTGCCATGCACCACAGTTTCTTCGAGCGCATAGACCACATCAAAGGGCTGTCCGCTTTTAATGGCCTGCAAATGCCGGCCCATGCCAAAGGCTACGCCTTGAAGAATGGCCCCCGAACACTCTTCAATCAATTCGAGTTTGAGATGTTCGCGCTCGCGCCCTACCACCTTACTGGTACCGTAGTCAAAAACCCGTCGTGTAACAAAAAGGGGCTTGGGGTTACCGGGACCAAAAGGCTGCATGCGCTTGAGCCAGCCGTTGAATGCGCTGTTGATGTCCTTGAGTTTGATCTCGGCATCGATATCCAGGCGCGGCACCTGCTGCACCGGCTGGATGTGCGCCTTCACCCAGCTTTCAAAACGCGCCTGAAAGGCCGGCAGATTTTCATGCTTCATGGTCAGTCCCACCGCATACATATGTCCCCCAAAAGTCACCAGCAACTCGCTGCACGACTCCACGGCAGCATACAAGTCAAAACCATCGACACTGCGTGCCGAGCCGGTAACCAGCCCCTGACTCTCCGTAAGAATAACGGTGGGGCGGTAGTAATGGTCGGTCAGCCGCGAAGCCACAATGCCTATCACCCCCTTGTGCCAGTCGGCCTTAAAAAGAACTGTGGCACAGCGTTTTTGCAGGTCGGGACTGCCCGCCAACATTTCCAGGGCTTCCTGGGTGGTCAGGCGGTCCAGATCTTTGCGGGTATTGTTCTGCACCCCGATGTTGCTGCTCATCATGCGCGCCAGCTCCTCATCTTCGCTGATGAGCAACTCCACGGCATCGCGCCCCGATTCGATGCGACCGGCAGCATTGATGCGTGGACCAATCTTAAATACAATATCAGAAATTTCAAATTCCTTATGCTCCATGTGGGCATCGCGAATGATGCTGTGCAGACCAACACGCGGAGCCGTATTGAGCTTTTCCAAGCCATACAAGGCCATGATCCGGTTCTCCCCACTCAGCAGGGCAATGTCGGAGGCTATGCTCACCGCCACCAGGTCGAGATACGCATACAGCTCCGTCTCGGGATAATGGTTGTGGCGACAAAAGGCTTGCATAAACTTAAAACCAACACCGCAACCGGTCAGTTCTTTATAAGGATAAGGACAATCTTCTCGTCGTGGATCAAGGCAGGCTACAGCCGGCGGCAAAACCTCGCCCGGCGTATGGTGATCGCAAATGATAAAGTCGATGCCGAATTTTTGGGCATAGGCCACCTTATTCACCGCCTTAATGCCGCAATCGAGTGAGATGATGAGCCGACAGCCGGCATCGGCTGCGGCTTCAATGCCTTCGGACGAAATGCCGTAACCTTCCTTATAGCGATCGGGAATATAGAACTCCAGGTTGGCATGAAAACGACGCAAAAAAGAGTAAACCAGCGCTACAGAAGTCGTCCCGTCCACATCGTAATCCCCGTAAATCATGATTTTTTCACCGTTGCGCAGGGCCGTCATCAAACGACCCACGGCCACATCCATATCCTTCATCAGAAAAGGATCGTGCAAATGCTCCAGTCGGGAATCAAAAAAAGCATAGGCCAGCTTCGGGGTACTAATGTCCCGTTGCACCAGCAGGGAAGCCACCAAAGAGGAAACTTCCAGACTGCTTTCGAGCTCTTTTATCAGGTTCTCGTCTCCCCGTTCATTTACGTTCCAGCATTTTTCCATGTACTCGGGCACCACTCTGTTCGACCTTCAAAGATAGCTTTTTTGCGCCCGCCGGCCCAAAAAGCCGCCTGTTACTTATGAACAATCCGGTCGGCCAGGCCAAATTCCGCACTTAAATGCTTCAGCAAGTCGTCCTTTAGCTCCTCCATCGACAGCTCACGACCCAATTCGTTCTGCAAGGAAGTAACGCCCTTATCCACAAAGCCACAGGGGTTAATGTGGCGGAAATAGTCGAGGTTGGTATTTACATTGAGGGCAAAACCGTGCATGGAGACAAAGCGACTGGCCCGCACCCCGATGGCACAGACCTTCCGCGCCTTTTTGGGATCGTCCGCATCGAGCCACACCCCGGTGGCCCCGTCCAGACGACTGGCCGGGAGCCCATACTGCGCCACGGTTTTAATAAGGGCCTCCTCCAAATGATGGATGTATTCTCTGATGCCCAGGCCCATGGCCTCCAAATCGAAAATGGGGTAGCCCACCAGCTGACCGGGGCCGTGGTAGGTGATGTCGCCGCCGCGATTGATTTTGTAAAACGTGGCATTGATGCGCTGCAAAAGCGCATCGCTGATCAAGAGGTTGCTTTGCGCCCCACTTTTACCCAGGGTATAGACGTGCGGATGCTCACAAAACAAAAGATGGTTTACGGTTTCCACCGCTGCATCGGGCGCATCCCGCTTGGCCAGCTTAGCCGCCACCACCTCATCAAAGAGTTTTTCCTGCAGGTCCCAGGCTTCCTTGTAATCGATCAATCCCAGATCGCGAAATTCGGTATGTTTGCTCATGACTTTTTTAAGGCATTGATGTGCTTTTCTGCATGGTAGGAAGAGCGCACCAGGGGACCGCTCTCCACATATTTAAAGCCGCGCTTAAGGCCCTCTTCCTCATAAAACTTAAACTGCTCAGGGGTCACATACTCCTGCACCGGCAAGTGCTGGTTCGAAGGCTGCAGGTACTGCCCTATGGTCAGCACACTCACCCCAACAGCTGCCAAATCGTCCATCGTTTCGAGCACCTCCTCCGGCTGCTCACCCAGTCCCAGCATGAGGCCCGACTTGGCCACCACTCCGGCCTGAGCAATGTAGCGGAGCACATCCAGACTCACATCGTACTTGGCACGCGAACGAATTTGCGGCGTCAGGCGACGAACCGTTTCCACATTGTGACTGATTACCTCAGGCTGTGCATCAATCACCTGCTGCACCAGCGAAGTCGTGCCCTGAAAATCAGGAATCAACACCTCCATAGTAATACCCGGGTTCAACTCCTTCACCTTCAGAATGGTCTCCACCCAAACGCCGGCCCCCCCGTCGGGCAGATCGTCGCGATCCACCGAAGTAATCACGGCATGGCGCAGCTGCATAATCTTAATCGACCGCGCAATACGCAAAGGCTCCTTAAAATCAACCGCCTCCGGCTTACCGGTCTTCACGTTACAAAACTTACAGGCCCGCGTACAAATATCGCCCAGAATCATAAAAGTGGCCGTACCCGCACTCCAGCATTCCGCCGCATTGGGACACTTGCCACTGGTACAAATGGTATGCAGCTTGTGGTCGCGAATGGTCTTGTTCATCCACTGATAATCCGAGGTATTCGGCAATTGTATCTTAAGCCAGTCGGGCTTGGCTACTCTTCTTTTTTTAACTTGCTCCATAATCACAAAAATAACATAAAATCAACACATCCACACGCAATGTTTGTGCAGGGATAACCAATCACGACCCGCTTTGTTCAGGCATCCCACTCACAATCAACAAATCTACCTGCCCTCTTTTTTTAAATTGCAGATTTTGCGGTTATCTTTGCGGTTTAATTACATTCCATTAAACAGAACTACCGTCCATGGAGCAGCACGAACTCAGCGAACAGGAACAAATTCGCCGCGACAGCCTCAAAGAACTCAAGCAATTGGGCATCAACCCCTTTCCGGCAGAAGAATATCCCGTAAGTCACTACTCACAAGACCTTCTCGATAACTTCGAAGGCAACGAAGATCAGTACCAGGAAGTCTGCCTGGCCGGCCGCATCATGACGCGCCGCATCATGGGCTCCGCCTCCTTTGCCCAGCTGAAGGACGACAAAGGCCGCATCCAGGTGTACCTGCGCCGCGACGATCTTTGTCCCGGCGACGACAAAACCCTCTACAACACCGTATTCAAGCGCCTGCTCGACATCGGCGACATCATAGGCGTAAAAGGCCACGTATTTAAAACACAGACCGGCGAAATATCGGTACATGTTAAAGAATTCACCCTGCTGGCCAAATCCATCAAGCCCCTGCCCGTAGTCAAAGAAAAAGAAGGCAAGGTGTACGACGCCTTCACCGATCCCGAGCAGCGCTACCGCCAGCGCTACGTCGACCTGATTGTCAACGACCAGGTGAAGGACACCTTTATCAAGCGCAGTAAAATCATCAACACCATGCGCGAGTTCTTCAACGAAAAAGGCTACCTCGAAGTGGAGACCCCCATTTTGCAAGCCATACCGGGCGGTGCTGCCGCCCGGCCCTTCGTCACCCACCACAATGCCCTCAACATTCCCCTCTACCTGCGCATCGCCAACGAACTGTACCTGAAGCGCCTCATTGTAGGGGGCTTCGACGGCGTGTACGAATTTGCCAAGGACTTCCGCAACGAGGGTATGGACCGTACCCACAACCCCGAGTTCACCGTAATGGAAATCTACGTAGCCTATAAGGACTACAAGTGGATGATGGACTTTACCGAAGAAATGATTGAGCGTGTAGCCCTGGCCCTGCACGGCAGCACCAAAGTGCAGCTGGGCGAGCACGAAATAGACTTCAAGCGCCCCTTTAAGCGGGTGACCATGCTCGATGCCATAAAAGAACACACCGGCATCGACATCGCCGGCATGAACGAAGTCCAGCTGCAGGAAGTCTGCAAGCAATTGGGTATAGAAACCGACCCCTCCATGGGTAAGGGCAAGCTCATCGACGAAATATTCGGCGAAAAGTGCGAAGGGCACTACATCCAGCCCACCTTCATCACCGACTACCCCGTAGAAATGTCGCCCCTCTGCAAAAAGCACCGCGACAATCCCGAACTCACCGAACGTTTCGAGCTGATGGTCAACGGCAAAGAACTGGCCAACGCCTACAGCGAGCTGAACGACCCCATCGACCAGCTGGACCGTTTTCAGGAGCAGTTGCGCCTGTCCGAAAAAGGCGACGACGAGGCCATGTTCATCGACCACGACTTTGTGCGTGCCCTCGAATACGGCATGCCCCCCACCTCCGGCATGGGCATCGGCATCGACCGCCTGACCATGTTCATGACCAACCAGGCCTCCATTCAGGAAGTCCTCTTCTTCCCCCAAATGCGGCCCGAGAAGAAAGCCGAAAAAGACAGCGACGAAAAATTCATTGAGAAAGGCATACCCGCCGAATGGGTACCCGCCCTGCGCAAAGCAGGCTTACAAACCCTGAAACAACTCAGCGAAGTAGAAAACCCCAACAAACTCCACCAGGATTTGTGCGGCGTAAACAAAAAGAACAAGCTCGGCTTGACCAACCCCTCAAAGGAGCAGGTGGCCGACTGGATTAAATAAAACATCATGGACCTAAGCACGGCGAGAATAGGTATTGTAGGAAGTGGCAGTTGGGCCACAGCCATTGCCAAAATGGTACTGATCAATTCAGAACGCATCAGCTGGTTCTTCCGCAATCCCGAACAAATCGAAAAGTTCCGGCGCATTGGGCACAATCCCAACTACCTGACCTCCGTCGGCTTCGATACCGACCGCATTGATTTCAGCGCCGACATCAATGAAGTGGTCGAAAATTCGGACATCCTCATTTTCGCCAACCCATCGGCCTTCTTAATCGAGACCATACAGGGACTCACCCTGCCGCTGAAGGACAAGTTCATCGCCTCGGCCATCAAAGGACTGGTACCCGAGCACAACCTGGTGGTGGGCAGCTACTTTCACAAAATGCACGAAGTGCCCCTCGACCAGATTGCCGTCATCTCCGGACCCTGCCACGCCGAGGAAGTCGCCCTCGAACGCCTGTCCTACCTCACCATTGCCTGTCAGGATACCCGTCGCGGCCGCGAATTTGCCGAACGCCTGCAGTGCAGCTTCATCAAAACCGTAGTGAGCGACGACATATACGGTACCGAGTACTCGGCCGTACTGAAAAACATCATGGCCGTGGCCTCCGGAATCTGTCACGGACAGGGCTACGGCGATAACTTTCAGGCCGTACTCATCTCCAACGCCATTCAGGAAATCAAGCGCTTTGTAGATACCGTACACCCCATCACCCGCGACATCAAAAGCTCGGCCTATTTGGGCGACCTGCTGGTTACCTGCTACTCCCAATTCAGTCGCAACCGCACCTTCGGCACCATGATAGGCAAAGGCTACTCGGTAAAAAGTGCCCAGCTCGAAATGCTGATGATTGCCGAAGGCTACTACGCCGCAAAAAGCATCAAGGAGATCAACGACAAGTACAAAGTGAACATGCCCAT
>DUOK01000112.1 GCA_012838865.1 Bacteroidales bacterium | reverse complement strand
TTCCCAGATATAATTTAAAATGCTTTCTTTTCATAAAGATAATTTTTAGAGAAATTCAATATTAGAAGGTCAGATTTAAACCAAACAAGAAGTTACGGGTAGCTGGTGAGTTGGTACCAACAGTAAGCAAGCGTTGCTTATACTGAGTCGTAACAGCAGCATTTTCGTCTCCATAAGAGTTGGTTTCCGGATCAAGACCCGTTTCATCATTAAAGGGGCTGAACATCACAAAAGGATTCTGGATGGTCGCATACATACGCAAACGCTCAATGCCAAAATTATCGAGCAGCGATTTGTTGAAGTTGTAACCCAGAGTAATGGTTCTAACCTTCATGTAAGTAGCATCAAAGTAGCCCAAAGTACTGCCGTATTTGGGGTTGTCGTTACTAACAACGCCTCCTGGCTTAGGATACTTGGCTCCAGTGTTTTCGGGGGTCCAATAATCGACCTTCACGTTGTTTCTTCGTCCGCTCATCATATTCAGATAACCCGAAGAAGAGTGCAGGGTGCTGATAAGGACGCCATCCTTTTTGAAGGCACCTACAACGCTCAAGTCCCAATTCTTATAGGCTACACGCGTGTTAAAACCACCTTGAAACTTGGGCTCAAGACTCAGAATCTGACGGTCATCAGGTCCAATGGCACGAACGGGCGTTCCGTCGGCGTTGTACTCTCCGGTATATTTCACCTTAATCATACCGGCATTGCCTCCGGGCTCCAGGATGTCGCGATGTGCATCGTCTTCCTGCCAAAGACCAACCTTCTCGTAATCAAAAATCACATCTATCGGGTGACCAACAAACCACCAGTTGTTCTCATCTCTTTCCTGACCCGAGGCCAGTTTGGTCAGCTTGTTACGGTTGGCATACAGGTTGATGCCGGCATCCCAGCTCCATCCATTACGATCGTCAACAATAACTCCGTTAAGACTTAATTCAAAACCTTTATTTTCAGATTCACCGATATTGGCCATGTAACTTCCTACACCGGAAGTAGACGGCAGGTTAACACGGAACAAAAGGTCTTTGGTCGTTTGTTGATAGTATTCAAAGGTACCGCTCAAACGATGACTCAACAAAGAGAAATCCAAACCATAGTTCATGGTCTCGGTAAACTCCCATCCCAAATTCGGGTTGGGCAACTCAGATACATAAAAGCCTGTTGCAAATGAGTCACCAAAGTTCCGTGATTCAGGGTATAATTTTTGGCCCTCCTCCCTGGCGACATAAAAGAAGGGGAAAACACTGCATAACAGCATCTTCCCCTTCGCCAATCACCCTCCCTTAAAGAGTGAAACCATAGCTTGCTTTAATAATAATCTAATCCGTCGAAATCTTCACTTACGTCGCGTCCGGCCAGGCCATCGACAAAGTACTTATAGGCAGGCTTCCGTCCGTAATTCTTGTCCCACAAAGTAGGCGCATCGTCTTCCAGCCAATAACCTTTGCCATCGGGGTCCTGAATGCCCCAAACGGTAATGCCGTATTGTTGTTCGGCAGGAACCAACTCCAGGTACTTTTCAACAATGTACTGGTACATCTCGGCCTGTTGCAGCAATTGCTCCAACGAGGGTGTGGTAGTACCCACCTGCACATCCAGTTCCGACACCTTCACCAGCAGACCGGTTGCGGCCAACTTGCTAAACATCTCAGCGATGTTCTCCTTGGAGGTGGAAAGGCTCACGTGCATTTGTGTGCCCAATCCGTCGATGGGAGCACCCTTCGCGATTTGATCCTGGGCGTAAGCGATAAAACCATCTACTTTGGCAGGATTCTCCAAATTGTAATCGTTCATAAACAGAAGCTGATCGTCGCCACCGTGCTCACGAGCCAACTGGAAAGCTTTAAGAGCCAAATCCTCACCCAGGTACTTCACCCAGTAAAACTCATCGTCGGCCGGCTCAGCCACGTTGCCATCGCGCAAAGTGCCGTTTTCCTTCATGGGCTCGTTCAAAACGTCCCAGGCTTTAACGTCGCCTTTGTAATGCGTCATCATGGCGGTGATCCAGCTTTCCATAGCTTCCCCAATAAGCTGGGTCTTTTCCTCATCGGTTTTCTCAATAATGGTGGCACTCTTCAGCGCGGGCGCACCTGCCGGGGCCTCTACCGGACTTACCACCACATTATCGATGTAATAGACTCCGGAAACGGCACCCAAATCAAAATTCAGCCCTTCAATGGCGCCATCCGAAGTAATGGTCCACTCGATAAGCTGCCAGGTACTGTTGGTCGTTTGGTCGCCCTGATACCTTGCGGTTCCTGTAGTTGAACAACGTACACTTCCGGGCGCCTCCGAACGAATGTAATAGGACACTTTATAATCGCCTTCAGAAAGCACCTCGGTAAAATCGGTGTGGATTTGCACCTGCCACTGGCTGCCTGGATCGTTGAGCTCGTGCTCTACGCGCATGGCCCCTTCGCCCTGGAAGGCGTCGCTGCCGGTGGCATGGGTGGGCTGCCCGTCCGGACCGTTCCACTTACTCCAACCATCAAGGCCCGACTCAAAATCACCATTGGCTACCATATTTACCACCGTTGGCTCGGCATCCAGGTCAATTACACTCAGATTATCGATGTCGATGTAGTAAGTCACCCCGGGTAGTTTTCCAAGGTCAAAGGAAAGGAGAAAGGCATCGGAGCCTTCTGCCATTTCGGTAATATTGAACTGCACCTGTTGCCAGGCGGCCGAAGTGGTGAAGGACTCGGTGCCCGAGCCGCTTCCTGTCCAATCGATCCAGGGATACTCATTAACATTACCAGGTAAAGAAATGCGGCCTTGACCGGCATCATCACTTCGGATAAAAAAGGTGACCTGGTAGGTGTGCCCTGCAACAAAAGGAATTTCAGGACTCTTCAACTGAAGATCCCAGTAATTGGTAGAAGTGGCACTGGCCACCAACTTCACAGCATTGCTTCCGGTACCCATACCGGCACCTTCTTCAACAGTAATGCCCTCTCCGGGATTGGCTCTGTTCCACCCGGTAAAACTGCCGTCTTCCAGACCCGACACGTCGAGCAAATTACTGCCTGCGGGTGCAGGAATAATTTCAGGCGCAATCAGGCTGTTCAAATAACTGGCATTCTGGTTGGTGTGCCATACCAGGGTGTGGCCATAAACATGAAGGCCATTTTCCTTAGCCTTGGCCACCAGTGCGTCAACCGTTTCAAAGTTGATTTCGCCACGACCGTTCACCATGGCGCCGTGCTTCATGTCGTAACCAATAACGATTTCCCGAAAGTTGTCGTTCACAATACTGTCGTACTTACCCGCTTCCATGTAGCTGGCCAAATCCACCCCAACCCCCAAATTCAAATCGGTATAGGCCAGGAGGTCATCGTACCTGGCAATTTTCTCGGCCAGACTCAGCGGAATTTCGGCAGGTGTAATCTCTGTTGCCGGATCGCGCTCTACCCATTCCATCTTGGAATCGTCGCAGGCGGTGGCCATTAAAAAGGCCAGGGCCGCCAGAGGCAATATGCTTTTATATTTCATATGTTTCATTTTACTTGTCTGATAAAAAACTTACTCAGCTTCTTCTTCATCCGGAAAATCGGAATACTCCGGCTGCTCGAGGGGCACTACGCGCCAGTTGTCGGTATAAACGTTCAGCGTGAAGGCCGATCCGGCAAATTCCGTTTCAGCATCCGCATCGTTTCCGGTAAGCTGACCCAGGTTGAAATCGGAGTTTTCGAAATAAATACCGAAGTTTTTGTAGGTAGCTCCTTCCCTTGCGGCCAATACATCCTCGAAGGTAAACTCCTCCCCCTCCTCAGGTTCAGAGAAACCATAGAAATCACTGAAAGGAACGGTTACCGTTACCCAGCCTTCGGTCTCAAAGGGAACTACCTCTTTGTTGTCGATCCAGGGCACATAGTTGTAGGTATATCCTGCCCATTCGCCTCCGTTGTAGTTGTTCATCAAAAGGAGTTTGAGGAAACCGGTTCCGGACCAGGGCTGGGGCACATACACATCGAACTGAAAGGCCACCTGGTTTACAGGCGTCGTGGCCGGGATGTGGGGAGTCAACTGACCCCGCCAATCGTCCACATCATTACCGGCGGTCCACACCTCCGAACGACGGTTGGCTACATTAAACTCGGCAACGCGGGCGGGACGATGGGCCACATAATTACCTTGCGACTGAGTGCCTTCACCAACTACAGCTGATTCCAGGTCCTCGTCGTTTATCATGCTGCCGGTCTCGCTCCAGCTCCAAAAGCCTTGCTGACCCAAACCATCAAAATCGAGAATGACCCCCTCTTTGAAGTTGAAATAGGCGGGAGAATAAGCACCACCGTTGGCACCGAAGGCAAACAAAGCGCCACTCTCAGTTAGTCCGGAAGGAACTACCACTGTAAAGAACTCTCCATCCTCATCGGAAACAATATCGCCACCGGTCACTTCGATATTTCCGGGAAAAACCACACGCTCGATTTCCTT
>DUOK01000111.1 GCA_012838865.1 Bacteroidales bacterium | reverse complement strand
AATCACGCGCCTGGGTGGCCGAGTTACAGCTCACATATACGATCTTATCGGGGGCCGCATTCAGGATGGTTTGCACCACATCGGCATGCATTCCGGCACGCGGAGGATCGGTAATGATGACATCGGGGCGACCGTGCTCTTCAAACAGCTCGGCTGTAAGCAGGTCCTTCATGTCCCCCGCCATAAACACCGTATTGTCAATCTGGTTAATCTTTGCATTGACCACGGCATCTTCAATGGCTTCGGGCACGTACTCGATGCCCACCACCTTGGCCGCCTGGCGGGCCACAAAATTGGCTATGGTGCCCGTACCGGTGTACAAGTCGTACACCACCTCCTTGCCGCTTAAGCCGGCAAATTCGCGCGCTACCTGGTACAGATGCAGGGCCTGCTCAGAGTTGGTCTGGAAAAAGGACTTGGGACCAATCTTAAATTTCAATCCCTCCATCTCCTCAAATATATGGTCGCGACCGGCATAAAGCTGAATGTCCAAATCGCCAATGGTATCGTTGGCCTTGGGATTGATGACGTACATCCAGGAAGTAACATCGGGAAAAAGGCCAATCAGATGATCGAACAAGGCCTTGCGGGCGGACTCGTCCTCCTGAAAGAGCGATAAAACCACCATCACCTCCCCCAAAGAGGTATTGCGTATCATTAAGGTGCGCAAAAATCCCGCTTTTGCGCGCAAATCGTAAAAGGGCAATGCATTGGCCAGGGCATACTCGCGCAAAGCATTACGAATGGCATTAGAAGGCTCGGCCATCAAATGACATTGAGCAATGTCCACCACCTTATCAAACATTCCCGGAATGTGAAAACCCAGACCGTTCTTGTTCTCCACTTCTTCCTCGCGCTCCATTTCTTCGAGACTCAGCCAGCGCTTGTTCGAAAAGGTGAACTCCAGCTTGTTGCGGTAAAAGCGCTCGGCGGGGGAGCCCATGATGGACTGTACCTCGGGCAGTTCCACTTTGCCTATGCGCTGGAGATTGTTGACCACTTCCCGCTCCTTAAACTTAAGTTGTTCGGCATAGGGCAGACTCTGCCATTTGCAACCGCCGCAAACCCCAAAATGCGCGCAAAAAGGTTCAACCCGCAAATCGGAATAGTGGTGGAATTTCACCGGAAAACCCTCGTAGTAGGACCTGCGCTTTTTATTCACCTGCACGTCAACGATGTCGCCCGGAACGGCCTGGGTCACAAAAACCACCTTATCGTCTACCTTTCCCATAGCCTTTCCCTCGGCCGCCACATCGGTCACCACCAGGCGCTCCAACAAGGGCTTGTTTCTTCTGGATCTTCCCACTTTTTGCTGCATTTATAATTTGGCGCAAAGGTAGGAAAAGTTTTTTCAACTGAACTAAAACACTAACTTTGCGCTTTCAATTTCAAAGCCAACAACACATTACAACTTATCATGGAAAAAAAGATATTGACCTACAAGGACATAGACGCTTCCATTCTGAAGGGGCTGCCCAATCCTACCGGTGAAGCCTACGAAATCAAGATTAAAATTCCTGAGTTCACCTTCTTAGGGGTAAAGGAGCAACCCGATTTTGCCGATGTTTTCATTACCTTCTACCCAAAAAAGAGAATCATCGAACTCAAATCACTGAAACAGTACGTGTATCACCTGCGCAACATTACCGTGTCGTACGAGCGCCTCATCAATGTATTTTACGATCATTTGATGGAAGTGTACGAGCCGGAGCGTGTGCGTGTGGTTATGGTATTTAATCCCCGTGGCGGCATCAGCAGCAAACTGACCATCGACAGCGACTGGAAGGTACGGGGCGGCAACGAAAAGTTCAGCGACTGGAAGAGCAATCTCGAAGACCAATGGTCGATAACGCTGTAACACCTCATCAAAAAAGGCTGCCCGATTAAGGCAGCCTTTTTT
>DUOK01000110.1 GCA_012838865.1 Bacteroidales bacterium | reverse complement strand
TGCGCAAAACCCGGAGCCTTTAAGTTTTGAGGAGGCGCTGCAAACCGCACTGCAGAACAATGAGGCGGTACAGCAGGCCGTGTTGCAAAAGCGGCGTGCGGAGACCGAGTGGAAGGCTGTCCGGACCTTGCGCCTGCCCCAGGTCTCTTTGTCCGCCAACTTTGTCGTGTTGTCCGACGACATTACCATTGATATGCACGGCGTAAAGGACGCCATAACCCCTCTGTATGGCGCGTTGTCGCAATACGGACAGTTCAGCGGCGTGCCCAATCCCGACCCCAACACGGCAGCGCAGCTGCCCGTTTTGCCCGATGCCGTTTCGACCCAGGCCGTGCGACAGCAGTTGGCCGAAGGCTTATTGGCCGTTGAAAACGGGGAATGGGACAAACTCATTCAGAAGTCCCCCTTTGGCACCCTGAGCGCAGGGGCCACCTGGCCCCTTTTTACGGGTGGGCGGATTTCGGCAGCCAACGAGGCCGCCCGCATTCGCATCAACGAAGCTGCCGAAGTGGAAAGGCATAGCACGGGGCGACTGATGTCCGAAGTGGCGGAGCGTTATTTTGGTCTTGCCCTGGCCAGAGAAGCAGAGCTGGTACGTGGTGAAGTCCTTGAAGCCATGGCGGCGCATCTGAACGATGCGACTCAGATGTACGAGGAGGGCCTGTTGGCGCGGGCCGAGTACTTGCATGCCCAGGTGATGCATGCCCAGGCCGAGCGGGAGTATAAAAAAGCCGGTCGCCAACGCCGTCTGCTCAACGAAGCATTGGCCAACAGTCTCGCCGACACCGCCGCGGTGGACTACCTGCCCCTCACCCAGCTGTTTTACAGTCCCACCCTCGAGCCCCTGAGCTTTTTCAAGCAACGGGCGGCCGAAGCCAACCCCCAGTTGCGCCAGGTCGAAGCCAAGCAAAACCTTGCTGCCCAAGCCTCCCGGGTCGAGCGCTCGGGCCTGCTGCCCACAGTAGCCGCTTTTGGTAATTACAACCTGGCTTCCTACGATTTGTCGCCCAATATGTCCGATTATATGGTGGGACTTACTTTCAGTTGGAAGCTGTTTGGCGGTACTTCGGCGCGACACAAATACCGCTCGGCCCGTTTGCAGGAAGAGCAAGTCTTAAGTGCCTTCAGCAAAGCTTCCCGCGACGTGGAGCTGGGTCTTGAAAAAATGTATCAGGAATTACAGATGGCACTTGAGCAATTGCAGGAACTCGCAGCTGCCGAAAGTTTTGCCGCAGAGTACCAAAGGGTGCGGCGCGAAGCCTTTAGCGAGGGACTGGCCACCAGCACCGAAGTCACCGAGGCCTCCCTGGCCGTATCTAAAGTGCGCATAGAACGACTCCAGGCCATGTATCAGTACGACCTGGCCCTGGCCCGCTTACTCGAGCTGGCCGGAATGCCCGAATATTTTACCCATTATATGACACAGCAATAAAATAAATACAGAACCCATGAAGCAGAACCGTAACATCATAGCAGGAGCCCTGATCAGCGCCCTCTTGATTTTTCTCCTTTATACCACCTGGTTGTTGGCCAAACCGGTGCCACTGGAGGTACAGGGACAGGTGGAAGCCACTCAGGTGAAAGTCTCCCTCAAGCTGACCGGTCGCATCGACTCCCTGGCTGTTTACCGGGGACAAAGTGTAAGGCAGGGCGACTTTTTATTCTCCGTTGAGAGTCCCGAAGTCGAGGCACGCCTTGGTCAGGCCCAGGCCGCCCGTATGGCCGCCGAAGCCCAACACCTAAAAGCCTTGAGCGGAGCCCAAAAAGAGGATGTGCAGGCAGCTTACAATACTTACCTGAAGGCCACAGCCGCCCTCGACTTTGCCGAGAAAAGTAACGAGCGCATTCAAAACCTGTACGAGCGTGGCGTGGTGCCCGCGCAGCGCAGGGATGAAATGGAAATGCAGTTGACCATTGCCCGGGAAACCGCTGGAGCCGCCCGGGCCATCTGGGAGAAGGCAAAGGGAGGTGCGCGGTCGGAGGACAAAGAGGCGGCTGCTGCGATGGTTCGTAAGGCAGACGCAGTTATTGCCGAAGTAAGCGCCTTCCTGCACGAAACACGGGCTTATGCACCCATCAATGGTGAGGTCGCCAACATTCTGTCGGAGCGGGGTGAACTGACTCCGGCAGGCTTTCCGGTAGTTACGCTGGTGGATTTGAGCGAAGTATGGGTGGTTTTTAATCTCAGGGAAGATATGCTGGCCGGTTTGCGTAAGGGCGACCGTTTTGAAGCTCGTTTCCCTGCCCTGGGTGGGCAGGTCGTAGAATTGGAGGTGAGTTACATCGCTGCCCTTGGTGATTTTGCTACCTGGAACGCCACCAAAACCACCGGTGATTTTGACCGAAAGAGCTTTGAAGTGCATGCCCGACCGGTGGCTAAGATTGAAGGTTTGCGACCCGGCATGAGCGCCTTGGTCAACTGGGACGAAAAACAGAGGAAATGACAGCTACCAAGGAACAGGGCAAGAAGCATCGTCCCTTTTTAAAGGTGATGCTCAGGGAGTGGGACAGGATAGGGAGTCACCGTGTCTACTGGTTTCTCGGCATCCTGGGGCCCCTTCTGGCCTTTTTGCTGGTGATGAATATTTTTGCGGCCGGGGTGCCTTCCAATTTGCCGGTAGCTGTGGTCAACCAGGATCAGACCGCCCTGTCGCGGCAGTTGGTACGTATGCTTGATGCCAGCCGCATTGCCCAAACAGAAAACAAGTGGAGCGATTTGCACCAGGCCCGGGAAGCCCTGCTTAAGGGCGAAGTCGAGGCCATTTTGTACTTGCCAAAGGGTTTTGAGCAAGCGGTATTAAAGGGAGAGGGAAGTACCCTCGACCTGATGGTCAACAATACCAATGTGCTGAAAGGCGGCTTGTTGCAAAGCGGCATTCACCGGGTGCTTACCACCCTTTCTACCGGCATTAAGCTCCAAGTCGCCACCAAAAAGGGCCTGGCGCCGGAGCTGGCCTATGGTCAGGTTTATGCGGTGGGACTGGATGCGCATGTGCTGTTTAATCCCTATACCAATTACGCCTGGTTTTTGGTGACCGCCCTGCTGCCTTTGCTGGTGGTCGTATTCACCCTTCTCGGGGCCATCTATGCCATTGGTATGGAAATTCGGGAAGGCACAGGCGGGGAATGGCTGGCTGCCGCCGGGGACAGTATGCTGGTGGCTTTAAGCGGAAAGCTTCTGCCGCATTTCCTGCTTATGTTGGTCAATGTGGCGGTCATGCATTATATGTTGGCCCGCCACCTTGGCTTTCCGCTTCAGGGTTACTGGGCGGCCATAATGCTGGCTCAGGTCCTGCTGCTCCTGGCCTACCAAATGGTGGGTGTGCTTTTGGTGGCCCTTACCGCCAATGCCCGCTTGTCCCTATCCCTGGGCAGTGCCTACGCCATGCTGGCCTTTACCTACTCGGGGCTTACCTTTCCGGTGATGGGCATGCCTTTGGCCGCCCGGATACTTGCTGCGCTTTTCCCTTACTACCATTGGATGAAGGTGTTTATTGGTCAGGCCCTCCGTGCAGAGCCCTTACAAGCCACCGTGCTGCCCCTTTCCGGTCTGTTGGTTTTTGTGGGACTGGGCCTGTTGTGTATGCCCCGCCTCAAACGTGTATTGCTGAGCGAACGCTTCCGGCACCGTTGCTGAAGGCCTCCATTCCATCCTTAAAACGCACAAACATGCAATTTATAAGATCCCTTAGCGTGGGTTTGCAACTTACCAGCCGTTTTTATCGCGAAGAGTTGTTGGCCATAGTCAAAGACACCGGCGCTTTACTGATTTTGTTTTTGGCGCTGATTATTTATCCCTTGATTTATGGCTTGGCTTATAAGAAGGAAGTGCTGCAAGAGGTGCCAGTAGCTCTGGTCGATCTCGACGGCACAGCTACGAGTCGACAAGTCGCCCGTATGGTCGATGCCACCGAAGAATTGCACTTGAGTCGTCAGGCCCCCTCGCTGAAGGAAGCCGAAGGCCTGTTTTATGCGGGCGAGGTAAACGCCGTATTGGTGCTCCCCGAAGCTTTTGAGCAGGATATTATGGCCGGCAAACATACCCAGGTGGGCATCTACAGCGATGCCGCTTATTTTCTGCTTTACAAACAAAGTATGATGGGCGCACTGCAGGCCGTAGGCACCTTCTCAGGCGGCGTGGAAGTCCGCCGGCTGCTGGCTTCGGGTCTCCCCATGGAACAGGCCCTCAGGCAACGCGACCCGGTGGCGCTGCGTACCACCCTTTTGTTTAATCCCTCCGGTGGCTACAACAGCTTTGTAGTACCCGGTTTGTTGCTGGTCATCATCCAGCAAACGCTCCTGATCGGCATTGGCTTACTGGGCGGTACCGACAGGGAGCGCGGTCGCTTTCGCTTTGCCGTACCGGGCGCTTTGCACAAAGGCGGCATCGTCCCGGTGGTGCTGGGTAAGGCGGGCGCCTATTTAAGCCTATATTTGCTCAATCTGGTCATCACCCAGGTATGGGTCTATCATTGGTTTTCGCTGCCCGATAAAACCAGCTGGCTGCCCGCCCTGGCCTTGATGCTGCCCTTTTTACTGGCCGTTATCTTTTTGGGCATGGCTCTTTCAACTTTCTTTGCCCGACGCGAACATTCCATTTTGTTTGTGGTGTTTTTGTCGCCCCTGGTCTTGTTTCTGACCGGTCTTTCCTGGCCGGCCTCGGCCATCCCTTCGTGGTTGCAGACCCTGGCCCATGTTTTTCCCTCTACCACCATGGTGCCTGCCTGGCTCAGGGTACGTACCATGGGCGCCGGTATGGAGCACATCGGTCCCGCCCTTGGTTTTTTGTTGGTTCAGGCGCTGCTCTACTTTTTGTTGACCCTGCTGGCTTACTACCGGGTGGCGCGGCGTCAGACTAAACAGCCTTAAGGCGAAGAGAGATAGGTTAAGATTGTAGTAAACAACAAAGGGCTTGCCGATACCGGCAAGCCCTTTGTTGTTTATAAGAACGGTTTTATGCTCTAGTTTCTGGTGAAGTTGTCACCATGGATGGCAGAATAACTGATTTTCAAAGCCTGTGAATTACGCAGAGCCTGTTTGATATCGGTTATAATGCCCATCGGGCAGTCGTAGTCGGCCTTAATAGAGACCGTCATCAACTGGCGCTCATTTTCTTTCATCGATTCGCGCTCCTGAACGATGTAACTCTGAATATCGTCCACTGAGGCAAACTGATCGTTAAGCTGAAGCCGGGGCTCCGTACCGTAACGTCCCTGATACTGGCGATTGGGCACCCCTACATAAATATAGGTTACCAGTGACTTCTTCTCCAGTTTGGTCAGTTCGGTGGCTTCCGCGTTGCGTACCTGTACTTTTAAATCTACTTCCTTCATGGTGGTACTCACCATAAAGAAGAACAAAAGCATAAATACAATATCTGGAAGCGAAGCGGTGCTAATAGCACCCGGTCCTGAAGGTTTCTTTTTTCTAAATCTTGCCATTATCTTCCTCCTCCTACGTTACGTGGTTCAGCTTCGGAAATTTTTTGCGGATAAACCTCACGAACGGCTTTTTGCTCATCGGGACTGAGTTCGCTGTAGCTCTTGTTGAAGTGACTTTTGGCCAATTGCTCCCTCAGTTCACTGTAAGCTCTTTGCAATTCGTTTTGAACCGCCAGGTAAGTCTGGTACTGAGTTCCCCTGTCGTTCTGGAGCGAAATTACCGCGTTGGGAGTCGTTGTGATGGGACCAATCAGGTCCACTTCAATGGTTCTCCTTTCGGGCATGGTTTCCAGATTCATCGGGTTTTCGATGAACTCCTTGGCAGCATCTTTCAGATCTTTCAAGTCCATGGGCTTACCCTCAACCAGCAACTGGTTGTTGGCGTTGATCAGCACCTCAAATACGTTCCGCTCCCTAATTGGTGGGGGCGGCTGCTCATTCGGCGGAATGGGCGGCGGAAGGGTACGACCCAATCCGGCATCCGTACTCATGGTGGTGGTCATCAGGAAGAAAATCAGGAGCAAGAAGGCAATATCTGCCATCGATCCCGCATTTACTTCCGGTGTTTCTCTTCTAGCCATAGGTTACTAATGTTTTATCTAGTGGAATTGCATAAAGCAACCCAAAAGTGTTAACGGAAAATCCTGGACAGCTCGGCGTACAATATGGCCAGAAATGCTGCACCAAACAGAAAGTACATCGAATACAGGAAGGTATCCGCCATCAACAGCATGGAAGGCACGTTATCGGGCCCTTCATAACCAACCAGTACCAGTGGGGTGGCGTCGGCCAGACTGTAGGCAATGAATACCACTACTGCCAGGAACAGAATCGAAAGCAGGGAACGAACCGCATTTTTGGGGTTCAGCACCAACTTAATGATTTCTGCCAGAATGGTGACTGCAGCTGTCCCAAATACCAATGCAATTCCCCAGTTCAAAAAGGTTTCGGTGTAGTTGGGGGTCAGGTAAGTGGCTCCCTCAACAATGCCTCCGAAATAGAACAAACCGGCGAAAACAAGGGTCACTGCCAGCAGCAGATACAACACAATGTTTAATAATTTTGATAATTTGGTCATGATTCAGTCTTATTTTTTAACGTTGTATTTTACCAGAATATCCAGCAAAGAGATGGAAGCATCTTCCATAGAGTTTACAATGCCATCGATTTTTGATACGATGTAGTTGTAGAACACCTGCAGGATAATGGCAACGATCAAACCGGATACGGTTGTAATCAAGGCGACCTTAATACCACCGGCAACGGCAGAAGCAGAAATGTCACCCATAGCCTGAATTTGGTCAAAAGCATCAATCATACCGATTACGGTACCCATGAAACCCAACATAGGCGCAATAGCGATGAAAAGAGAGATCCAGGTAAGTCCTTTTTCCAAAAGACCCATTTGAACCGAGCCGTAAGAAACTACAGATTTCTCAATAACCTCAATGCCTTCGTCGTAACGGTCCAGACCCTGGTAGAAAATAGAAGCAACAGGTCCGCGAGTGTTGCGGCAAATTTCCTTGGCAGCTTCAACGCCACCTTCCTGAAGGGCATCCTCAATGTTCTTGAGCAATTTTTTGGTGTTGGTAGAAGCCAGATTCAGGTAAATGATCCTTTCGATACAAAGGGCCAGACCAAAAATCAGCGACAATAAGATAAAGCTCATAAATATGGCACCACCTTCAATGAATTTGGCCTTAATTTGCTTGTGGATACCTTGCTCTTCCTTGGCCAGAGCTGCTTCGTCAACCTGACTAACGGGCTCTACCACATCCTCTACAACAGCTGCATCCTCCTGGGTGCTTACCTCCTCAGTGGCTGCGGCTTGCTCTTCCTGAGCATAAATGGTCGATGCCGCTGAAAAACTAAGCATCCCAAAAACTGCTAAAAACGCAAATAGCTTTTTCATAATCTGTTCTTAATTTGAAATTTGTATTGGTTTGTTAATACTCAATGATTGAATGTTTTGTTCTTGAATTTGCTAAAAACAATAAAGACAAAAATAAATCTATCATTTGCTAAAAACAAATATTTTAGATTACATTTTTTTACGCTTCCCCTGTTTAAAAACACGACCATTGGCGGCTTTAATGCACAAAAGGACTTTGTTTTCTGTTGCTTAGGCGGGCGCAAAATACAAAAAATATAAGAACGACAAATCTTTAGTGACTTATTTCACCTTTCAGTGATTTGCCCATATTTTCCTTGATTTCGTTGGGGTTGCTGCTGTTGGCCAAAAGGTACATAGCCTTGGTTACTGCGGCTTCGGTGGTCATATCGTGCCCGCTTACAAGGCCCAAATTGGAAAGGCGGAGGCCCGTTTCGTAGCGCCACATTTCTACACTGCCCGCCAAACACTGTGTAACATTAACAATTATTAACCCTCTCTTGGTGGCGCCCTCCAGGGCATCGAGGAACCATTTGTGGGTGGGTGCGTTGCCCGAACCGTAGGTCTCGAGCACCACGGCCTTGATCCCTTCGGCTTGCAGCAAGGCATTCAGCACCCAGGGGGTCATGCCCGGAAAGATTTTGATCAGGGCAATGGCCGTGTCCATTTTGCGACTCACATGAAAATGTCCCTCATCGGTGCCGTAGCGGATGTAAGGGTAGTTGTACTTGATGTGGATGCCCACCTCAGCCAGGGCCGGGTAATTGTCCGACCGGAAAGGATGAAAATGTTCCGCATTGTACTTGGTGGTACGATTTCCCCTGAAAAGTTTGTCCTGGAAATAAATGCAGACCTCCGGCACCAGGGCCTGTCCGTTTTTTTGGGCCGAGGCAATCTGCAAGGCCGTAAGCAGATTCTCCTTGCCGTCGGTCCGTATGGCCCCCATGGGCAGCTGACTGCCCGTGAGAATGACCGGCTTGTTGAGGTTGTGCATTAAAAAGCTGAGGGCGCTGGCCGTGTAGGCCATGGTGTCGGTGCCGTGCAGAATAACAAAACCTTCGTAGTTGTGGTAGTTTTCCTCGATGAGCACCGCCAGCTTAATCCAAATGGCCGGGTCCATCATCGAAGAATCCACCGGGGGCGCAAAGGACAAGTACTCCACCTTAAAGTCGAACTTCTTCAGTTCGGGCACCCACTGGTACATCTTATCGAACTCAAAAGGTTTGAGCGTATTGGTATCCGGGTCCTTGACCATACCTATGGTCCCCCCGGTATATATGATCAGTAACTTCTGTTCCACCTTTTGTCTTAATAATGAAATCCTGTTTTTACAGCTTAAACAGCTTTTGCGCATTGGCGGTAGTGCTGTTCGTAATGTCCTGTGCCTCCCGTCCGAAAATTTCGGCCAGCTTATCGCGCACCTGCACCAGGTAGGCCGGCTCGTTCCGCTTGCCGCGGTAGGGCACCGGCGGCAAGTAGGGCGCATCCGTCTCCAGTAAGAGGCGTTCAAAACCCACCTCGGCCAACACTTCCGGCAAATGCGACTTCTTATAAGTCACCACCCCGTTGATGCCCAGGTAAAAGTCCGGCAGCTGCAAGATGCGTCGTGCATCTTCCACACTGCCCGTAAAACTGTGAAAAACCCCGGTGAGTCGCGGGTCGTAGTGCTTCTCAAAAACCTTGAAAATCTCCGGAAAAGCTTCCCGCACATGCAAGACCACCGGCAGTCCCAGCTCCGCCGCCCAGCGCAGTTGCAGCCCCAGGGCCTCCTCCTGCTCCTTCTGAAAACTTTGATCCCAGTACAAATCCATGCCAATTTCACCGATGGCCAAAAAGGCTCTCCGCCCCAGCCAGTCCTCCACTACTGCCAATTCCTCCCGGTAGTTCTCCTTAACCGAGGTAGGATGCAGGCCCATCATGGCGTGACAAATATCCGGCCACTGCGCTTCGGTCTGCAACATGGACCCTATACTCTCGCTGTCGATATTGGGCATAAGTATTTTCGAAAGGCCCGCGTTGCGGGCCCTTTCGATCATCTCAGCTCTGTCCTCGTCAAACTGTTCTGCATAAATATGCGCGTGACTGTCAATCATCTCCTATTCTTCGTCCTAATTCCTGCAATCTTAATTCGTGTCAATTAGCTGCGCTGATCTTCGATTCGTGCAATTCGTGGACCGAATCAGACAACCCCCTGTGCCATCATCGCCTCCGCCAGCTTAACAAAGCCCCCAATGTTGGCCCCCTTTATGTAGTTGATCTTGCCCGAAGGCTCCTTGCCGTAGCGCGCACAAGTCTGGTGAATGTTGGTCATGATCTGCTGCAGTTTGGCATCAATCTCCTCCCGCGTCCAGTCAATGCGCATACTGTTCTGACTCATTTCCAGTCCCGATACCGCCACACCACCGGCATTTACCGCCTTACCCGGCGCAAAGGTAATTTCAGCCGCCGCCAGGGTCGTTGCTTCGGCGGTGCAGCCCATGTTCGAAGCCTCGGCAATCAACTTACAGCCCTTATCTATCAACATACGGGCATCGTTTTCGTTCAGTTCATTCTGAATGGCACAGGGAATGGCGATGTCCACCGCCTGCTCCCAGGGCTTTTTGCCCGGGAAAAACTGAGCTCCGAATTTCTCGGCGTAGGGCGCCACCACATCCATATTGGAAGCACGCAGCTCCAGCATGTAGTTGATTTTGTCGCCCGAAATACCTTCCGCATCATAAATATAGCCGTCCGGTCCCGAAATCGTCACCACCTTGGCGCCCAGTTCCGTAGCCTTCAAGGCGGCCCCCCAGGCCACATTGCCAAAGCCCGACAGCGCAATGGTCTTTCCCTTCAAGTCGTCCTGCTTCAGGACCAGTACCTCGCGCACAAAATAGATGGCGCCAAAGCCCGTGGCTTCCGGGCGTACCTGACTGCCCCCGTACTCGCGTCCTTTGCCGGTGAAGACTCCGCTAAACTCGTTGCGCAGTTTTTTATACATCCCAAACATATAACCTATTTCGCGACCGCCCACACCGATGTCGCCGGCCGGCACGTCGGTGTTGGGACCAATATGGCGGAACAGTTCGGCCATGAAGGCCTGGCAAAAGCGCATGATTTCCATGTCCGACTTGTCCCGTGGGTTGAAGTCCGACCCGCCCTTGCCACCACCCATGGGCAGGGAGGTCAGACTGTTTTTAAAAGTCTGTTCAAAACCCAGGAATTTCAATCCGCTCAGGTTCACACTCGGGTGAAAGCGAATGCCCCCCTTATAGGGACCAATGGCCGAGTTGAACTCCACCCGGTAGCCCCGGTTCACCTTCACATCGCCCCGGTCGTCCACCCAGGGCACCCGAAACATCACCACCCGCTCGGGTTCCACCATGCGCTCCAGCAGACTGGCTTCCTGCCAGGCCGGATTTTGTTGGTAAAAGTCCCAAATGCTCTCGACCACTTCCTGTACCGCCTGTAAAAACTCGTCTTCACCCGGGTTGTGCTGTCGCACCCCGTCCATAAAGGCCTTCATCTTACTGTCCATATCGCGCTGGTCTAAAATTCATAGTCAAATATAAAAATTATTTCTCCGCCCCTGATAAATTGTTAGCTTTTTTTAGCGCTCGGTTTTTGTGTGTAATGCATTGTTGTTCAGTTTAATATAAGTTTGTATTGTTGCCTGTGCATGATTTTTCACCTTTTTTTTGCCTTTGCTGCTTATAATTTGTAATTTCTGAAAGCGTGTTTTCCGCCCTGAAAAGGTGCTTTTGCGTTTTGATTAAAGAAACAATTTTCCTGATAAACAAACATCCTGTCTTGACGGGTGTTTGCTTGCGCAGGACCAGTAGTTTTAACGTTTTCTTGTGTTTTAATGCGGTTTTCACTAACTTTTTTTGATAGCTTTGCGTACAAAAGTCACGTCTTTATTATATTTAATTAATTGAGTCGTACCTTAATTACGCTATCTAATACCAGGCATATGGGATCAAGATTTTTACTGTGGGTGTTTTTGTTGGTGGGTATATTCCTGGCGCCCCTTGCAAAGGTGGAGGCACAGAATTGGAAAGACGTCACCTACAATACTTGTGGCGGGGACGGAGCCTTCATTACCGGTCAGCAGTTGGTGGCGGGGATTAATATGCCTCCCGGTTTGCGTACCGGAGATCTTACCTGGAGTTTTCCGGCAGAGCTTACAGCTACTCCGTCCGATCCTAAGGCCCTCGATCCTGTTATTTCCGGCTTTGTTCATGATGAAAGTTATTTGGTGGAAGTCCAAACCGGCAGCAACGGACACAATTACCGTATTACCATTAATGCCACGGAATCAATAGGCCCTTACGTGTTGACTTCTGTTGATGGTACAGGAGATGTTTTGCTTGATAATTCCACCTCCTATCCGGTTCCTTTTAATTTAAGTCCGACCGATGGGGGCAGCTACCAATATTACTACAGCAATGGTGATGCCATAAGCGGAACGAGCGGTCCACTCGACAACCCCAATTCATGGAGTTTTAGTCCCACCAACCAGACAGAAGTATATTCGGTCTATGGGGTCGTTAACAAGACCGTTGGCGGTTTGGCTTGTAAGGCCAAATCCAACGAGATTCAGATCGCCGATGAAAAGGTCGTTCTGGAAGTAGTCGGTGGGGGCTCCATCTGCGACGGAGCTACGACGCCTCTGCCCCTGAGTGTGAAACCCTATGTCAATACTTACAACTATACCTGGTATAAGGATGAGGTAGTTGTCGGGGATGGTGATAGCTATACCATTGATCGATCCGGGGATAGCTGGACGGGTGCTTATTCGGTGGAGGTCACCGATGGAGCGACTGTAATAGCCTCTTCTGAGGTTGTTGAAGTCGGCGCATACCAGCTGACAGCTGATTTGATTGCTAATGGTCCAACCACTTTTTGCGGGGACGTGTCGGCAGAGTTAAAAGGGAGTGCTGTAAGTACGAAAGGAAACAACCTGGATTACCGTTGGGAGAACAGTGGTACGGCAGTGCCTGCAGGGAGTGGTTTTATTGCTTCCGGTG